>JAYTMT010000181.1:0-30858 GCA_043728315.1 Polaromonas sp. | reverse complement strand
GACTAGTGGGCACTTTAAAACACAGGGACATTTGCCATTACGCTATTTTAATGGATCATGTGAAATCATGTGTGCAGGCGAAGGGCGGCGGTGCTACTTCAGCGCAGCGGCATCAAGGAGGAGGCCTCGAGGCCGGGGGACAGCCGCACAGCTGAAGTAGCACCGCCGCCCTGAGACCGTACAAACGCATGACGGGAAACAGGCAGCCCTCCACCAACACGCTATTTACCCAACTTGGCCGTGAGCCGAAAAGCCACTACCACAGCCAAACTACCAAACAGCACTGCACCCAAGGCCTGCCCCGCCAGCACCTGCACTGGCCCGTATTGCGCGCCCCACCATGCAAAGGGAATCGTGCCCAGCGTGGCTCGGCCCCAATTGAAAGCGGTGGACCAGAGCGGATGCCCTAAATTGTTAAACGCAGCGTTGGCCACAAACAAAGCGCCCAAAAAGAAGAAACTCGCGGCCAGCCACGAGCAAAAAGCATGCACTATGTCGGCGCCCACGCCTTGCAGTGCAAACACGGACACTATGGGACCCTGCAGCAGCGCCAACACCAGCCAAGCCACCAGCACAGCCGATGCCATGAACGCCATGCTGGCGCGCAAACCTTCGCGCACCCTGCCAAACTGCCCAGCGCCCAGATTTTGCGCAAGCACCGGGCCCACCGCACCGCTGAGCGAATACAGCAGGCCAAAGGCCACTGGAATTAAGCGCTCCATGGTGGCCACGCCCGCCACCGCCGATGCGCCAAATTGCGCGATGCTGTGCGTCACAAAAGCGGCGCCCACGGGTGTGGCCAAATTGGTCAGCACTGCTGGCCCTGCCACGGTGAACAGCGTGCGGGCATCGCGGCCCAGCTTGGCGTGGCGCACAGGCGCTAGCAGCTTGTGCACCCGCCACGCGCCATGCAAGCCCACGCCAGCGAGCACCACGCGCGCCATCACCAGCACAATGGCCGCGCCATCCAATCCCAGCCCTAGCCAAAAGATAAACACGGGATCGAGCACTGCAATCACCAGCGCAGGCAGCAGGGTCACCATCATGGCGCGCCGCGCATCGCCCACTGAGCGCAGCAGGGCGGAGCAGGCCATGCCAATGCTGAGCAAAACGGTGGAGGGCAGGGTGATATTTAAAAAGCGCTGCGCCAGAGCCAGCACCTGATCGCGCGCGCCAAGCTGGAACAAAATGGATTCTAAAAAAATCAAAGTAAGCAAAGCCATGAGCAGCGAAAGCACGGCGCAAATGAGCAGGCTAGAGGTAGCCAAACTGCGCGCATCTTGCATGCGCTGCGCCCCAATGGCGCGCGACACGGTAGCCGAGATGCCAATCAACAAGCCAATAAAAATGGCAATATGAAATGCAAACACCACGCCTGCAAAGCCCACGGCAGCCGTCATGGCAGGGTCACCCAGCATGGAGATATACAGCAAACTGATCAAATCCACCGCAAATATTGCCACCAGCCCGACCGCGCCCGTGCCCGCCATCACCATGACATGGCGGCGCAGCGAGCCTGTGACGAAACGGGCCGTGTTGGGATGAGCCGTGGAATTTGGTGTGTTGGACATGGCAGCGAGTATATGCGGCAAACTCCTAGGCTTACCGATTGCAAAGCTGTCGCGCAAAAGCTGCCTAAAACAGCCGCCAGCCGCCCATGCACACAGTGGATAATGCTGCTATGCGCCAAATTTTTCTTGATACCGAAACCACGGGTCTGTCTGCCTCGGGCGGCGACCGCATCTTAGAGCTTGCCTGTGTGGAGATGTTTAACCGCAAACTCACGGGCAAAAACCAGCATTTTTATATCAACCCCGAACGCGAGAGCCACGAAGAGGCGCTGCGGGTGCACGGGATCAGCAGCGAGTTTTTGGCAGATAAACCAAAATTTGCGCAAATTGCCGAGGAGTTTTTAGACTTTGTGCGCGGGGCGGAGGTGATTATTCACAACGCGCCGTTTGATGTCAGCTTTTTAAACGCCGAGCTGGCGCGCTTGCAAAAGCCTGATTTCAAGTCGATCACGGGCAGGGTGGTGGACAGCTTGGCGATGGCCAAGGAGCTTTTTCCGGGCAAACGCAACGGGCTGGACGCGCTGTGTGACCGCTTGGAGGTGGACAACTCGGGCCGCACCTTCCACGGCGCGTTGCTCGATGCCGAGCTGCTGGCCGATGTCTACATCAACATGACGCGCGGGCAAGACGCGCTGCTGGGCGACGACAACGATGCCCACACCAGTGCAGTGCAAACGGTGCGCGTGAGCTTTGAGGGCTTAGACCTGATGGTGCTCCCCGCCAACGACACCGAGCTGGCCGCGCACGAGGGCGTGATCAAACAGCTGGACAAAGCCAGCGGCGGTAAAACGGTGTGGGCGCGGCCGCAGGAAGAGCCAGTGCATTAGCATAAGCCCTAGTAAGGTATTTCGGCTTTGCAATTAGCATAAAGCTGTTTTACTTCATAAGGTTTATATGCTTTTCAATTCTTGGTTGACGACGTATTGGGTCAGGTTGGTGGCTGGCTTGCTAGCCGGAGCTTTTGCGCTGCACGGCCATGCGCAAAATTTTCCGAATAAAGCCTTGACCATTGTGGTGGCTTATCCGGCGGGTGGCGCCAGTGATTTCTCTGCCAGGGTGATGTCTAAAGAGATGTCACCCCTACTAAACCAGCCCATCATGGTGGAAAACTTGCTAGGCGTAGGCGGTTCGCTGGGCACGGCCAAGGTGATTGCTGCTGCGCCCGATGGCTACACCCTGCTCTTATCTTCGCCCATTGAGACGATTTTGACGCCCATGGCCTACAGCAGCGTCAAATACAAACCTGAAGATTTAAAAACGGTGGCTTTACTGGGCAAAACCAGTTTGATGCTGGTAACGCGCAAAGACTTAGGGGCCAATACGGTTGAGGAGTTGATTGCCCTTGCTAAAAAAGCAGACAAACCATTGTCGTATTGCACGCCGGGCATTGGCTCCAATTACCACATGGTGACCGAGCGCTTTGCCCAAATCGGCGGTTTTAAAACCATCCATGCGCCGTACTCTGGCTTCCCGCAGTGCATAACCAATATGGTGGGTGGGCAAATTGATTTTGCTTTTTTCCCTATTGCAGCCACTTTCCCCGGTTTTGTGGACAGTGGCAGCCTCAAGGGCCTTGCTGTGACGGGCGCTACGCCATCAGCCCGAATGGCCAAATTGCCCACCATGACCTCGGTGAAAGGCTTTGAGGGCTATGTATTTGACGTGTGGGCGGCCATACATGTAAGCAGCAAAGTACCAGACAGCGTCGTGGCCATATTAAACAAAGCCGCTTTGGCGACCGTAGCCAAGGACGAAGTCCGCAAGGTATTTGAGCAAACGGGTGCCACGATGGTCGCCCCCATGAGCGCCGAACAGGCCGAAGCTTTTTACAAGCAAGAGGTTGCAAACTACCAAGCCATGGCTAAATCCATCAATTTGCAGCCGCAGTAAATCACTGTGGGCGCTGTCCTAACGGTTTACAAAGCCAAGCGCATCTACACACTGGATGCATCTTTGCCAGTGGCTACGCACATTGCGGTGGCTAATGGTCGCGTGGTGGCGGTTGGGGATGCGTCGTGCTACGAGCCTTGGCGTGGCCTGTTTTCTTCTATCGAGTTTGACGACCGATTAGCCCAGCACACGGTACTGCCGGGGCTGATTGACAACCACATCCATCCTTTTTTGGGCGCGATTTTGCTGCCCAGCCAAATCATAGCGCCCGAGGCTTGGCGCATGGCCGATGCAACGGTGGTGCCCGCTGCGCTAGATGCTGCGGGCTATAAAAACAGATTACTGGAGGCCGCACAAAACACACAGGGCGAAGATTGGCTGATTAGCTTTGGCTACCAAAGCACGCTGCATGGCGACATGAGCCGCCCTGCGCTGGACGCGCTGTTTCCACAGCGCGCCGTGATGCTGATTCAGCGCTCGTTCCATGAAAGTTATATCAACACCGCTGGCCTGGCTAAATTGGGCTTGGATGAAGCGACGGTGCGCTCTCGCGCCCAAACCGATTGGGAGCGGGGGCATTTTTTTGAAACTGGCCAAGCCCTGGCTATTGAGCGCATTTTGCCCTACCTGATGCGCCCCCAGTGGTATGACAAGGGCTTGGCACAAGTGGCTGCGCTGATGCACTCGGGGGGCATTACCACTTGCGCTGACATGCTGTTTGGTGCTATTTCGCCAGAGTTTGAAGATGCCGCCTTGCAGCGTGTGGTGCAAGCGCAGCAAGCCCCCACCCGGGTGGTGAATGTATTTGATGCCCGCAGTTTTGCTAACCGCGCGAGCGGTAAAAGCGGCATAGGCCAGTCGCACGAACCGATAGATTTTCCTAAAGCGATTGCCGCTATGCAGCCGTGGATAGACAGGGGCGATAGCAGCGTGGGCTCGCGCGTTTGGTACAGCAAAGCCATCAAACTGTTTGCCGATGGCGCGATGTTTTCACAATTGATGCAAATGAACCCCCCGGGCTATACCGATGGACACGAGGGCGAATGGCTCATGACCCCGCAAGTTTTGGGCTCTGGAATTGATACGTTTTGGGGGGCAGGGCAAGGCCAGAGCGCAGGCGATGCGTGGCAAATCCACATCCATGTGAACGGCGACATGGGGGTTGATGCGGTGCTGCAGGCAATAGCCCAAGCCCAAGAGCGGCGGCCAAGATTTGATCACCGCACGCTCTTACACCACGTGGGCTTTCACACCAATGCGCAGAGCAAACGCATGGCGGCTTTGGGCGTGCACGCATCGCTTAACCCCTATTATGTGCATGCACTGGCTGACGATTACGCGCTGCTTGGTTTGGGCCCTGAGCGCGCCGCGCAACTCTCGCGTAGCCAGTCTTTGGTCAGCGAGGGTGCGCGGGTATCCTTGCATTCGGATTTTTTAATGGCGCCTTGCGAGCCTTTGTTTTTGGCTTGGTGCGCCGCAACGCGCCAAACCGCTAAAGGCCACGTGGTTGCGCCCAACGAGCGCCTCAGCCTGATGCAAGCCCTCAAGGCCATCACCATCGATGCGGCTTGGGGCTTGGGTTTAGACCATGAGGTGGGCTCACTGAGTGCTGGCAAACGTGCCGATATGTGCGTGCTGGCACAAGACCCGATGGCCCTTGGTAGCCAGCACCTCAAAGATATTGCCGTGGTGGGCACGGTTTTTGAAGGCCAATACCACCCATTGCCCAATCCCCAAAGAAGCATACACAGCTTGATCGGGCAGACCAGCAGCAGCATTTTTTCAAATTTACTCTTTGGCCTCAAGCGTGCACGCCCCAAGCAGGCTTACCAGCTGGTTCACCGCGCCAATCAAGACAGTTGCCGCATAGCGGGGCTGTATGGCTAATCAAGATGCGCCAAAGCCCAAATGGCTCTGATTTTCATACTATAATTGAGGGCTTCGGGAGATTAGCTCAGGGGTAGAGCACTGCATTCACACTGCAGGGGTCACAAGTTCGAAACTTGTATCTCCCACCACATACACCCCCAAACATTCAAAAGCGCTGCAATTTTATTGCGGCGTTTTTTTTTCGCCATCAGCAGCGTGGCTGGCAAAATGCGGGCGCTAAACTAGCCGCATGCTCACCTACTACTCACCTTTGCAAGCCGCGCATGCCCCCGCTGAGGAATTCTTCAGAGGCCAGCGCGTTGCCTGCTCCGAAAACCCTAGCCGCGCTGCCTTTGTGCACGAGGCGCTCACGGCGCGTAGCCACCCCATTCGCCTGCCCGACGTGGACAGTAGTGCAGTGCTGGCGCAAATCCACACGCCGCGCTATTTGGTATTTTTGCAAACGGCGTGGGCACAGTGGCTGGCGCTGGATGCGGCTAATGCCGGTGTGCAGCCTTTCCCCTCGGTGTGGCCGATTCGCAGCCTGCGTGCGGATGTGGAGCCGGATAATTTCACCGCCAAGCTGGGCTTGTATGCGATGGACAACGGCTCGCCCATGGTGGCGGGCACTTGGGCTGCAGCCAAAGCGGGGGCCGACGCAGCAGCCAGCGCGGCGGCGGCGCTCATGTCGGGCGAAAAAGCCGTGTTTTGCGCCACCCGCCCGCCCGGCCACCACTGCGGCGCAGACTTTATGGGCGGCTACTGCTTTTTAAACAACGCCGCCGTGGCCGCGCAAGCGCTGCGCAACTCGGGCTGCTCGCGCGTGGCGGTGCTCGATGTGGACTACCACCACGGCAATGGCACGCAAAGCATTTTCTACGAGCGCGCCGATGTACTCTTTGTGAGCCTGCATGGCGACCCGCGCACCGAATACCCGTTTTACCTAGGCCACGCAGACGAAGAGGGCATGGGCGCAGGGCTGGGCTTTAACCTGAATCTGCCCTTGCCCGCACGCAGCAGCGCCGCTGTCTGGTTTGAAGCCCTAGAAGCCGCCTGCCTGCGCGCAACACGCCACAGTGCAGACGCGCTGGTGGTGTCGCTGGGGCTGGATACTTTTGAGGGCGATCCTATTTCCACTTTCAAGCTCACGCAGAGTGATTTTTCTAAGCTGGGGCAGCGCTTGGCCAAGCTGGGGCTGCCCACGATTTTTGTATTGGAGGGCGGTTATGCGGCGGCTGATTTGGGTGTGAATGCCGTGAACGTGTTAGACGGTTTTGAGCAAGTGTGATGGACAAAGTAGATGTGGTTGTAATCGGCGCGGGCGTGGTGGGCTTGGCGGTGGCCCGCGCGCTAGCCCTTACTGGGCGTGAGGTGCTGGTATTAGAAAAGGAGCAAGCCATTGGCCAAGGCGTGAGCTCGCGCAACAGCGAGGTGGTGCACGGCGGGCTGTATTACACCCCCGATTCGCTCAAAGCCCAGCTCTGTGTGCGCGGCAAAGAGCTGCTCTATGCCTACGCGGCACAGCGCGGCATTGGCGCATTAGCCTGCGGCAAGCTCATTGTGGCTACTGACGAATCGCAACACGCGGCCTTGCGCAATATGCAGCGCACTGCACAAGCCAATGGCGTGCCGGTGACTTGGCTGAGCGCCCAAGAAGCTACTGCGCTAGAGCCCCAATTGTTTTGCACGGCAGCGCTGTCGTCCCCCAGCACGGGCATTGTCGACAGCCACGCGCTCATGCTCAGTTTGCAGGGCGATCTGGAAAACGCGGGCGGCATAGTGGCGCTGGGCTCTGAGGTGCGTGAAATTGAATTTTTTACAGAAAATAATGCCAATGTCAGCGTCATACGGTCATACAGTGCTATTGATAATGTAGTTTCGGAGTTGCAGGCTAATATGCTGGTGAACGCGGCCAGCTTGCACGCCTGTGCGCTGGCGCGGTGCATGCAAGGCTTGGCGGCGCAGCATATTCCCCAAGAGTTTTTCGCTAAGGGCAGCTACTACAGTTTGGCAGGCAAATCGCCATTCTCCCAGTTGATTTACCCCGCGCCAGACGATGCGTGGCTGGGTGTGCACATCACGCTTGATCTGGGCGGGCAGGCCAAATTTGGCCCCGACTTAGAGTGGCTAAGCGCTGCTACTCCCGATGAGATTGACTACGCCGTTGACCCGCGCCGCGCGGATGGTTTTTACGCCGCCGTGCGCCGCTATTGGCCAGCCCTGCCAGACGGCGCATTGCAGCCCAGCTACAGCGGCGTGCGCCCCAAAATCTACGGTCCTGGCCAACGCGCGCCCGACTTTCGCATAGACGGGCCCGCCTTGCATGGCTTGAAAGGCTTGGTGAACCTCTTTGGCATAGAGTCACCGGGGCTAACCAGCAGCATGGCTATTGGCGAGTATGTGACCGATATGCTTTTAAATAAATAGCAAACTATGACCATATTACGCTGATATTGGCGGGTTTATACAAAAATAAGCACTGGTATATGTGAATGCGTCAGCACCATGGGCGGGCTGGACTTGACACAGACCATGGCAAGCGTGGATTGCAGGGGCCCAGGTGCAGATTACCTGCGATCTGGCTGGCCGTAGCTAGCTTCATCCACGGAACTTTCAGCTCGCCAAAGCATCCAAGCTAGTTCCAACTCAAATCAATGGAGACAATCCCATGAAGCGATCTTTATTTCTCGCTGCATCCGTCGCATCTGCCGCTTTGTTAGTGGCATCGTGTGCCAGCACCCCCGCCCCGCTGGACGCGGCGGCAGCCCTGCAAAACGCCGAGCGCGCTATGGGTGGCGCGGGGCTTAAAACCCTGCGCTACTCGGCCAGTGGCACGGGCGGCATATTTGGCCAAGCTTACGTGCCCGGCATGGCTTGGCCTGCAGTGACCGTGAGCAACCTCACCCGCATGCACGACTATGACAACGCCGCCATGCGCCAAGACATGGCCATTAGCCGCGCTGAGCCCAATGGCGGCGGGGCGGTGCCGCTCATGGGCACAGGCGAGCAGCGCAGCGTGGCCATGCTCATGGGTGATTTTGCGTGGAACATGGCGGGCCCCGCTCCTGTGGCATCGCCCGTGGCAACTGCCCAGCGCGTGCATGATTTGTGGACATCGCCCCACGGCGTGCTCAAAGCGGCTGCGGCTTACAAGGCCAGCGCCAGCGCGCGCAGCGTAGGGGGAGTGGCATACACGGCACTGAGTTTCAGCATGCCCGGCCGCATGCAAGCTACAGCTTTTGTCAACGCCCAAGGCTTGGTAGAGCGCGTGGAATCCAAGCTGCCCAATGCCGTGATGGGCGACACCGAGGCCGTCACCGAATACAGCGGCTACCAAGCGCACAGCGGCGTGCAGTTTCCCAGCCGCATCCGCCAAAGCCAAGGCGGCTACCCTGTGTTTGACCTGAACGTGGGCGAGGTGCAGGTGAACCAAGCCGCTGGCATCAGCGTGCCGCCACTGGTGGCCGCCGCGCAGGAGCGGGCCGTGGCCGAAAAAGCGGCCGAGGGCGTGTGGTTCATAGCAGGCGGCTCGCACAACAGCGTAGCCATTGAGATGAAAGACCACGTCATACTGGTAGAAAGCCCGCTCTATGACGCACGCGCCAGCGCTGTACTGGCCGAGGTTAAACGCGTGATTCCGGGCAAACCGATACGCTTGGTGGTGAACTCCCACCACCATTTTGACCACGCGGGCGGCCTGCGCACAGCGATTGCCGATGGCGCTGCCCTGGTTACCAGTGCCAACGCAGCCGCTTTTTACACCCGCGTGCTAGGCAATTCCAACCGCATAGCCCCCGACGCGCTGGCCAAATCGGGCGCTGCGGTCAAGGTGGAGGCCGTAGACGGCAAGCGCGTTTTCACCGACGGCGTGCGCAGCGTGGAGGTCAGCCAAATCGCTGGCAGCGTGCACGCCAACGGCTTTTTAATGGTGTATTTGCCAGCAGAAAAGCTGCTGATCGAGGCCGACGCATACACCCCATCAGCGCCCAATGCCCCGCCACTGGCCGTGCCCAACGCCAATCACCTTAATCTGATAGCCAATATTGAAGCCAATAAACTCGCGGTAGAGCGCATCTTGCCTTTGCATGGCCGCATCGTGCCTCTGCGCGAGCTCTACACCACGGCGGGGCGTTGATTGGGCATTTGCTGGCCGATTAGTAGAGTAATTAGTCGATCAATCAATCGGCCAGCTTGAAGCTGGTTAGTTCAGTGAGAGTGGAGTCGTCTAAGCGGGCGTTCGGAGTCCAGCGCTTGAACTCCACTTTCACCATGCTGCGCGCTGCAGGCGAATACCATGCTTTGTTGGTCAGGCGGCCACCGTTGCTGCCCAGCTGCCACCAGCCTGTTGTCTCAATCACCCATGTGTCCAGCGCCACACCGCCCACGGTGATTTTTTCCATAGCCACAATGCGGCTGTCGTATTTATTGGTGACCATGCCGCCTTGGGCAAACGGGAATGTGCTCTCGCCTTTGAAGCTTTTGCCCAGCTCTAGAGGGAAGCCAAACTCCAAATAGGCAGGTTTGAACTCGCGCTTGTTACCTCCCGTAGTAATGGACAGCACGCGCCAGTCATGGCCGCGCTCAAACTCAGACTCGCCGGTCACCGTGCCCACAGATTTTCCCGCCCAGCGGTCCGCCGCCACTGACACCACCGATACTTTCACCTCTTGCGATTTGTTGGCCTCCAAATAGTTTTTATGGCTAAACGTCCACGTGTCGCCCATCTTGATGGCCACGGCCTCTTGTTTGGCAGCAGGCGCAGTTTGCGCCAGAGCAGGTAAGCCAAAAGCCAGTGCTGACACGGCAACGATGTGGATAAAGGGATTGAGGGGGTTCATGTTTGCTCCTGTGGTAGTAGTAAAACTATTTTTAAGCATCAGTCAGATCTTGTCAATCCCATAAACATGGGAGGGCATGCAATACCGCTGAGGTATCCAAGTGCGCCTGGCCTGCGGTTGGGTCCATGCAAAACGGCCTCGTGGGAGGCCGTTTTATGCGGGGAGTATTCAGGTTTTAGCTTTTGAGTGCTGCAAACGCGCGTGCCGTGATTTCATCGACATTGCCAGTACCGCTAATGGCGCGGTATTTAGGGGCCACAGCAGCGTCTGACTTGGCCCAGTTGCCATAATAGTCCACCAGCGGGCGGGTTTGGGCGCTGTACACGTCCAGGCGTTTTTGCACGGTTTCGGCTTTGTCGTCTTCGCGCTGCACCAGTGGCTCGCCTGTCACGTCGTCCAGCCCCGCCACTGCTGGCGGATTGAACTTGACATGGTAAGTGCGCCCTGAGGCAGGGTGGCTTCTGCGCCCGCTCATGCGCTCGATGATGGCCTCAAAGGGCACGTCAATTTCCAGCACATAGTCCAGCTTCACACCTGCTGCCTTCATGGCATCGGCCTGCGCAATGGTACGGGGGAAGCCGTCAAACAAAAAGCCTTGGGCGCAGTCAGCCTGCGCAATGCGCTCTTTCACTAGGCCAATGATGGTGTCGTCTGATACCAAAGCGCCAGAATCCATAACTTTTTTGGCAGCGATGCCCATGGCGGTACCTGCCTTGACGGCGGCGCGCAGCATGTCGCCGGTGGAGATTTGGGGAATGCCGTATTGCTGGCAGATGAAGGTGGCTTGGGTGCCCTTGCCTGCGCCGGGAGCGCCTAACAAAATCAGTCTCATGGGTGTCCTCGAAAGGGTTCAAAAATACGGTTGTCTCAGGCAGCAGCAGCTTGGCCGCCGCTGCGAATGTCAAGCCGTAGAGGATAGCATGCTTGCCCCACTTTGGGGCTGACAGCGCAAGCGCTTTTGTCGCTGCTTTGTGGCTTTGCCGTGCTGTGTGCTGCCGTGGTTTAGCCCACAAGCGCCCGCACGCGGGCTAAATCCTCGGGTGTGTCCACGCCAATCCCCGGTGCTTTGTCTGCAATATGCACCGCAATGCGCTCGCCATGCCAGAGCACGCGCAGCTGCTCCAGCGACTCGGCCAACTCTATGGGTGCTTGCGCCAACGTGGGAAAAGTCCGCAAAAAGCCTACGCGGTAGCCGTAAATGCCAATATGGCGCAGCGGCTTTTGGGCCATGGCGTTGCGCGCAAACGGGATGGGGCTGCGGCTGAAATACAGAGCCATGCCAAACTTGTCGGTCACGCATTTCACCACATTCGGGTTAGTCAGGTCTGCTTCATTTTCAATAGCGTGACATGACGTGCTGACGCTGACATCAAGGTTTTTTATCAATAAATAAGCGACTGCGTCTATGAGCAGCGGGTCGATCATCGGCTCGTCGCCCTGCACATTTACCACTATCTCGTGGTCTTGCAGTTGCAGCAGTTCACAGGCCTGGGCCAAGCGGTCGCTGCCGCTGGCGTGGTCGGCGCGGGTGAGCACGGCTTCTATGCCGTGCTGGGCGCAAATGGCCATGATCTCAGGGCTGTCGCAGGCCACGACGACACGGCTGGCACCCGATTTTGCGGCCTGTAGCGCCACCCGCACCACCATGGGCAGGCCAGCAATATCGGCAAGAGGCTTGTTAGGCAGGCGGGTAGAAGCCAAGCGGGCGGGGATGAGGACGGTAAAAGCCATGGAGTGTGTGCTGTGCTGTGCGAGGGTTTAGCCCAAATCGGCGGATTGCGAAGACTTGGCTGCCTTGGACGCATGCAGCGCGTCAATCTCGTCATCAGTGAGCGTGCGCGCCTCGTTTTCTAGCAAGATGGGAATGCCATCGCGCACAGGGTAGGCCAAGCGCGCGCTGCGGCTGACCAACTCCTGGGCTGCGCGGTGGTAGGTGAGCGGGCCTTTGGTGACGGGGCAGACGAGGAGCTCTAGGAGTTTGGTGTCCATAGGGTGGTACGCAATGTTGTGTGGCAAAAACGCAATCATACCGAGGTCTACGCGCAGTGGATAGAGCAAGGCCATCGCCCTCACAAAACTAGTCTTTAAATACAAGGAAAAAATCTATGCCAACCCAAAAAACCATAGACCAATTCATCGCCCGCGTAGTCGAGGGCGCGCATGCAGAGGCGATTGAAGAGTTCTACACACCGCAGGCGAGCATGCAAGAAAACATGTCTGCGCCAAGGCAGGGTAGAGACGTCTTGGCGGCCAAAGAGCGCGCCACGCTAGCGCGTGTGAAAAATGTCAAATCCACCTGCGTGCAACCCATCTTCGTCAACGGCCATCACGTCGTGATCCGCTGGGTGTTTGAGTTTGAATGGCTTGATGGGCGAAATAGTCGCATCGAAGAGCTGGCCTACCAGCGCTGGGAAACTGACGCTAATGGCAACGAGCAAATTGCGCAAGAGACTTTTTTCTACGATCCGGCACAGTTTGTAGCGAAGTGATCACCCTGCGCGCAGCGGGGCTTTTAATTGCATGGATACAAAGCATTCAGTCGCAATAGCTCTCGGTGAAAGGCGGCTTGTAATGCTGCAGGTTCTAGCAGTTTCACCTCGGCACCCAATCCCAATAGCTGGCGCACACCGTGCTCTAGCGACTCTATAGGCAGCAAAACCTGCTTCCAATCGGCTGGAATATGCGCTGCGGGTGTTTCTGCGCTCCCTTGGTCTGGCAGCGCAAGCGCCTTGACGCGGCCATTGGCCAGCCATGCCTGCGCGCGGGGCGAAGCTGCAATGCGGGCGCTGAGTTTGTACAACTGGGCTTCAAAGCGCTGGGTAGAGGCTTGCCAGTGTGCTGCCAAATCAAAGCGCTTGGGGCGCTTGAACTGCTTTGGCGTGCTGCGCAGGGCTTGAATATTGGCCAACCGAAACGTGAGTGCCTCTGCTTTGTCCACAGGCTTGGCCACCAGATACCAAGCCCCCGCTTTCAAAACCAAGCCCCAAGGCTCAACCTCGCGCTGCGAGTTGCCGCTCCAGCTTTCGTAGTCAATATGAATGCGCACACTGCGCCACACCGCACTGGCCACTTCTTGCAAGGCCAGAGGCGTCTCGGCGCTGCGGTACCAATCCACTGGGTCAATATGCAAACGGCTGGCCACATGGCTGGCTTGTTCGCGCCACTGGCTGGGCAGGGCGGCCACAATTTTCAGGCGGGCTGATGCAGCGGCCGCGCCCAAACCCAGCTCGGTGGCTGCACTGGGCAAGCCCGCCAGAAACAGCGCCTGCACCTCGGGCTCGGTCAGGCCAGTCAGTTGGGTGCTCCAGCCCTCTTTGAGCTGAAAACCGCCGCTGCGCCCTCGGTCTCCCCAAATTGGTACACCGGCTGCAGACAGCGCATCCACATCGCGCAGGATGGTGCGGTTTGAGACTTCCAGCGTCTGCGCCAGCGCTGTAGCCGACATGCGCCCACGCGCTTGCAGCAGCATCATGATGGACAAAAGGCGGCTGGCTTGCATAAGCTTAAGTTTATTTTAAATACATGACATGCAGTGTCGTGTATTGTGAATTATTCTTAGGTTTTAACACCATCACAGCACTGGACTCCAAATGAACCCCCCTTTAACCGACACTTCACAGCTCGAGGTTTTTGTGCTTCGGCGATACACCCTGCGTCTCCATAAGCCAGATGTGCGCATCGATTTGTTTGACCATGCGTGCTGCTGTGCACGCGTGAGCGACAAGGGAGTTTGACACCATGGAATGGCTTCACATCACCCACACCAGCCATTATTGGCTGTACTTTGTTCTCGTTGCAGGCATCATCGCGGTGCCCGGCATGGAGATGGCGTATGCGCTGAGCAGCAGTTTGGTCAATGGGCGCGGCGCTGGTTTTGCTGCGGTGGCGGGCAGCGTGGCGGGCGGGGCGGCGCATGTGCTCATCAGTGCGCTGGGTATTGGACTTTTGCTGCAAGTCTCGCCCCTAGGATTCAATGCCTTACTGCTAGCGGGCGCACTGTATGTGGCTTGGATGGGTTACGCCATGATGCGCTCGCCCGGTGCACTGGGCGAGCTGGGTGAGCACCCGCGCTTGGGCGCATGGCGCACTTTTGCACGGGGCATGACCACGTGTTTGCTAAACCCCAAAGCTTATGTTTTCATGATTGCTGTGTTTCCGCAATTCCTCAAGCCCCATTACGGTTCGCTGGTGGCGCAGTCGATCATTTTGTGGCTGCTGGGCGCGCTAGCACAAATTGCAATTTACGGCGCGGTCGTGCTTACCGCTGTGCGGTTTCGCGGCTGGCTGCGCCACAGTGAAAGCAACCAAAAAGCGGTGGCTCGCACGGTAGGATGCCTGATGATTGCCACAGCTGTATGGACGCTGTCGACTGGCTGGCTGGTTAAATGAACAGATCAAGCGCTAGAGCGCCTGCGCTGGCGCAAAGCCCGTTCAGTGCGTCTGCCACTGCGCCAAGCGCGCATCGAGCGCCTCAAGCATGGCAGGCTCAATGGTTTGCCGCAGTGGCAGGGCTAGGGCATGCGGGCAGTGCAGCCACAGCTTGTCAGCGTCTTTTTCTGTGCATAATTGCCAGATGTCAGCGTCAAGTGGTGCTATGTAGCTCTTAAAATCATAGTGATCAGGGAGCGATTGGGTGTGGGCTAGCGTGAGGCCATGCGCGCCAAGCTGCTGGCGCAGCATGCCAAAAAACGCCTCTGGCTGGGCAATGCCTGCCAGCGCGTGGATGGGTTTGCCCAGCAAGCTGGCCAAGGGCAGGCGGCTGCCGTCTTGGCGCAGGGCATCATCGGCCAAGCGGCGCTGGGCTTTGAAGCCGTCTACCCGAGGCGCAGCGCCCGTGTTGAGCACGATTTGCTTGGATGTGTCGCGCCGTGGCCAAGGCTCGCGCAGCGGGCCTGCGGGCAGGGTCCAGCCGTTGCCCACGCCTCGGTCGTCAAACACCACCACCTCCACGTCGCGCTGCAGCGCCAGATGCTGCAAGCCGTCGTCACAAAGGATGATATTCACGTTTTTATGGATATTTAGCAAAGATGTCGCCGCCAAATGGCGATTGTTTGCTACGAATACGGGAGCGTGCAGGGTGCGGGCGATCAGCAGGGCTTCGTCGCCCACCTCGCTGGGGCTGCTGCTGGGCAGCACTTCTAGGGCTGTATTTTTAGCCAGTTTATGGTTTGCAGTGCTGCTGCCAAGCGTAGGCGCGGTTTGCCTGCCATAGCCGCGCGAGACCACGCCTACGCACCAGCCCTTGGCTTGCAAATGCTGGGCGATGCCGATCACAGTAGGCGTTTTGCCAGCGCCGCCAGCTATCACATTGCCTACCACCACCACAGGCACGGCCAGTTTATAAGACTTGAAAAATCCGCGCACGTAGAGCCAGCGGCGCAGCAAAACCAGCCATTTGTAGAGTACCGAAATATCCCAAACGGCCCAAGACACCCAGCCTTTTCTGAGCCAAGCAGCGCTTAATTCGCTCTCAAAATCAGAGCGCACTTTGACCATATGACGCTGACATTGGGCTTAAAAACCTTAAAAATATGCTTAAAGCTTACTTGGCAGACGACGAGGCCGAGTTTTGTGTGGCAAAGGTGATTTGGTTCAGGCCTGCGCGCCGCGCCGCCTCCATCACGCTGATGACCGACTGGTGGGGCGCAAGAGCGTCGGCGCTGATGATGACCACAGCGTCTTTGCCGCCATTGCCGGTGAGCGCGGCCGCTTCGCCCAGCGCGCTGGCTATGCGATCCACGGCGCGGCCTTCCACGGCGGTTTTGTTCACCACGTAGCGGCCGTCGGACGACACCGACACAATCACCTCGCGCGGGTAGTCGCGCTGGGCATCGGTGTCAGCCACCGGTAATTTCAGCTGCATTTCGGTAAATTTGCTGTAAGTGGTTGATAACATGAGGAAAATCAACACCACCAAGAGCACGTCAATGAAGGGAATCAGGTTGATTTCGGGCTCCTCACGGGCCCTGGTGCGAAAGTTCATGGCTTACTTTCTTAAGGTGTTGAGATGGCGCACCAAGCGTTCGCTAGATAGCTCCAGTGTGAGCAAAAAGCCATCGACCCGCGCCCTGAAATAACGCCAAAAAATCAGCGAGGGTATGGCCACCATCAGGCCAAAAGCGGTGTTGTACAGCGCTATTGAAATGCCGTGCGCCAGCTGAGCGGGATTGCCTGTGCCCACAGCACCACCCGCAGCGCCAGCCGTGCCCTGCGACCCAAAAATCTCAATCATGCCCACCACCGTGCCAAACAAGCCCAGCAGAGGCGCAGCCGATGCTATGGTGGCAATAGCAGAGAGGTATTTCTCTAAGCGGTGCGCCACGGCCCGGCCAGTGCCTTCTACGGCGCTGCGCAAGTCGTCCTCAGAGATGCGCGGGTTGGAGTTGAGCGCACGCATGCCACTGGCCAGCACTTCGCCCAGCGCCGAATTGGCCTCCAGCTGGGTCACCACATCGGGCGTGGGCAGGCCGTTGCGCGAGACGGCCAGCGCCTCGTCAAGCAGCTTGGGTGGGGCAATTTTGGCTGTTTTAAGGGCAATGAAGCGCTCAATGATGAGCGCCATAGCCACTACAGAACACAAAATTAAAGGGTAAATGGGCCAGCCAGCCGCTAGTATGATGGATAACAATTGTGAATCTCCTGATTGCAGGCAATTATGGCTTATCTTGGGCCATGCATGCGCAGCAAATTTGATGCAAGAAGGGCGCAATTGCACCATGTTCTCAACTCTTTGCCTGCCCTGACTGCCCCACCCCCTTCAATTGCCCCAATGACCAAGCCATGACGAGTGATCCTTTTTTGAATGGGCCAGATTTTGCGCTGGGCAGCCCCCAAGTAAGCAGCCCCGCCACAGCCCGCGTGTGGGGCGTGGGCGCGCTGTGCCGCGCTGTGGCTGACGCGCTGGATGCGCGCTTTAACCCCGTCACGGTGCGCGGCGAAATCACTGGCTGGAGCCGCGCCAGCAGCGGCCACTGCTATTTTTCGCTCAAAGACGCCAGCGGATCCATTCGCTGCGCCATGTTTCGCCGCGCCGCTGGCTTGCTCAACTTTAATCCGCGCGACGGCCAATTGGTGGAGGTGCGCGGGCGCTTAGGGGTGTATGAGCAGCGCGGCGATTTGCAGCTGGTGGCCGAATCCATGCGCCAGGCTGGGCAGGGCGCGCTGTTTGAGCAGTTTGTGCAGCTCAAAGCCAAGCTGGAGTCTGAGGGCCTGTTTGCGCAGGACAGGAAGCGCGCTTTGCCGCTCATGCCGCGCGCCATCGGTGTGGTTACCTCGTTGGGCGCAGCGGCTTTGCACGATGTGGTGAGCGCCCTGCAAAGGCGGGTGCCGCATATCCCTGTGGTGATTGCACCAGCGGCGGTGCAGGGCGCAGGCGCGCCCGAGCAGCTGTGCGCTGCGCTATCGAATTTATACCAAACTATCACCATATCACGCCGACATTGGGCTGAAAAACCTCAAAATACCCCTGAACAAGACCTGATCGGTCACGCCATCAGCCCCCCCATTGACGTGATCTTGCTGGTACGCGGCGGCGGCTCTATGGAAGACCTGTGGGCTTTTAACGACGAGCAATTGGCTCGATTGATCGTGCAAAGCCCCGTGCCCATCATCAGCGGCGTGGGGCATGAAACTGACTTTTCTATTGCTGACTTTTGCGCCGATCTGCGCGCCCCCACGCCCACCGCCGCCGCCGAGCTGTGCAGCGCTGAGCAGGCCACTTGGGCTTCTGCGCTGGGCATCATGCAAGAGCGCCTTGCCGATGCACTGCACGACCAGCTCGATGCCCAATCCCAGCGCCTAGACCAAGCCGCGCAGCGCCTAGGCCGCCCCAGCGGCGCGCTGGCCAAGCAGCGCATGCACGTAGAGCAATTGGCAGGCCGCCTGCGCTACGCCGCACTCACAAAATGCGAGCAAGAAAAGACCATATTACGCCGGCATTCAACCAATTTTCCTCAAAATGTGGCGGCAAACCTAGCCCAGCACCGCCAGCGCCTAGAGCGCAGCGCCAAATCCCTAGAGCTCTTAGACCCCCAGCACGTGCTCAAGCGCGGCTACGCCATGCTCAGCACCGAGGCAGGCCAAGTGCTAAGCAGCGCCGCGCAGGTGCAGGCGGGCCAGCGGCTGCGGGCGAGTTTGGCCGATGGGGCGCTGGATTTGACGGTTAATTAGCATTTTTAAGAGTTTAAACGTACAATGTATGGTACGTAAATAAACCCAGCACACACTATGCACGCAGTCACCTACACCGAAGCACGTTCTAATTTTGCAGCCATGCTCGACCGTGTGAACGAAGACCATGCCCCCATGCTGATCACACGCCAGCGTGGCAAACCTGCTGTGCTGATGAGCATGGATGATTTTTCTGCGTGGGAAGAAACCAATTATTTGCTGCGCTCCCCCGAGAATGCGCGCCGCTTGCTGGCATCGCTTGAACGTCTCAAAGCAGGGCAAATGCTGGAGCGCAGTGTGTCTGACTTGGTAGATTAAGCACATGCTCTCGCTGGCTTTTGATGCCGATGGGTGGGACGATTATGTGTATTGGCAAAGCACAGACAAAGCCACCCTCAAACGTGTCAATGCTTTAATCAAAGAAGTCCTGCGCACTCCATTTGAGGGCACTGGCAAGCCAGAGTCTCTCAAACATGATTTAGTAGGCTGTTGGTCGCGCCGTATCACACAGGAACACCGCATGGTCTACCGCGTGGCGGGTAATACACTGCAAATTTTAAAACTGCGCTACCACTACTAGGCCATGCCGATACGATGAACTTAGCGTGTAGAGAATTACTTACCAAACCCACTGTCTTAAATCTCCAGCCAGCATTCTCCCCATAAACTTCTTACAATCAATCTTTTAAGCCAACCCCCAAGGAAACCGCCATGGAACATACCCTCCCATCATTGCCCTACGCCATCGACGCGCTTGCGCCGCATTATTCCCAAGAAACCTTGGAGTTTCACCACGGCAAGCACCACAATGCCTATGTGGTTAACCTGAATAACCTGCAAAAAGGCACAGAGTTTGAAGCCAAGTCGCTCGAAGACATCATTAAAACATCCAGCGGCGGCATTTACAACAACAGCGCGCAGATTTGGAACCACACGTTTTTCTGGAGCTGCATGAAGCCCCAAGGCGGCGGCGAGCCATCGGGCGCGCTGGCTGCGGCCATCAACGCCAAATTTGGTTCATACGCAGCTTTTAAAGAAGCCTTCGTGAAAAGCGCTGTAGGCAATTTTGGCTCTGGCTGGACATGGCTGGTGAAAAAAGCCGACGGCTCAGTGGACATTGTGAACACTGGCGCCGCTGGCACACCGCTCACCACCGCCGACAAAGCCCTGCTCACAGTAGACGTGTGGGAGCACGCCTACTACATCGACTACCGCAACATGCGCCCTAAATTTGTTGAGTCCTTCTTGGCGAATTTGGTGAATTGGGAGTTCGCCCAAGCCAACTACGCTTAAGCTATTTTGGTAGCGCAAAAAACGCATAAAGCGCAGCGAAAAGCGTGAACCCAGCGACGCTAAAAAATCCTTTTTGGTATTTTTTAGCGCCTTTCGCGTAACCTTCGCGTCCTTCGCGCTACTTGTTCCCCTTGCACATGAATAGAAGAGCCGCCCTAGCCACTAGCGCGGCTTTTTTAATGCCTATGACTTCCAATTCCAGCGCCTTTAACCACCTCAAACCCAGCGCCCCGCTGCCTGTCCTGTTCATAGGCCATGGCAGCCCCATGAACGCGATTGAGGACAACGCCTACCGCAGAAGTTGGCAAAAGCTGGGCGCTGAGCTATTGGCGCAGCACGAAAAGCCCCAACTCATTCTGTGCATCAGCGCCCATTGGCTCACACGCGGCTGGCATCTCACGGCCATGGAGCAGCCCAAGACGATTCACGACTTTGGCGGCTTCCCCCAAGAGCTGTTTGCCCAGCAATACCCCACCCCCGGCGCACCAGCTGCCGCCCGCGAGATTGGCCATTATTTGCGCCCCGCCGCGCCGCCGGGTTCTGACAAGGCCATTGGCCTAGACCAAAGCTGGGGCTTAGACCACGGCACTTGGTCCATCCTCAAGCCCATGTTTCCTCTAGCAGATATTCCCGTCATGCAGCTGAGCATGGACTACAACCGCCCAGCCGCCGAGCACTACGCCCTAGGCCAAGCGCTAGCCAAGCTGCGCGAGCGCGGCGTGCTCATAGTAGGCAGCGGCAACGTGGTGCACAACCTGCGCGCCGCCCGATTCGACGCCCCCGCAGCCCAAGCCTTCGACTGGGCCCAAGAGTTCGATGCCATCACGGCCGAGCACATCGCCAGCGGCAACCTCGCCGCACTGGCCAATTTTCAAAAACTAGGCAGCCTAGCGGCCAACGCCCACCCCACGTTTGAGCACTACCTACCGCTTTTGTATGCTGCAGGCGCTGTGCACAAAGGCGAACAGGCGCGCATGTTCAATACCGACTTTACGGGCGCAGCCATTGCCATGCGCTCGGTGGTGTGGGGCTAAGCAAAACTGATGTAAGCTTGGCTGCATGATGCAATACGAATGGGACGATGCGAAGGCCGCAGCTAACCTCAAGAAACATGCTGTGTCTTTTGATGAAGCGGCCAGCGTTTTCTTGGATGTCTTAGCCTTGAGTGGCAAAGATCCCGACCATTCGCTGAGCGAATCGCGTTTTGTTAGCTTTGGGTATTCAAGTTTGGGGCGGCCTTTGGCTGTATTCCACACCCATAGGGCAGAATGTATTCGAATCATCAGCGCGCGGCGCATGACCAAAGTTGAAAGGAAAATGTATGAAGAAAATTGAGCCTGAAATGCGCGCTGAATACAAGCGCAGTGATTTTTCCAAAATGCAACGTGGCCAGTTTCATAAAGAAGCGGCCAAAGGCACATCGGTTGTGCTGCTAGAGCCCAGCTTAGCCAAGGCGTTTCCGTCTTCAGAAGCTGTGAACGAGGCGCTACGAGGCCTGCTTAAGCTCACAGAGCAAACCGTGCGACTGTCTGTAAAGCGAAAACGCAGCGCAGGTAACGCCTTGGCAGTTTGATACTGGCGCAGGGCTATGGCAAATCGCGATGCACAGACAAACAAAGTAGAGAACCCAAAAGCCAGCGACGCACTGGGCTACGACGTGTATGCCCAAACCCTGTGGGCGCGCATCGCCCGTGCGCTAGACAAAGACGACCTAGGCGATGATCCGCTGGTGGTTGGGCTGTTTGGGGAGTGGGGTGCGGGTAAATCGTATTTGCTCAAGCTGATAGAAACCCACGCCCGCGAGCATGCCGACACACGCCTAGGCTGGCGCAAGCTAGACGGCCCCAATTGTTATGGCCTCACGGTGCCCGTGAATTTTCAGCCATGGAAATACGAGCACGAACCGCATTTGCATGTGCCCATGCTGCTGCATATATTGGCAGCGCTCAAGGCGGAGCTGGAGACCGCGCAGACTTGGTGGGATAAAGCAGGGGCAGTAATGCCCGAAGCGATCAAAAAACACATGGATACAGCGGTGGCGGCGATCAGCGATTGCTTATTGGTAACGGCCTACGCCCTTGATACTGCGATTCCACTTGTTGGTCGGGCAGGATTGTGGGGCGCTGGCGCATTGGCCAAATACCTAAGAACTACAGTTGATAAAAACTCAGGCTCACAACCCAGCCCTGAAAACTTCCAACACCAAGACAATGGCCGCAGTTTCTATGAAATCCACAAAACGCTAGAGCAAATCACCCGCCCCAAGCAAAACGATCCGCTGTTCAAAAACAACGCTTTCAAAGGCAATTTCCGCATCGACTTCGTGGTGTTCGTAGACGACCTAGACCGCTGCCTGCCCGAAAAAGCCGTGCAAACTCTTGAACTCATCAAAACCGTGTTCAACGTCGACAGCTTCGCCTTTGTGCTGGCGCTGGACGACGAGGTGATTGAGCGCGGCATTGGCCACCGCTACAAAGAATACAACCTGCAAAACAAAAAGCCGCAAATGCCGATCACCGGCTTTGAGTATCTAGAAAAAATCGTGCATTTGCCATTTCGGCTGCCCCAGCTTACGCGAGAGCAGGCGCGGGGGTTTTTGCTGGCTAAAGAGGAGGATATTGCAAAACCGCTCAGGACCGAGCGCTGGTTTTCAGTGCGCTTGCATGAACGTGAGCAGAGGCAAGCGCTGCAGGATGTCCAAATGCATGCGAGCCGCCCTGAAAGTAGTATCACGCCAATTGCCCAGTTAGCGCCCAGCACGCTGTCGGAGCTTTTCCTGTGGAGCTTTGAGGCCTACGTGCCCCGAAAAATGGTGCGCGCCATTGAGCTCATGCACCAAGTGGCCGCCATAGCCGAGGAGCGCAAGCGGCCTCTGGCCACGCCAAACGCTGCCGACAGCATGCACACCACCGAGCGCAGCGGCGGGCGCGACGAGCGTGTGGTGTTTGCGCTGCTTTTGCTGCAGTTGTTTCAGCCGGAGTTATTCAGACTCATGCGCAGGCAGGTGGGGGCTTTTCCAGTGCTGCTTAATGCATTCACGGGCACTGCAGGCGGGCTTAACAGCGCTGAGGTGTCAGAGATTGAGCTGTGGACTTGGGCAACTTTTCCAGACGTGCCAGATGCATCTGAAGCATCTGAAGCCACTGGCACGTCCAGTGCGCAAGCCAGTGCCCCTCCAGCAAGCGCCTCAAAAAAGAAAAGCTCTGCAAACCCCCAAGCCCGCATCACCAATGCGGCCCAAGCACTTGCGCGCATCAGCCAAATTGATGCTAGCAAGCGCTACAACGCCCAGCAACTGCGCCTGCCCATCGTAGAAAAACTGGTGGAGCACATGCAGGTGCAGCGCCATGTGTTCAACCCTATCAAGCTGATGCACAAGCTGGCGGGTATGCTGGGGGACTCAGCCAGAACGCTTGATATTGCGCCTTATTACTCATTGCTAGGGGCAGAAACTAGCGCGGCGGTGCAAAGCGCTGCTGCTAGTGCCGTTGGCATACCTATGCCCAGTGTGACTGGCAAAGTAACGCTCGAACAGGAAGATACAAGTCGCGCCGCTCCAAGCCGACACACGCCGAGTCGCCTCACTCCAAGCCGCCCCATTTTCAGCCGTGTCAACGACATCAGCGCCATGGTGCAAGCACTCACCGCCCGCGACAGTGCCGAGCAGGCCAATTTGGCCAGCAAACTGCAATTGCCTGAGGGCAGGGTGCTAGACGTGGAGACAGTTACCAAACTGCACGAGGCACTTTCCGTTTGGCTAGGGCAGTTCAAAGCGGATGCCCCTGCTAAATTGCAGCCCAACGACAGGCTGCTCCTTACAGGTCTTTCATACCTAAGCCCATTCGTGGACTGGGCTACGGGTGGCAGCAAACTGTGGTCGTTGGTTGCCCCCAAAGCCCAGCCTCCCGTTGAATTCCAAGCGCTAATGGACTTCACCCAGTCACTCACCCGCATGGCCAAAGCGGGTTGGCTGAGCGAAGAGGCCACCGTGTCAGCCACACAAAGCGCACTGCTGGGTTACTTCAAAGGCGTGCAAAAGCCAAAAGAGCGCGCTGCAGCAGGTGATGCGCTGGGCGCACTGGGTGACCCGCGCTTTGAGGGCACTTTTGCATTACCCAAGCGCACAGCGGGCGATGCCCCCGAAGTGCCGCCGGGATTTGTCAAAATTGAACCAGCCGCGTTCTATTTTGGTAATGTGGACAAACCTAACATGCGCCATACCAAGCCTTATTACATGGGCCGATATTTGGTGACTGTGGCGCAATACAAGGCGTTTTTGAACGCCAGAGACGCCAGTAACCCCAGCAGCCCCGCCCCTGCTGCGCTGGCTGCTGGCAGGCAAGGCGCTATTAATTCACAAAATTCTCCCCACATGCCTGCAAAATGGGAGGAGCAACAAGCCACGCCCAACCGCCCAGTTACTTTCGTTAAATGGGCGGATGCCATGGCCTACACCGCATGGTTAGAGGCCCAGCGCCAATTGGGTGCGCTAGGCGACATTTCGCCAATCGCCCCCGGTTATTGCCTGCGCCTACCCACTGAAGCCGAGTGGGAGCGCGCTGCCAGAGCAGGTCGTGATTACCAATACCCATGGGGCGAAGGAACGGCCGACATAGCGCAGCGCGCCAACGTGGAAAACTCAGTCGACCATGCCACTGCGGTAGGCGCTTACCCCGCCAACGCCCTTGGCCTGCACGACATGGCGGGTAATGTGTGGGAGTTGCAGGGTAACGTGTACGCTAAGGTTTACGAAAGCGCATTGGCTGTGCCTAACAAGAGAGCGGGAGATACCTATCCTGCGCTGCGCGGTGGCTCGTGGAGCAACTCGGCCGGCTTCGCGCGCTGCTCGATTCGTGACTGGAATTTTTCCCGACGACTGGTACGACCTTGTGGGGTTTCGGGTGGTGTTGTCCCTGGCTAAAAATGAAATCTGACACCTGATCGGTGCGCGCCCACACGCCGTGCCAGCGCGAGGTATTCGATTTTTTCGAGTTATCCCAAACCTGAAGTGCAACACCCCGGACTTAACCCAGCAAAGTGTTCGTGAGAAAAGTTACCTACAGTTACAAGCAGAGTCGACCGCAAGTTTTATGCTGCTTGATTGAATAAAATACTGATAAAATAAACAGTTATTTATGAGGAATTTCTATGTCAAACAGTAGCGGTATCCAAGAATCTGAAAACCACATTGCAGTATTTCAAGAAGCGGCAATTCGCCGTACTTGGCACAATGAAGAGTGGTGGTTTTGTATCGTCGATGTGGTGGGCGTGTTAACAGACTCGGTGCAGCCCGAGGGTTATGTGAAGGACTTGCGCCGCCGCGATCCTGAGCTTGCTAAAGGTTGGGGGCAAATTGCCACCCCCCTTCGGATGGAGACAGTTGGTGGTGCGCAGCGCATGAACTGTGCCAATACCGAAGGCTTATTCCGCATCATCCAGTCGATTCCATCACCCAAGGCCGAGCCTTTTAAACGCTGGCTTGCGCAAGTGGGCTACGAGCGCGTGAAGGAAATTGAAAATCCTGAGTTAGCAAGCGCTAGGGCGCGGGAGCTTTATGAGGCCAAGGGCTACCCAAAGGCTTGGATTGAAAAGCGCCTGCGTTCTATCTCTGTGCGCGGCGAGTTGACCGATGAATGGAAGGCGCGCGGGGTGGCCGAGGGGCGAGAGTATTCGATTCTGACAGCAGAAATTGCCAAGGCGACTTTTGGCGTTACGCCAGCACTACACAGCCAGATCAAAGGTTTGGACAAGGTAAATACTGGCAACAATTTGCGCGATCACATGACTGATTTGGAGCTGATTTTTACGATGCTTGGCGAAGCAAGCACAACTGAAATTGCTCGAAAAAAGGATGCACTCGGCTTCAATCAAAACCGAGTGTCAGCGGGCGAGGGTGGCAAGATTGCGGGGGATGCACGCAAAGCGCTAGAGGTCAAAACCAAAACAAAGGTGCTGAGTGCGTCTAATTTTTTACCCTCACCTAAGCAAGTGCGCTCAGGACAATAGGTGGTTTGAATTATTTGTGCCATTGCCATTGCATGCGCTATATTTTTAATAGCTTTATATGACCATATGACGGTGACATTGGCCAATTTTATGCCCTAGTAGCAATCAATATCTGGTTATACTCAACAGATGAAAACCACTACCCAACACCCATTGCTCGGCATGCTGCTTGCCACCAGTTTATTAGCAGCCTGCGGCGGCGGTGGCAGTAGCAGTGGCACTAGCAGTGGCACTACTGGCGCCAGCAGCACCACCATCAGCTCCACGCCCACGGGTTCTACGCCTACCAGCTCCGCGCCCACCGGCTCGGCGCTCACCCATTGCGGCTACATTGGCGATTCCCTCAAAGCCTCCACCACTGGCGTGGCCACTTCCACCTGCGACAGCACCTATGGCTACATTGCCTCCGACAGCCTGGCCACCCACCCCATGATGAACGGCATCACCGCTACCAATTTGCAAGTGCCGCTGGCGCAAAACTTTTTTGGCGCGAATGCGTGGAAGATTCCGCTTGCGCCAGCCATTGCAGCGGCCACCACCAGCGCCACTGATGGCCCCATTGGTGTGGCGATTAACGGCGTGCCGATTTTTAACCCCTGCAAGCAAGGCGGCTGCCAAAATGGCGACACCAAAGTGCTCGGTGAGTTGGATGTGTGCAATGGCCACGCGGGCCGCGCCGATGACTACCACTACCACGCAGCCCCCACCTGCCTCATGGCAGGCCAAGCCGCCAGCTACTGGGACACCCACCCGCTGGGCTGGGCGCTCGATGGGTTTGCTATTTACGGCTTTAACAACGCCGACGGCAGCGTGGCCACGCGCGACGGCGTGTGCGGCGGCAACACCACCGCCGTGCCCAATGGGCCCAGTGGCTACAGCTACCATGTCACCAACACATCGCCCTACGTGCTGTCCTGCTTTAGAGGCACGCCAAGCCCCGATTTAGCTGGCCAAGGTGCCAAATACACCCCGCTGCGCAAACCACCCGTCACGCCATTTCCAGTGTCTGCCATGACGCTCACCACCGATGCCAGTGATGGCTACCAAGTGCTGCAGTTCAGCTCTGCGCAAAACTTTGTCACCACCGCAACCGGCACCGACAGCTACAGCAATGGCGCAGGCACTTACAAAATCCGCTACAAAGCCATTACAGGCACGGCACTGGCCACGCTGCTGACAAGCAACGCAGGCAAAACCGCCTGCTGGAGCTTCCAATTCACGGGCACCAGCTCGCAGCCAGCGCAGACGTATTGCCGCTAAATACTGGCCATGAAGCTACGCCTATTTACACTGTGCCTGCTCGGCGCTATGGCGCTGTGCGCACATGCCCATGAGCTGCAAGCCAACCGCGCCAGTTTGGTGCTGCGCGACAGCCAGCACCTGTCGGTCACGTTTTATCTGGACTATGTGGGCGTGCTGCACCAAGCGCTGGCGCCGCAGCGCTCGTTGCAAGATTTTGTGTTGACGTATTCGGCCATGCCGCCGCCAGCTTTTAACGCGCAATTATTGGCCACGCAAACAAAATTGCAAAGCAATACCAGCTTGACCCTGTACAACAACAAAACTGCTGCACTTAGCCAATGGGTATGGCCCAAAGCCCAAGCTGTGCACAGTTTGCTCCAGCAGCGCGCCATGCAAGCCGTGGTAGCACCCAATGCGCACGAGCACCCCGTGCAAATGGAAATCCGCGCAGAGCTAGCGTCTGGCAACAGCGAGGATTTGCGCTCCGTGCGTTTGCTGCTACCGCCTGAGTTTCAGCAGGTGCTGGTGGTGTCTTATCAGCCCAAGCAAGTATGGGTGAAAGCAGGCAAAATCTCGCCTGCCATCCGCTTTTAAGCCAGCAGTCAGTGCGGTGCAACCAGCTAGGAGCTGACAAAATTGCGCAGCGTGGCGGTGAACCGCTGCTTGCCTATTTTGACGGTGGGCCACGATTTTGTGCTCTTCGTGGCCTGCTTGCCAGTCATGTTTTATCCATCTACATAGTCATTATTTAATAGCAAGCTATGACCATCTCACGGCGACATTGGCCATATTGCCTATAAAAATCCAGTTTTAAACCACCTTGGCAATACTGGCGCACACGTAGTCGATGTTTTTGCTGTTTAAAGCCGCCACACACATGCGGCCGGTATCAGTGCCGTACACGCCAAACTCATTGCGCAGGCGCACCATTTGGTCTTTGCTCAGGCCGCTGTAGCTAAACATGCCGATTTGCTGGGTGATGAAGGACATGTCGGCTTGCACGCCTGCAGCTTTGAGTTTTTCAACAAAGGCGCTGCGCATGGCTTTGATACGCACGCGCATTTCGCCCAGCTCGCCTTCCCACATGGCGCGCAGCTCTGGGGTGTTGAGCACCATGGCGCAGACTGTTGCGCCGTGGGTGGGTGGGTTGCTGTAGTTGGTGCGGATGGCGATTTTCAGCTGGGAGAGCACACGGTCGCACTCGTCTTTGCTGGCGCAGGCCACGCTTAATGCCCCCACGCGCTCGCCATAGAGGCTAAAGCTTTTGCTGAAACTGGTGGATACGAAAAAGTTAAGTCCAGCGGCTACAAATTTGCCAATCACTGCGCCGTCTTCGGCTATGCCGTAGCCAAAACCTTGGTAGGCCATGTCCAGGAAGGCCACGAGGTTTTTGGCTTTCACAGCGGCCACCACGGCATCCCAGTCAGATGCGCTGATGTCATAGCCGGTGGGGTTGTGGCAGCAGGCGTGTAACACCACGATGGTGTTGGGGGCTGCGGCATTGAGCGCTGCGAGCATGCCTGCAAAATTCACGCTGCGGCTTGCTGCGTCGTAATACGGATATTGCTGCACCTCAAAGCCCGCGTTGGCGAACAGGGCGCGGTGGTTTTCCCAGCTGGGGTCAGAGATCATAACTTGGGAGTTGGGATACAGCTTTTTAAGAAAATCTGCTCCCACTTTCAGAGCGCCCGTGCCGCCAATGCCTTGCACCGTGGCCACGCGGCCTGATTTGACCATATCGGAATCCGCGCCAAACACCAAGCCCTTGACGGCGGTGTCGTAGGCGGCAATACCGTCGATGGGCAAATAGCCCCGCGCCTTGGGCGCAGCCGCCATGGCTGCCTCGGCCGCTTGCACACATTTCAAAAGCGGCAGCTTGCCGTCGTCACCAAAATACACGCCCACGCCAAGATTGACTTTATTGGGGTTGGTGTCGGCATTGAACTGGTCATTCAAACCCAAAATCGGGTCGCGGGGGGCCATTTCTACGGTGCTGAACATGCTCATGGTGTTTCCTGTTAAGTTGGCTTGTTGTTTAAGAATGAATACGAATGCAGGCCGCGAAGGGCGCTAAAGTTGCGCGAAAAAACGCGAAAAAAAATACAAAATTAATAAAAATAAAATGCGCTGAATACGACCATTTCATTCAATCAAGCTGAATTGGCTATCAACACTTTTTGGTATTCCTTTCGCGTTTTTCGCGTAATTTTCGCGTCCTTCGCGGCCAAAATGCATTAACCTGTACAACCCGTTATTTTACTGGGCATCGAGTACTTACCCCCGAGCAAGCCATGCAAGATTTAGCAGAAGTTATTCCCGAAGTGAAAAAAGGCGAGTTTGTGCGCTTTGAGGGTTCGCCGTTTGAGTTGTTTCAGCCCTATCCTCCTGCGGGTGACCAGCCCACGGCTATCAAAGAGCTAGTGGAGGGCGTGAACGATGGCGAGGTGTTTCAAACGCTGCTGGGCGTCACAGGCTCGGGCAAAACCTTCACCATGGCCAATGTGATTGCGCAAATGGGGCGGCCGGCGATTGTGTTTGCGCCTAATAAAACACTGGCGGCACAGTTATACAGCGAGTTTCGGGAGTTTTTTCCAAAAAACGCTGTGGAGTATTTTGTGAGCTATTACGACTATTACCAGCCCGAGGCCTATGTGCCACAGCGCGATTTGTTCATTGAAAAAGACTCCGCTATTAACGAGCACATTGAGCAAATGCGCCTGTCGTGCACCAAATCAATTTTGGAGCGGCGCGATGTGGTGATTGTGGCCACAGTGAGCGCGATTTACGGCATTGGCCAGCCCGAGGCTTACCACAAGATGGTGATGACCCTGCGCACGGGCGACAAGCTGGGCCAGCGCGATGCGATTGCCCAGCTCATTCGCATGCAATACGCCCGCAACGAGCAAGACTTTAGCCGTGGCAAATTCCGCGTGCGCGGCGACACGATTGACGTGTTTCCGGCTGAGCACAGCGAGCTAGCCATTCGCATCGAGATGTTTGACGACGTGGTGGAGAGCTTGAGCCTGTTTGACCCGCTCACGGGCCGAATTCGCCAAAAAATTCCGCGTTTTACCATTTACCCATCGAGCCACTATGTGACCCCGCGCGAGCAGGTGCTCAATGCCATCGAGGCCATCAAACACGAGCTGTCTGAGCGGCTCAAGGAGCTCATAGGCATGGGCAAGCTGGTGGAAGCGCAGCGGCTGGAGCAGCGCACGCGTTTTGACCTAGAAATGCTGACCGAGGTGGGGCATTGCAAGGGCATTGAGAATTATTCGCGGCATTTGTCGGCCAGCGCGCCGGGCTCGCCGCCGTCCACGCTCACCGACTACATGCCCAAGGATTCGCTCTTGTTCCTCGATGAGAGCCACCAAATGATTGGCCAGCTCAATGCCATGTACAGCGGCGACCGATCGCGCAAGACCACGTTGGTGGAATACGGCTTTCGGCTGCCCAGCGCGCTGGACAACCGCCCGCTGAAATTTGAAGAATTTGAAACCAAGATGCGCCAAGCCATCTTTGTGAGCGCCACGCCCGCAGCCTATGAAAAAGAGCACGCAGGCAAAGTGGTGGAGCAGCTGGTACGCCCCACGGGGCTGGTGGACCCCGAGGTGGAAGTGCGCCCTGCGGTGCACCAAGTAGACGATGTGTTGCAAGAAATCCGCATACGCGCTGACAAAAACGAGCGGGTGCTGATCACCACGCTCACTAAGCGCATGGCCGAGCAACTCACCGATTATTTGAGCGATAACGGCGTGAAAGTGCGCTACCTGCACTCTGATGTAGACACCGTGGAGCGGGTAGAGATTTTGCGTGACCTGCGCCTGGGCACCTTTGACGTGCTGGTGGGCATCAACCTGCTGCGCGAGGGCTTGGACATTCCGGAGGTGAGCTTGGTGGCGATTTTGGACGCCGACAAGGAGGGCTTTTTGCGCTCAGAACGTTCGCTCATTCAAACCATCGGCCGGGCAGCGCGTAAC
>JAYTMT010000180.1:0-25325 GCA_043728315.1 Polaromonas sp. | reverse complement strand
GCCGCCGAACTTGGAGGCCAAGACGGTGGTGATTGCTGCGGTGAGCGTGGTTTTGCCGTGGTCGACGTGGCCAATCGTGCCTACGTTGACGTGGGGCTTAGTGCGTTCAAATTTTTCTTTTGCCATTTTTAACTCCGAAAATGATCGAATGAATGAAAATTAACTCTAGTGCACCGCAACATTGCAGCGCATCCTTCTATCTGGTGCCCATTCCGGGAATCGGACCCGGGACCTCTCCCTTACCAAGGGAGTGCTCTACCACTGAGCCAAATGGGCGAAATCTTTATCTACCGAATACTGACTACTAACTAAACACACTACTAACTAAACGCTTTACCTAGCAGACTAATTATGAAAATCCAAATCCATAATTTTTGCTGTCATTACACCTACTAAGCAGCGATACGTGGAGCGGGAGACGGGAATCGAACCCGCGTCATTAGCTTGGAAGGCTAGGGTTCTACCATTGAACTACTCCCGCAGGGGTCTTTCAGATTCTGCTGCCACGCATCGCTTTTAACTCTTGCCTCTGAACTATTGTTTTTCCATTCCCCGGTAGGCCATAAGCCGTGGTGGAGAGAGCTGGATTCGAACCAGCGTACTCGTTAGAGGGCAGATTTACAGTCTGCTGCCATTAACCACTCGGCCATCTCTCCACGGGGAACTCAGGATTATAGTATGGTTTTAAGTCTCTTCGCAAGCAAAACGCGGGGTTTTTGCATCGGCTTGGCCTGCGCATGCGCGCGCTAGCCATTGTTGCGCCAGCCCGAAATGCCCGCTGCCGATGAATGGCTGCGGCGGGCGCAGCGCCGAAAGCGGCGAAGGATGGTTGGCCTTGAGCACCAAGTGCCTAGTTGCGCCATGTTGCGCTATCAAATTGCGCTTTGACTGGGCATGCGCACCCCACAGCATGAACACCATGCCCCGCGTTTGCGCTGCGCAGGATACGATGATTGAGTCAGTGAGCACTTCCCAACCTTGCTTGGCATGGCTGGCGGGCTGCCCCTCTTCCACTGTCAAACTGGTGTTTAAAAGCAACACTCCCTGTTGCGTCCAGTGCAAGAGTGAACCATGCAGGGGCGGGCAATAGCCTAGATCGCGCTGTATTTCTTTGAAAATATTGCGCAAACTGGGGGGGATTTTCATGCCCTTGGCCACAGAAAACGCCAAACCCTCTGCCTGCCCCGCCCCGTGGTAAGGGTCTTGGCCGAGAATCACCACACGCACATCGGCCAATGCGGTGAGCTTGAGTGCGCGCAGGGGTTCACGGGGGTAGACCACCGCGCCAGCGCTAAGGCGCGATTGCAAAAAACCCGCCAAGGCGGCTGCGCTGGGATGCGCCATGAATGCATGCAACACGGGCAGCCAGTCCGCAGCCACGTCTAGGCACTGCGGCGGCCATTGCACAAGCCGGTGGTGTTCAGCGCCTGTGCCAAGCCCTGCATGTAACGCCGCAGAAGCGTCCTGGGTGTCTTGAAACAAGTTTTTTTGAGAATTTTTGGCCAATGTCAGCGTCATATGGTCATACTGTGCTATTTAATATATAGCACATATCGTTGCCGTTGTATTTTTAAGAATTTATGCAAACAACGCTGCCAAAGCCTCGCCTGGCTCATCAGCACGCATGAATGCCTCACCCACCAGAAACGCTTGCACGCCCGCAGCGCCTAAACGCAGCACGTCTTCACGGGTGCTGATGCCCGATTCGGTCACCAGCAGCTTGTCTCGCGGCACATCTGGCAGCATGGAGATGGTTGTTTGCACATCCACCTCAAAGGTACTGAGGTTGCGGTTGTTGATGCCCAGCATGGTTTTATGGGGCAGATTTTTCAGCCTTAGCGCGCGCTCAAGCTCAGCGCGGTCATGCACCTCCACCAGCACCGCCATGTCCAAATCCAGCGCAATGGCTTGCAAATCGGCCATGTGCGCATCGTCCAAACAGGCGGCAATCAGCAAAATACAGTCAGCGCCCATGGCGCGGGATTCGTAGATTTGGTAGACATCGACCATGAAATCTTTGCGAAGCACGGGCAGGTCGCAGCTGGCACGCGCCTGCTTCAAATAGTCCACACTGCCTTGAAAAAACTGTTTGTCAGTGAGCACTGACAAACAGGCAGCGCTAACCAACGCCTCGGTCTTCTTTTTTGACTCGCGGTTGCCGTTCGCATAGCTTTGGGCAATATCGGCGGGGATAAAGTCGGCCCGCAGCACGCCTTTGGAGGGACTGGCCTTTTTCACTTCGGCAATCACAGCCGCTTGTCCGGCGCTGATTTTGGCGCGCATGGCACCCACATAGTCGCGCACCAGCACGCGGCTCTCGGCATCGGCGCGCATGCTGGCCAATGGCCGCGCCGACTTGGCGGCTGCAACTTCTTGGTGTTTAACTTCTACAATTTTTTTCAGGATGTCGCTCATGGGCTGTGCTGGTATGGTGAAGAAAAAGGCCTTGGTGGTACTTGGCAAGTGGCTGAGCAGTCGCATAATGCCAACATATTCCATTGGAGTCCTGCCATGCCTAGCCTTGCCAATCCTACATCTGCTAACACATTTTTAGCTGTCGCCAGCACGCAGGCGGCTTACCGCGATTACGACAAACCCGGCATAGACCGTGTGCGCACATTTTATCGGACGAACCACCAGCACCAGACCTATTCTTTTGTGCAAGAGAAAAAAGCCAAATGGTTAGCGTTTAACCAGCGGCGCATGACACCTTGGGAGGGTTTGGACTTTTTGAACACCTTGGTCGACGAGTCTGACCCCGACACGGAGCTGCCGCAAATCATGCATTTGCTGCAAACGGCCGAGGCGATTCGTGCCGACGGCCACCCCGATTGGTTTGTGCTGACGGGTTTTATCCATGATTTAGGCAAGGTGCTGTGCCTGTTTGGCGAACCGCAGTGGGCGGTGGTGGGCGACACTTTTCCAGTAGGGTGCAAGCCAAGCAGCTCCATTGTGTATCCCGAATTTTTTGCGCTCAATCCCGATACCACCGACAGCCGCTACAACACCGAATACGGCGTGTACGCACCCCACTGCGGCTTGGCCCATGTGCATATGTCGTGGGGGCATGACGAATACCTGCACCACCTGCTCAAAACCCACTTGCCCGAGCCCGCGCTCTACATGATCCGTTACCACAGCTTCTATGCTTGGCACCGCGAGGGGCAATACGACCACTTGGCCAATGCACACGATGAGGCGCACAAGCATTGGGTGCAAAAGTTCAATCCCTACGACTTGTACTCCAAGAATCCCAATCCGCCGTCGCTGGCCGCGCTCAAGCCTTATTACGAAGATTTGATGGCCAAGTATTTGCCTGCCAGCTTGCAGTTTTAGTACAGTTTAGGCTTGGGTGGCGGCCACCAAGGCTTGCAACTTGGCCAGGGCCGCGCCCGATTCAATCGCCTCCCGCGCTTTGCCGATGCCGTCTTTCACAGACGTGACCACGTTGGCCGCATACAGCGCGGCTGCGCTGTTCAAAATGACGATATCCTTGGCGGGTCTGACCGCCGGATCGCTGGAATTACCCAACACGCCCACAAGCATGGCTTTGGATTGCTCTGGCGTTTCCACGCGCAGGGCGCGGTTGCTGCTCATCTGAAAGCCAAAGTCTTCGGGGTGCAGTTCGTATTCGGTGATTTCGCCGTTTTTCAGTTCGCCCACCAGCGTGGCTGCGCCTAGGCTGACTTCGTCCATGCCGTCGCGACCGTAGACCACCAAGGCGTGTTCAGCGCCCAAGCGCTGCAATGCGCGCACTTGAATACCCACCAGATCTGGGTGAAAAACACCCATCAAAATATTCGGCGCACTGGCGGGGTTGGTAAGTGGCCCCAAAATATTAAAAATAGTGCGCACACCCAGCTCCTTGCGAATAGGTGCCACGTGTTTCATGGCGCTGTGGTGGTTGGGGGCAAACATGAAACCAATGCCCACCTGCGCGATGCACTGGGCGATGCGCTCGGGGCTGAGGTTGATATTGATGCCCAGCGCCTCCAGCACATCGGCGCTGCCAGACTTGCTGCTGACGCTGCGTCCACCATGCTTGCTAACCTTAGCGCCAGCAGCTGCGACCACGAACATGCTGCAAGTTGAAATGTTGAACGTGTGCGAGCCATCGCCGCCCGTGCCTACTATGTCCACCAAATGGGTTTTGTCAGGCACATGCACCTTGGTTGAAAACTCGCGCATCACCTGTGCAGCGGCTGTTATCTCACCAATGGTTTCTTTTTTCACGCGCAGACCTGTTATCAGAGCAGCCATCATTACAGGTGACATCTCGCCTGACATGATTTGGCGCACCACGTGGAGCATTTCGTCGTGGAAAATTTCGCGGTGCTCGATGGTGCGTTGCAGGGCTTCTTGGGGGCTTATTTTGTTGGACATGTTTGACTGGCTACTTTTTGGGTGCTTGGTTAGATAGCTTAGGGCGAAATCGGTTGTCTTTGACCGCAGAGGACACTAAGGTACTCATAAGAGGCAACAAGGATACAAAAAACCTACTTTATAGAATTTTTGCACAATGTCAGCGTCATATGGTCATAGTATGCTATTTAAATTATAGTGGTTTGATTGCTGATTTTTTGTTGCCAGCAGCACTCAGATTTTCACGCTGTGGGCTGCGGATATAGCCAAATCGCGCGGGCAACTGCGCTGCGGGGATTTGTGTGAGCACCCACAGGCCGCTGTCGATAGCGTCAGCGGCAAGCTGCACGTCCAGGCTATGCACTAAACCAAATCCGATGTCGCACTCTAGGTAGACGCGGCCGTATTCGTCCGTAATGCAGCGCTGCACGCGGGCTTCTTGGTCTGCGTGGTTGCGCACGCCTAGATTGTCTGTGGCGTTTAATTGCGCTGGGTTGGCTGGCGTGATGCGCCACACATGGGGTGTGGCTTCTAACTCCACAAACACCTGCTGGGGGCCATTTTGAAAATACCAAGCGCCCTGCTCCGTGGCGCTGTAGTTGCGGCCAATGAAAGATATGAGCTTGTCATGCCCAAGCCGCGAGCCTTTTGCGCCCTGCACACCGCTGGTAAAGCCCCCCAGCGCCTGCTCTGCGTCGTCGCGCATCCACCATTGTCCGCGCGCATCCAAGCCTAGCCAGCCATAGCAGGCGGGCACATTGGGCCACTTGGTCAAGGCTCTGATTACCATTTCATCCATGCCAGACTGTCCTTCGCTTTAAGCGCGCATGAGCCACGCACCCACTTCGCGCGGCAGTGCAAACACATCACCCACAGGCAGCGCTCCCTGAGGAAACCCCACATGCCCGCCGTGGCGCGGCTGCCACAGGGTGATACTGGTATTCTCGCAATGCTGGGGCAAGCTCGCAAAAGGCACAAAACGGTCATTTTGTGCATTCAATATCAGAGCCGGAATTTGGATACGACCCAAATGCGGCTTGGCTGACGCACGACTCCAATAGTCATTGGTGTCTTTAAATCCATGCAAGGGCGCGGTAAAAATATTGTCAAACGCGTACAAATCCTTCGAAGCCATCAATGCTTCGCGGTCAAACAAACCCGGATGCAGCGCCAAGCGCTCAAGCGCCTTGGGTTTCATGCTGCGCAAAAACATGCGCGTGTACACCAAGCGGTTAAAGCCCTGTCCAATAGCATGTCCGCTGGCTGCCAAATCAATCGGGGAGCACACCGACGCCACCGCACTGACTAGCCCAGATGCCGTCTGACCCGCCTCCTGCGCCCAGCGCAGTAGCGCATTTCCGCCCAGCGACACGCCCACGGCCACGATGCGTTTAAGCGGATTTTGGGCACGCATGCGGCCTAAAATCCAGGCTATTTCCGCATAATCCCCCGAGTGGTAGGCGCGCGGCGCACGGTTAATCTCCCCGCTGCAGCCACGAAAATGCGGCACAGCAAAGTCATACGCCTGCTCTTTGCACCAGTTTGCAAAGGCTTGCGCATAATGGCTTGCAGAAGACCCCTCCAAGCCGTGAAATAGCACCAGCAGCGGCGCTTGGCTTTGTGCTGCTGCACTGCTAAAGTCTACATCTACAAAATCACCGTCAGGGGTATTCCAGCGCTCGCGCACATACACAGGCGCTGCCCCGTTTGTACGCTTAGAAAACAAGGCCGGCCAAATAGTTTGGGCCTGCCCTCCAGGCAGCCACCATGGTGCTTGGTATTTCATAAGCTTATCTTTTTATAGCACTTGATGACCATTTGACGCTGACATTTGCAGTATTTTGCATAAATTTCTACAGTCAATGCAAAACTACTGGTGCATCTGAGGCATCTAGCATTTCATGCCCAGTGCCGGGGCTGGCATGGTGTGCCACCATTTTCCAGCCTTGCGCGGTTTTGTGGTAGACGTTGGTGGCAATCACATAGACCTCGCGCGGGCCGTCATGGCCCATCACCTCAATTTTCACCACCACATTGTGCACACAACTGGCTATTGACTCTATTTTGCGTACGCGCTCTGCAGTGGCGCGGATGCTGCCGTGGTTGAACATGGCCTCAAAAGCACCGCGAATGGCCAGCACACCCACCAAACGCGGTCCCCCCGGATGCACGCACACCACTTCGTCCTCGTCCGCCCAGCAGTCCATCAACTTGTCAATATCGCCCTGCTGCAACGCCGCATAGAAGGCGGCTTCGGTGTCGTCGGCGCTGCCGCCCACAATAGCGGCTTGGAATTTGGCTTTGTTACGCATTTGCTAATCCTAACACTGAAGAGCCCATGAAAAAAGCCGACTTAGGCATTCCTAAATCGGCTTTTTAATTGGTTGCGGAGGCTGGATTTGAACCAACGACCTTTGGGTTATGAGCCCAACGAGCTACCAGGCTGCTCCACTCCGCGTCATGCCTGTATTTTACCCTGAATTACGCTGCATTGCAGCATAAGGCAGACAAATAACTTATTCTGGTTTCGCAGCCTCAGCGACTACGCCGTCTGGACGATCCACGAGTTCAACAAAGGCCATTGGCGCGTTGTCACCCACGCGAAAGCCCATTTTCAAAATACGGGTGTAGCCACCTGGACGCGCGTTGTAGCGAGGGCCAAGCACATTGAAGAGCTTGGTCACGCTGTCGCGGTCACGCAGGCGGTTAAATGCCAAGCGGCGATTTGCCACCGTGGCAACTTTGGCCAAGGTAATCATGGGCTCAATCACACGGCGCAGCTCTTTGGCTTTGGGCAGTGTGGTTTTAATGGCTTCGTGCTCAATGATGGAGTTCATCATATTGCGAAGCATAGCGAGGCGGTGCTCGCTGGTGCGGTTGAGTTTCCGCAGTCCTTGTCCGTGGCGCATGGTGCTTTTCCTTTCAGTTTAAATACCAGCAGCCGGATCAGGTACTGCTGGGTGCACATTTTTGGCTTGAACCGCTAAGCGATCCGCCCGTTTGTAAATTGACTTATTTACGGTCTAAACCAGCCGGTGGCCAGCTTTCTAGTTTCATACCCAAGGTCAAGCCGCGCGAAGCGAGTACTTCCTTGATTTCATTGAGCGATTTACGGCCCAAGTTTGGTGTTTTGAGCAGCTCGTTTTCAGTGCGCTGTATCAAATCACCAATGTAGTAAATGTTCTCGGCCTTCAAGCAGTTCGCAGAGCGCACTGTGAGTTCAAGTTCGTCCACTGGGCGTAGCAAAATCGGGTCGAACTGCTGGCTGCTGCGCTGTGCAGGTGCGTCAAAGGCGGCAAGCTCGCTGCCTTCGAGTTGTGCAAACACGGCCAACTGTTCTACCAATATCTTGGCCGATGAGCGCACTGCATCTTCTGCAGTGACTGCGCCATTGGTCTCAATTTCCATGACCAGCTTGTCCAAATCGGTGCGCTGCTCTACGCGCGCGCTTTCCACTGTGTAGCTCACGCGCTTGACAGGGGAGAACGATGCATCGAGCACGATGCGGCCGATAGACTTGGTAGGCTCGTCACCATAACGGCGCATAGAACCTGGTACATAACCACGGCCTTTTTCAACCTTGATTTGCATGTCTAACTTGCCGCCTTGCGACAAATTAGCAATGATATGCTCAGGGTTGACGATTTCCACGTCATGCGGGGTTTGGATATCAGCAGCGGTCACAATGCCAGCACCGTCTTTGCGCAGCGACAGGGTCACTTCGTCACGGTTGTGCAATTTGAAAACAACGCCTTTGAGGTTCAACAAAATATTGACCACGTCTTCTTGCACGCCGTCAATAGATGAAAACTCATGTAAAACGCCCGCAATCGTGACCTCGGTGGCAGAATAACCCACCATGGACGACAAAAGCACGCGGCGTAACGCGTTGCCCAAAGTGTGGCCGTAGCCACGCTCAAAGGGCTCAAGAGTGACTTTAGCGCGGTTCGTGCCAAGTTGCTCTACATTGATGGTTTTGGGTTTTAGCAGATTGGTTTGCATGCAAACTTTCCTCTCAATACCCCCGACTCGTTACGTCGGTAAGGCTGGTGGAGCACCCCACGTGCCGATGCCTCGGCGGTGTGGGGAACGAAAATGAACAGTAATCAGTGAATGCGCAGCGTTTAAAGCCCGCTGATTAACGTGAATACAACTCGACAATCAGAGATTCGTTGATGTCAGCACCGAATTCATCGCGGTCAGGCACTTTCTTAAACGTGCCTTCTGCTTTTTCGATATTGACCTCAACCCAAGCAGGCATGCCCACTTGGGTGGCCAATTGCAGGGCTTCTGCAATTCGGACTTGCTTTTTAGACTTTTCGCGCACCGAGATCAGGTCACCGACCTTCACAGAGTACGATGGGATGTTGACCGACTGTGTGCCAACCATCATCGCCTTGTGCGACACCAGCTGGCGCGCTTCTGCGCGTGTCGACGCAAAACCCATGCGGTAAACGACGTTGTCTAGACGCGACTCGAGCAAGAACAACAGATTTGCACCAGTATTGCCTTTGCGGCGGTCAGCCTCTTCGAAGTAGCGGCGGAACTGGCGTTCCATGATGCCGTACATGCGTTTGACTTTTTGTTTTTCACGCAGTTGCAAACCGAAGTCTGATGTGCGTTGGCCTGAAGTACGGCCATGTTGACCCGGTTTGGAGTCGAATTTTGCCTTGTCACTGATCGAGCGGCGGGCGCTCTTGAGGAACAGGTCAGTGCCTTCACGGCGGGAGAGTTTGGCCTTGGGGCCGAGCAGACGTGCCACTTGATTTCCTTTTCTTTCATCTGCCGTCTTTCGACGGGAGCTTGGCTACTGTGACGCGGCCAAGCGGTGGGCTTACAACGGGAACGAGGCGAACGAATCCGCCTCTGCTTACGAAGGAATGAACCTTCTCTTAGACACAGAACAGGTCTGCATCTAAAATTTTTTGTACAGTTAAATACGACGGCGCTTTTGAGGGCGGCAGCCGTTGTGCGGAACGGGTGTCACGTCGTTGATGGATGTGATGCGAATGCCTAATGCGCCCAGAGCACGCACTGACGACTCACGGCCAGGACCTGGGCCTTTGATTTCCACATCAAGGTTCTTGATGCCCTGCTCAATTGCAGCGCGACCAGCAACCTCAGAGGCCACCTGCGCAGCAAACGGTGTCGATTTACGCGAACCTTTGAAGCCTTGGCCACCCGACGATGCCCATGACAAAGCATTGCCTTGGCGATCGGTGATCGTGATGATGGTGTTGTTAAACGATGCGTGCACGTGTGCAACGCCATCGGCTACGTTCTTGCGAACCTTTTTGCGCACGCGCTGTGATGCGCTGCTAGCTTGTGCTTTTGCCATATCGTTTTACTTTCCCGATTTATTTCTTAAGAGACGCTGCACCTTTACGCGGACCTTTGCGGGTACGGGCATTGGTACGTGTACGCTGACCGCGCATGGGCAGACCACGGCGATGGCGAAAACCACGGTAGCAACCAATGTCCATCAAACGCTTGATGTTCATGGTAGTTTCACGGCGCAGGTCACCCTCGATGGTGAATGCAGCGATTTGGTCGCGGATTTTTTCCAAATCACCGTCCGTCAGGTCTTTGACCTTTTTGGAATAAGCGATGCCTGTGGCTTCACAAATTTTGCGAGCGCGTGTGCGCCCAATACCGAAGATTGCAGTCAATCCGATTTCGGCGTGCTGATGCGGCGGGATATTAATGCCAGCGATACGTGCCATAGTGGTCCTTCAACGTGGTCGTCTAAACTTTTAAGAGCGTCAAGATTAGCCTTGGCGCTGCTTGTGTCGTGGATCTGTACAGATCACACGTACTACGCCTTTACGGCGGATAATTTTGCAATTACGGCAAATCTTTTTTACTGATGCTGAAACTTTCATTTCACTGTCCTATGTGTTAATGGGCGGTCTAACTTTTGAAATTGGCTTTTTTGAGTAGCGATTCGTATTGCTGGCTCATCATGTAGTTTTGCACTTGGGACATGAAGTCCATCGTAACCACCACAATAATCAAAAGTGAAGTTCCGCCGAAGTAAAAGGGAACGTTGTATTTTAAAATCAGAAATTCAGGCAGCAAGCAAACAAAAGTGATGTAGGCGGCGCCTATCAATGTCAAGCGCACTAAAATCTTGTCGATGTAACGTGCGGTTTGGTCGCCAGGGCGAATGCCGGGAATAAAAGCACCGCTCTTCTTGAGGTTGTCTGCTGTTTCACGGCTATTGAAAACCAGAGCGGTGTAGAAAAAGCAGAAGAAAACTATGGCAGCAGCGTACAACATCACATATATCGGCTGACCGGGTGTGAGCGTAGAGGCTATGTCTTTGAGCCAACGCATGGATTCACCCGAACTGAACCAACTAACTACCGTGGCGGGCAAAAGAATAATAGAAGATGCAAAAATTGGAGGAATAACACCAGCCATGTTTAGCTTGAGTGGCAAATGGGACGATTGGCCACCATACACTTTATTGCCCACTTGGCGGCGTGCATAATTCACCAAAATCTTACGTTGTCCACGCTCCACGAATACCACAAAGTAAGTTACACCAACCACCAATGCGACTATCAATACCGCGACAATGATACTCATAGAGCCAGTGCGCACCAACTCCAGCAAACCACCGACTGCACCAGGTAGTCCAGCCGCAATACCAGCAAAAATCAGAATCGAAATACCATTGCCCAAGCCGCGCTCGGTAATTTGCTCACCCAACCACATGAGGAACATAGTACCAGCTGTAAGACTCACCACAGTGGTCATACGAAAACCAATACCGGGCGACAAAACCAAACCAGCCGAGCCTTCCAAAGCCAAGGCTATGCCTAAGGATTGGAATATAGCCAAGCCCAAAGTACCGTAACGGGTGTACTGCGTGATTTTGCGACGGCCACTTTCGCCTTCTTTTTTCATCTGCTCAAATGTAGGCACTACATAAGACAGCAACTGCATAATAATTGATGCAGAAATATAGGGCATGATACCCAAGGCAAACACGGTGAAACGTGACAGCGCTCCACCCGAGAACATATTGAACAAACTCAGAATACCACCCTGCTGGCCCTTGAATAGCTCCTGCAATTGGGTTGGGTCAATACCGGGCACTGGAATATGTGCACCCAAACGGTAGACAACCAAGGCGAGCAACAAAAAGACAAGTCGGCGACGCAGGTCACCGAACTTACCAGTTTTTGCCATTTGAGCGGGATTAGTAGCCACTAGAGCAGTCCTGTACGTGCTTCAGATTAAGACAGCGAGCCGCCAGCCGCTTCAATAGCAGCTTTTGCGCCAACAGTTGCACCGACACCCTTGAGCGCGACCGCTTTAGTGATCGCACCAGTGTTGATGATCTTGACCACTTTAGCCATTTGGCCAACCAAGCCAGCTTGCTTGAGCGCCAAAACATCTACCTCTGAGGCGTCTAGCAAACCTAATTGTGTGAGCGTGACTTCAGCGTTGTACTTGAGCAGGTGCGATTTGAAACCGCGCTTGGGCAAGCGGCGCTGCAAAGGCATTTGACCGCCTTCAAAACCAACTTTGTGGTAGCCGCCTGAGCGCGACTTTTGACCTTTGTGACCGCGACCTGCGGTTTTACCCAAACCAGAACCAATGCCGCGGCCTACACGGCGGCGTGCTTTTTTGGATCCTTCTGCTGGGGAAATGGTATTGAGTTCCATGGTATGCAATCTCACAATACTTTAACGAGGTAGCTGATCTTGTTGATCATGCCACGCACTGCTGGGGTGTCTTCCAATTCGGACGTAGAGCCCATTTTGCGAAGACCTAGGCCGCGCACAGTGGCGCGATGTGACTCTTTGCAACCAATGGGGCTGCGTACGAGCTGTACTTTAACGGTAGCTTGGGCTGTCATATGCGTTCTCCAGCTTAGGCGAAGATTTCTTCGATGGTCTTGCCGCGCTTAGCAGCAACTTCAGACGGCGTGGTTGCATGGGTCAGCGCATCGAGTGTGGCGCGCACCATGTTGTAGGGATTGGTCGACCCATGGCTCTTTGCCACGATGTCGGTAATACCCACCACTTCAAACACTGCGCGCATAGGGCCGCCCGCAATGATGCCAGTGCCTTTAGGGGCTGGCGCCATCATGACATTCGCTGCGCCGTGCTGACCCATCACTTTGTGGTGGATGGTGCCGTTTTTCAAATGCACTTTTTTCAGGTTGCGACGCGCTTCTTCCATTGCTTTTTGCACGGCTGCTGGCACTTCTTTCGATTTGCCCTTGCCCATGCCTACGCGTCCATCACCATCACCGACCACGGTTAAAGCTGCGAAACCGAGAATACGGCCGCCCTTTACCACTTTGGTGACGCGGTTGACCGCGATCATTTTTTCGCGCAGACCGTCTTCCGGGCCTTCAGCGCCCTTACCCTGCATTTTTGCTTGTACTTTAGCCATGTTTGTATCCAATATGCTTAGAACTGCAAGCCGGCTTCACGCGCAGCTTCTGCCAACGCCTTGACCCGACCGTGGTACGCAAAACCCGAACGGTCAAACGCCACTTTTTCAACACCAGCGGCCTTGGCTCGCTCTGCAATGCGTTTGCCAATTACCGTTGCGGCAGCAGCATTGCCGCCTTTGCCAGATCCACCCAAGGAAGCACGTACTTCGGCTTCTGCGGTGGATGCACTTGCCAACACCTTGTTGCCATCGCCAGAAATGACGGAAGCGTAAATGTGCAGATTGGTACGTGTGACTGCGAGGCGCGCTACGCCCTGAATCGCAATGCGAATTCGGGTTTGGCGGGCGCGGCGCAGACGCTGTTCTTTTTTCGTCAACATAGATCTGCTCCTTACTTCTTCTTAGTCTCTTTGATGGTGATCTTCTCATCCGAATAACGGATGCCCTTGCCTTTGTAAGGCTCGGGTGGACGCGTGGCGCGGATTTCAGCCGCAATTTGACCCACGCGCTGGCGATCAGCACCTTTGATGATGATTTCGGTAGGCAGCGGCGTTTCAACTTTGATGCCCACTGGCATTTCAAAGTTAACCGGATGCGAATAACCCACCACGAGGTTGAGCTTGGTGCCAGTGGCTTGGGCTTTGTAACCCACACCGACCAAGTTCAGTTTTTTCTCAAAGCCTTTGGTAACACCAACGACCATGTTATTGACCAACTGGCGCAAGGTGCCAGTCATGGCATTGGCTTCACGGCTGTCGTTGGCAGGGGCGAAGCTGAGTTTGCCAGCATCGCTCTTGACATTCACAAGCATGTTGTTAGCAAGCACTAAAGTGCCGCCAGTGCCTTTGACGCTGATGCTCTCAGCGCCTAGAGCCACTTCCACGCCAGCAGGCACGGTTACGGGCATTTTTCCGATTCGGGACATATTAGTTTCTCCTTCTATGTGCCGATTACGCGACGTAGCAAAGTACTTCGCCACCGACACCGGTAGCGCGCGCTTTGCGGTCTGTCATCACGCCTTGTGGCGTGGTGACAATCGCTACACCCATGCCATTTTGGACTTGGGGAATAGCACCGCAGCCTTTGTATACGCGAAGACCTGGGCGGCTGACGCGCTCGATGCGCTCAATCACCGGGCGACCAGCGTAGTATTTCAAGGCAATCTGGAGTTCAGCTTTGCCAGCGTCTTGCACCACTTTAAAGCCGTCGATGTAGCCTTCGTCTTTGAGGACTTGGGCGATAGCGACCTTGACTTTAGAAGAAGGCACGGAAACCGAAACTTTGGCGACCATTTGCGCATTGCGAATGCGGGTCAACAAGTCGGCGATGGGATCACTCATGCTCATTTGTGTTACTCCTGCCGGTTACCAGCTAGCTTTGGTGATGCCGGGAATCTCACCAGCAAACGCCATTTCGCGGATCTTGGCGCGAGCCAGACCGAATTGGCGGAAAGTACCACGTGGGCGGCCCGTGATCGCGCAGCGGTTACGCTGGCGATTGGGGTTTGCATTGCGTGGGAGCTTGTTCAAACCCAAACGTGCGGTTGCGCGCTCGTCGTCGGTTTTAGAAGCGCTGCCAGCAATGAGCTTGAGTTCAGCGTATTTTTTTGCAAACTTGGCAGCGAGCTTGTCGCGCTTGAGTTCACGTTGGATGAGAGCCATTTTAGCCATGCGTCACCTCAGTTCTTGAAGGGGAAACGGAAACCAGTGAGAAGTGCTTTGCACTCTTCGTCTGTCTTCGCTGTGGTGGTAATGCTGATATTGAGACCGCGCAAAGCATCTACTTTGTCGTACTCAATTTCAGGGAAAATGATCTGCTCTTTGACACCGATGTTGTAGTTGCCACGGCCATCGAATGCGCGACCAGAGATACCACGGAAATCGCGCACGCGGGGCAGAGCCACGGTCACGAAGCGGTCTAAGAATTCATACATGTGCTCACCGCGCAGGGTAACCATGCAACCAATCGGCAAACCTTCACGGATTTTGAAACCGGCGATTGGCTTTTTGGCTTTGGTAACCACGGGCTTTTGGCCAGCAATTTTTGTCAGGTCGCTCACGGCGTTGTCCATGACTTTTTTATCTGCCACCGCTTCAGACACACCCATATTAAGGGTGATCTTGGTGATGCGCGGCACCTGCATTTTGCAGGTGTAGCCGAACTTCGCCATGAGTTCAGGTGAAATTTTATCGTTGAAAATTTGTTTGAGACGTGCCATTTTGTTTTCCTATTAGGCTGCCTTGATTTCCAAACCGCTGGACTTGAACACACGAATGCGTTTGCCATCGGTAGAAAGCTTGATGCCCACGCGGTCTGCCTTGCCCGATGCCGTATTGAATATGGCAATGTTGGACTGGTGCAAAGGCATGGATTTTTCTACGATGCCACCGGTGGTGTTCTTCAGAGGATTTGGCTTGGTGTGTTTTTTCACCAAGTTGATGCCCTCAACCATCACATGGCTGTCGCTGGTGCGCTGCGATACTTTGCCGCGCTTGCCCTTGTCGCGTCCGGCGATGACGATGATTTCGTCACCAGTTTTAATCTTATTCATAGTCGCCTAGTCCTTAGAGAACTTCAGGTGCCAAGGACACGATCTTCATGAACTTCTCGGTGCGCAATTCGCGCGTCACGGGTCCAAAGATGCGGGTGCCAATTGGCTCCAACTTGTTATTGAGCAACACGGCTGCGTTGCTGTCGAATTTCACCAAAGAGCCATCGCCTCGGCGAATGCCCTTGGCGGTACGCACAACCACGGCACTATAGACCTCGCCTTTTTTGACGCGGCCACGTGGCGCAGCTTCTTTGATGCTGACTTTAATGACATCGCCGACGCTGGCATAACGGCGCTTAGAGCCGCCCAGCACCTTGATGCATAAAACAGACTTGGCGCCGGTGTTATCGGCGACTTCTAGTCGAGATTCGGTTTGGATCATGTCGTTTATTCCCAACTTGAGGCAGCTGCGCGCCACTATTGACACGCTTTGCTGATTCAGTCTTGGTTCCGTCGTTGCTGCTTGCTTTAATTTTCATGCTTGGTTTTCAGTAAGCATTTCGATTAAGCATTTTTTAAAACACAGCTTCGATTGGAAGGATTCCACACAATTTGTGCAGAGCCTGCAATTATGCCATAGATTTCGAGCTTTCGTCAAGTCCCCGCTTATCTGAGGCGCTGACCTGCAAAGAGTGGGCTTCTTTTGTATGTTTTCAACACGATTGCAACACTGTTTGCTTGGCGATTGGCTGAAATTGGGTTTTAAGCCGCTGATTCCACCATCTTCTGGTCAATCGCCCCAAACACCGACTGCCCGTCTTTAGACTTGGCCTCGATGCGAATCGTGTCGCCATACTTCATGTATTCGGTGCTGGGTTTGCCGTCCAAAATCGTCTCGATAGCGCGTTTTTCGGCAATGCAGCTATATCCGCGCGGCCACTGCTTTTTGCCGTCTACTTCTATGCCTTTGTTGCTCACCGTGCCGCTGCCAATCACCGAGCCAGCGCGCACGTTGCGGGTTTTGCACAGGTGGGCAATCAGCTGGCCGAAGTGGAATGTCATCTCCTGCCCTGCGTCACACATGCCCACGGTGCGGCCATTCCATGCGCTGGTAATGGTCAGGTGCAAGCGGCCAGCGTCCCACGCTGCGCCCAGCTCGTCCAAGGTGACGCACACTGGGCTAAAGGCGGTGGCGGGCTTGCTTTGCAAAAAGCCAAAGCTTTTGGCTAATTCGTCGGGAATCAGGTGGCGCAGGCTCACGTCATTGGCCAGCATCACTAGGCGAATACCGTCCAGCGCCTGCTGTGGCGTGCTGCCCATGGCCACGTCGGCGGTGACCACGGCCACCTCGGCCTCAAAGTCGATGCCAAATGCTTCGGATGGCACGGGCACGTCGTCGCGGCCACCCAAAAAGTCGTCGCTGCCACCTTGGTACATCAGGGGCTCGGTGTAGTAGTTAGCAGGCACTTCGCTGTTGCGCGCCAGCCGCACGAGCTCTACGTGGTTGATGTAGGCCGAACCGTCGGCCCACTGGTAGGCGCGCGGCAGGGGTGCCATGCATTGCTTGGGGTCAAAAGCGAAGGCGTGGCGGGCTTTGCCAGCACCAGAGGTGCTTTCCACGGAGCGGTTGAGGGTTTCATACAAATCCTGCAACTGCGGGCTCAAAAAATTCCAATCATCGAGCACCTGCTGCAGCTTGGTGGCGATGCCCGTCGCATAATGGGCGGTGCTCAAATCGCGCGATACAACGACCAAAGCGCCGTCGCGTGTGCCGTCTTTATAAGTGGCGAGTTTCATGGTGCAAACCTTTGTGAAAGTGTGGGGCTATGATAACGCAGCGCGTTTGCCATTACGGCTGGAGAAATGCATTATCCTAATCGTAATTGTTTGATCCTTCAAAATACTATATATTGCATAGCATACTTTGACCATATGACGCTGACATTGCCATTATTTTCCATGAATTTTCAGCTTTTATGCGCCGCAAGTGCTGGCAGGGGCTTGGCATGAAAGAGCGCACCGGCATCCAGTCTGTGGAGGTGGGTTTTGCACTGGTGCAGGCACTGGCCAATGCCACCGAGCCGCTGATGCTGCGCGATTTGGCGCTTTTGGCAGGCATGAACGCGGCCAAGGCGCACCGCTATTTGGTCAGCTACCAGCGGCTGGGCTTGGTGCTGCAAGACCCGCAGAGCACGCGCTATGACTTGGGTCCCGCTGCGCTTAAGTTAGGGCTTGCTTCGCTCTCGCGCCTTGATGCGGTTAGCTTAGCCCGCGCACGCTGCACCGATTTGCTGGGCATAGCTGGGCAAGTGATGGCGGTGGCGGTGTGGGGCAACAGGGGCCCGGTGATTGTGCATTGGGCCGAGGCGGCGCGCTCGGTGACGGTGAATTTGCGGCTGGGCGATGTGATGCCGCTGCTCAGCTCGGCCACGGGGCGCTGCTTTGCCGCCTTTGAGCCGCCACTGCTGGTGCAGCCGCTCTTGCAAGCCGAGCTCAAAGAAGCAGCCAAACAGCCCCGAGCGGGCGTGCCCAGCAGCTTGGCCGAGACCAAGCAGTTGCTAGAGCAGGTGCGCACCAACGGCATTGCATGCGCCGACGGTAGCCTGATAGCAGGCATTGTGGGCTTTTGCGCCCCGGTGTTTGATTCCAGCGGGCGGCTGATTGTGGGCTTGGTGGGCATGGGCCCGGCCAGCCACATGGACGCGGCCACCACCGGCGCGCAGGCCCGCGCCCTGCTAGCCGCCGCGCAGGCGCTGTCTGGCGATTTGGGCTATGCGGTTTAAACATTTTTTAGGCCTACTCGCTATAGTTTGCATAGCGCATTATGTCCTTTTGACGCTGACATTGGCCAATTATTCCATAAATAAGCCTACAAACACACCCGTCTGGAGCACCCGCAGCCTGCAAGTGGGCGCAGCGCAGCCCAGCGCCCCCAACACGCTTGCCCAGGCTGCAACACCAGCGCCAGCGCCCAAACCCGCCGCCCCAGCGCGCCCCAAGCCCGCAGCAGATGCCAGCAGCTTGGCCGCCAACTCCAGCGCTGGGCCCTCCCCTGCGCCCGACCTTTCGCTCAACACATCACCAGAGGCATCCTCCAGCTTTGCCAACAGCCCCACCCAGGCCGCAACCGCTATTTTTATAGAAAATACTGCCAATGTCATCGTCGCACCGTCATTACCTACTATACAAAGTGTAGCAATTACTAACCCGCCTGCAACGCTGACTCCTTCCACATCAAGCATACCCCTAAGCGTCAACTCTAGCGCCGCCCCCAGTCCGCGCAAAGAGCGCGAAGCGGGCACAGCTGGCGCAGCGCAGGCCAGCGGCACTGGCACAGCCTACAAAATCCCCGGCTCCTTCACTCTGCGCTTTGCCGGCACGGGCAGCAACGGCGCGCAGCCCGTGCAGGCCAGCGGCTCTTTGGTGTGGCGACAAGACGGCAGCCAATACGAAGCCAAACTAGAGGCAGGCGCTCTGTTTTTTACAGCACTCACGCAAACCAGCGTGGGCGCTTTGGGCGAGTCTGGCCTTGCGCCCAAGCGCTTTTCTAACAAAACCCGCAGCGAGCAGGCCGCGCATTTTGAGCGCGAACTCGGCCGCATCAGCTTTAGCAACCAAAAACCTGCTGCTCCCCTGCTCTCTGGCGCGCAAGACCGCCTGAGCATTTTGGTGCAACTTGCAGCCCAGCTGGCCGCCGCCCCCCAGCTGTATCCGCGCGCCAGCACCATCGCCATACAAATCGCCAGTGTGAACGAGGCCGACACTTGGCTATTCACCATAGAAGGTGACGAGGCACTGCAGCTGCCCGCAGGCAATATGCAAGCCACCAAGCTCACCCGCCTGCCCCGCCGCGAATACGACGACAGGCTGGACATTTGGTTCGCCCCCAGTCTGGGCCACCTGCCAGTGCGTATCATGCTCACCGCCAGCAATGGCAATGTGAGCGATTTGCAGCTGCGCAGCGCCAGCAGCCCGTAGCAGTATTGCGGCGCAGGTGCTGGGGTGTCCAATGTAGGCTGGCATTGGGTTTGTACTTGTACTTGTACTTGTACTTGTACTTGTACTTGTACTTGCACTTGCACTTGCACTTGCATTGGCATCTTAGGAGGCGCTACTCCAGTTGTGCTGTCAATACGGTTCGCTTTTGGGCCGTCGTGGCTGTTTGTTTTGCGCGTTCCCTCGGAGTTTTTGCGCGCCCGATCAGCGTTTTGGCCATCCCGACGCGCCCTCATGCGGTGGGCACACCGAAATCGGTCGATCGGGATAGCCAAAACGCTGCTCGGGCGCGCAAACCTGCGGCTACAGAGGCGATAAGCCAGCAGTATGGCCTGCGCGCCAACCACCTTGAAAGCTAGCAAAGCGCTAAATCACTTCCAAACCAGCGGCTCAATTTCCACCGTGGTTTGGCTGTCAGAGAGCATCAGCTGCCCCTCTTGAATGGTGGCTTGCAGCTGCATGCTGCGTTGGGCCATGCGCGCCAAGGTTTGCGTGGCCTCGTTAGAAAAGTGGTACACCCGCAGATTTTGCGCACGAATCACCTTGTTTTCTATAGCCTTCCACCAAATCGACGACGAATGGTGAAAGGTGTAAATATGCACCTCGTCGGACTTGCCGCAGGCCCGCAAAATCGGCTTTTCCTCGGGCTGGCCCACCTCAATCCACAGCTTGCACTCGTCGGTAAAGTCGCGCAGCCACACATCTGGCTCTTCCACCGCCGAGAGCCCAGCGCCAAAGGCCAAAATGCCGTCGCCCTTACACACCGTTTGCAGCTTGTGCGCGTTGAGTGCCAGCGCCGCCAGCCGCACCATCATGCGCTCGTCCGTCTCGCTGGGGTGGCGCGCCAGCGTCATGGGGTGGTCGGCGTAGTAGGCGTGGTCAATGTCGGCAATCGACAGGTTGGCTTTGTAGATAGTGGATTTGATGGCCATTGGCAATTACTTCATAATTAATAGCAGGATATGACCATATGACGCTGACATTGGCCTAAAAACCTGCGAGACTGAAGTATAGGGTGGTATTGGAGCAGACGGCAAGCGCCCAGCACTTTGTTTGCAAAAAGACGAGGTGCTTCAGGGTACATTGACAAACAATTAATCGCTACAATATGAGCAATTAATTATTTAAAGCTATTTAAGCAGCAATTAAAGGTATTTCATTGAGATCCGATACCCTCGCATTACTAGGTCAGCGCATAGCCCAAGAGCGCTTGCGCCAAAACCTCACGCAACTGGCTTTGTCCCAGCGCAGTGGGGTGGCCTACAGCACCCTGCGCAAAATTGAGGCCAAAGGCGTGGGCTCCATAGGTGACTATGCGGCATTATTGGAGGCTTTAGGTCAGCTTGAGCAGTTGGCGGCGTGGGCGCTGGCGGGGCAGTGTGCGCCGCCAGCTGCAGCTGTGGGTTTGCAGGCAGCCAATGCCAAATTGCGTCAGCGCGCCCGTTCGCCCCTTGCAGTAGCACCCAAGCCAGCAGCCCCAGATTTGCCGCGCTTGGATGCTGCGCCCTTAGCCCAGACGATACCAACCAGCGCGCTGCCAGTATTGAACGTGCCGCTGCTTAAATCAGAGCGCTTGGGACTGGATTTTCCCTACGATTGGTCCAATGCCGATATCAGCGACACGGCCTTGATAGGTGCTGTGCTGGGTCGTGCGCGCTTCATGGATGTGTCCAAAATTTTTGCCCACTTTGGCATGCAGCGCGTCCAAGCGGTGGCCGCTGAGTTAGCCATTGACTTGCACACTGGCGTGCTCGGTGCTTTGATGCCCGGCATACAACGGGGGGTAGCGCGTGTTTCTCACGCATAGCCTGCCCCCGCGCACCCAAGCGGTTTTCCAACTGCTGGCTGGCAGTGCGCTCACTGAAGGCTTTTTGCTCATTGGCGGCACGGCCATGGCGTTGCATATTGCGCACCGCTTGAGCAATGACCTTGACTTTGTATTTTGCGAGCCGCATGGCAGGCTGCCCACCGCCAAAATTGACGGCTTGGTGCTGCAGTTGCGCAGCCTTGGCGCCAAGGTGGACTTGGTGACTAATTCTGCACAAGAGTCCACTTTTCGCATCAATACGGGCGAGCGCTTGTCCGACTACGCGCGCGACTACGTGGTGGACGGCGTGAAGCTGACGTTTTTTGCCGTGAGCCCGCACCGGTCCAAACGCTTTGCATTTTGGCAAAACGCGGCGCGTAGCTTGCACAGCGGCTGCGCATTCGCTGTGCTGTCACTTGATGCCCTCAAACAAGCAAAAACCCTGGTGCTGCAAGACCGCGTGCGTTCGCGCGATTTGTTTGACCTGATGGTGTTGGTGCGTGACCACGGCTACACCGCGCGCGCCTTGTTTGACACCGTAGCGCGCATGGCCGACGGCGCGCACGACGGCGAAATAGAGCGCCTGATTTTGCGCGGCTTGATACCGCTGGACAAACAAGACGAAGGCTTAGAAACCGTATCGGTAGCCACGCCTATGCCAGATATTTATGCATTTTTTGATGCGCAGTTGACAGAGTACGAGGCGCAGATCCATGCCATGCATCTGCGTGCGCAGCGCCCCAATGCGCAGCATTGATAGGCAAGCGCTGGCTCAAATGCTGTTGGCCAAAGCAACCGCACTGCCAATATAGCTACCCGGCACCATCGCCAGCAGCCGGTCTTTGTCGGCCTGCGGAATGGCCAGCGAGCGAATCAGGGCGTGCAAATCTTCTGCTTTCACCACTTTGCCGCGCGTGACTTCTTTGAGCTGCTCGTAGGCACCGCTCACGCCGTAGCGGCGCATGACGGTTTGGATGGGCTCGGCCAGCACCTCCCACGCGGCATCTAAATCGGCGTCTATCGCTTCGCGGTTGAGCTCAAGCTTGCCCAAGCCCACGCCTAATGATTGGTAGGCCAGCACGGCGTAGCCCAGTGCCACGCCCATGTTGCGCAGCACGGTGGAGTCGGTCAAATCGCGCTGCCAGCGGCTAATCGGCAGCTTTTCGGACAGATGCTTGAGTAGGGCGTTGGCCAGGCCCAAATTGCCTTCGGCGTTTTCAAAATCAATCGGGTTGACCTTGTGCGGCATGGTGGACGAACCGATTTCGCCCGCTTTGAGGCGCTGCTTGAAGTAACCCAAGCTCACATAGCCCCACACGTCGCGCGCCCAGTCAATCAAAATCGTATTGGTGCGGGCCACCGCGTCAAACAGCTCGGCCATGTAGTCGTGCGGCTCGATTTGGATGCTGTAGTTTTGGAAGTGCAGGCCGAGCTTGCCTTCGACCACGCTTTTGGAGAAGGCTTCCCAATCGGTATCTGGCCAAGCGCTCAGGTGGGCGTTGTAATTGCCCACTGCACCGTTCATTTTGGCCAAAATCTGCACTTGGGCGATGTTGGCTCGGGCTTTTACCAAGCGTGCCACCACATTGGCCACCTCTTTGCCCACGGTGGTGGGCGAGGCGGTTTGGCCGTGGGTGCGACTCAGCATGGGCACGGCCGCGTATTGGTGGGCCATGTCGCGCATTTTGCTGATGATGGCATCCAGCTGGGGCAAGAGCACCTGCTGGCGGGCGGCTTGCAGCTGCAGGGCGTGGCTGGTGTTGTTGATGTCTTCACTGGTGCAGGCAAAATGCACAAATTCGGCGTGGCGCTCGAGCTCGGCTTGGCCTTTGAATTGGTCTTTGATCCAGTATTCCACGGCTTTCACATCGTGGTTGGTCACGCGCTCTATGGCTTTGATGCCTTCGGTGCTGGCCTCTGAATAGTTAGCCAATATGCCAGCCATGTGAGCGCGTGCTTCGCTGCTTAGTGGCTTGAATTCGTCAAAGCCAGCGTCAGACAGGGCTTCAAACCATGCCAGCTCCACCTGCACGCGGCAGCGCATATAGCCGTGCTCGCTCATCAGGGCGCGCAGGGGCAGGAGTTTGGCGGCGTAGCGGCCATCTAGTGGGGACAGGGCGGTGTTGGGGGAAAATTGCATAGAGCGATTGTAGGTTGCGCGAGACAGCACAGGCTTTTAGCCGCGCCTGTTACACCATGGGGCAAGCTTTTGCCCCGCACCCCGATACAATGAAAAAATCGCAGGGAAACCAACACAAGAAAGATACCTCTATGAAATTAATCGGCGCAGTGACCAGCCCCTACGCGCGCAAAGTGCGCATCGTCATGCTAGAGAAAAAGCTCGATTACCAGTTCGTCGCCGAAGACGTGTGGTCAGCCAACACCGCCATCAGCGCTTCTAATCCGTTGGGCAAAGTGCCCTGTCTGATCATGGAAGGCGCGGGCGGCACGCAAGAGGCTTTGTTTGATTCGCGCGTGATTGTGGAATATTTGGACACTTTGTCGCCAGTGGGCAAGCTCATTCCGTCTTCCGGCCGCGAGCGCGCCGAGGTCAAAACATGGGAGGCGCTGGCCGATGGCCTGCTGGATGCCGCCATCCTTGCCCGCCTAGAAGCCACCTGGGCTGGCCGCGAAGGCGCACGCAGCCAGGCATGGATTGACCGCCAAATGGGCAAAATCACCGCAGCACTCAAGGCCATGAACCACGGCTTGGGCGACAAAGCCTACTGCTGCGGCATCCACATGAGCTTGGCCGACATTGCAGTGGGCTGCGCGCTGGGGTATTTGGATTTTAGATTTCCGCAGATTGACTGGCGTGCGGACTACCCGCTGCTGCCTAAGCTGTACGACAAACTGGCGGCTCGGGCTAGTTTTGTGGAGACTAAGCCAGCTTAAGGCTCGGTTGTTTGGCTACTTAATGCTGCGTATTTTGTAGCTATATATGACCATATGACGCTGACATTGGTCGTATTTTCTATTAGATTGTCGTTTTTCTGGCGTTTCACGCACACAAGGCTAGGCCGCAGCCCACCAACGCAGAGCGAAACGCTCAGTAAGCCACAATTTCTAAGAAAAACAACCCAATGTCAGCGTCATATGGTCATATGTCGCTACAAAATAAGCAGCATCAAGAAAGCCGAGTAACCCCCGGCAGCTCACAGCCATAGACCGCATTGCGCAGCGCCGCAATCGCCTCATAGCGCGTGAAGCTGCGCCGCCATGCCAGCACCACACGGCGGGTGGGGGGCTCGCCTTCAAAGGGCACGTAGCGCACATGCGCTTCTTCGGTTTTCTTTTTAGTGCCTTTGCCAAGCGCGGCCTTGGCCTGCGCCACCAGCGCCTCCTTGGGCACCGACAGGCGCGGCACCACGGTGATGCCCATGCCCGCAGCCACCATGTGTTTGATGGTTTCAAGCGACGAGCCCTCAAAGCTTTTGCGAATACCCTCGGCATGGCTAGAAAAACGCGCAAACTCGGGGCACACTTCCAGCACATGGTCTCTGAAGCAATGGCCATTGCCTAGCAGCAGCATGGTTTCTTGCTTGAGCGCTTCTGCATTGATAGCGGGTAAGTAAGCCATAGCGTGCGTGTTAGGCAGCGCCACCATAAAAGGCTCGTCATACAGCGGCGCCATGGCTAGCCCCGCGTCAGGAAAAGGCTCGGCCAAAATCGCGCAGTCAATCTCGCCCGTGCGCAACATTTCCAGCAGCTTCACGGTGAAGTTTTCTTGCAGCATCAGGGGCATTTGTGGCGTGCGGGCAATCGCTTGGCGCACTAGGGCGGGCAGTAAATAAGGCCCAATCGTGTAAATCACCCCCAGCGTGAGCGGGCTCGACACCGGGTCTTTGCCGCGCTTGGCAATCTCGCGGATATTGGCCGCTTGCTCGAGCACGCTTTGCGCTTGGCGCACAATTTCTTCGCCCAGCGGCGTCACGCTCACCTCGTTGGCGCTGCGCTCAAATAACTTCACGTCCAGCTCGTCCTCGAGCTTTTTAATTGACACGCTCAGCGTGGGCTGGGATATAAAACACGCATCCGCCGCGCGGCCAAAATGCTTCTCGCGCGCCACGGCCACGATGTATTTGAGTTCGGTGAGGGTCATGGCTGCATTATGGCGACAATTGCGCGGCTGTGTATTTCACCATCCCCTAATCAGGGCATAAGCGCTAACTTAACATTGCCAAAAATAGTGTAATAAGCGACACTAGAGTCCTCTAAACAAGGAGCTCAGCGATGACACAAGGCGGTACGTGC
>JAYTMT010000179.1:0-14782 GCA_043728315.1 Polaromonas sp. | reverse complement strand
CAAGAAATGCTTAGCCATTCCTTCTATCAAAAATATTGATGCATCTGGACTTAAATGCGCATCATCAAAAGTACTCAATGTTTTTGTGTCCAGCCTAGTAGTTATCGCTAGACATTCTTGCTGTCGGCACAAAAATTGTCTAGGTGAAAAATAGAATATATGATTAACTTGAGCTATGGTTTGTAATTGGAGTTCGATTGTTTGTGGTGCATTCTCTAACCCATATGAGAGCCGATAAGGTATATCAAGTGCCTTTTTATTTGATCGCCAATACTCAACCACTACATTAGATAACTTGCCGCGCCAATGCGGCACAGCTCCTACAAGGATAATTTTTTGAATCCCTAATTCTTGCAATTGAGTAATTGTTTGTTGCAATCTGGGAATATCATAGTCAAGTATCCAGTTTGCATGAAGGATGACTATTTGAGGTCTTATCTCCGCTATCTTGCGGATCACTGCTGCATTTACTTCTATGCAATGCGGACGTGACATAACCGCCCAATTTAATAATGGCGCACATGTTGACGCCGTGAATTGCGCTACATTCCATGAGTTGCTTTGAGCCCAAGTTTGTAATCCCGGATAAAGTGCAGCAGCATGTGAATCACCCCACAGTAATACATTCGGTTTCTCCAAAATGCTGTCACACTCCTTATGGAATTGCCTATAATCTTGATTTGGATTGAGAAAGCAGCGCCCTATTCTCCATTCATTTGTCATGTCTGTTTTAACATGGATCAGTTCTTGCAAATAGTTAGGGTAACGATCTGCATAACCATGTTGTAGGTAGGTATTCCCTCCCCATAGCCCACAAGCTAGCAAAATTGCACAAAGGCCAGTGGTTGCTTGTCTAGTGTAAATAGTGTGACGTAGTGGCCGCTCAACGTAACGAAAAGTGATGTAGCTCAATCCAATGCACAATCCTATCAAAGAGACACGTGCTAGACGCGATTGCACATTGCCTTCAAATAAATAACCATGTCTTGACAGAATATATAGTCCTATCCAATGCCACAAATACAAAGGGTAGCTAATCTTGCCAAACCATATTAATATTGGATGCGCGAAAACTAATCGGTTGATGTGTGTATCTTTTCCAGACCATATCAAAAGCGCGGCACCCATAACGGGTAATAACGCCCACCCTCCAGGGAATAAACGCGTTTTATTGATCAGAATAAATCCACATGCAATCAAAATCATTGCGAAAAATGCAATGCAATTTTTTATTCGTAGGTCAGGGCTAGGACTTGTACGAGCGTACAAAGCAACGAAACCACCTATAGCAAGCTCCCAAAATCTAGAAATTGGCCAATAAAAAGATGCATCAGCCATATTTATACTGATCAATAACAGATTTAGTATGAACGACCCAATACATAACGTGGCTATTATTTTCTTCGTGGCCCAATTGAATTTAAATGCCACGCATAGGAGCAAAGGCCAAAAAATATAAAACTGCTCTTCTATCGCCAACGACCACAAATGCAGCAGTGGTTTAGCTTCGGAAGAATCATCAAAGTAGCCTACTTCACCCCACAAAATTGCATTTGATATGAACGTAGCACCTGAAAAAAGATGCTTACCCAATTGCGCCAGTTCAATCGGAAGTAGCTGAAACCAGCCATAGACGGATATCGTAAGAAATACCAAGATCAGCGCTGGGAAAATACGCCTAATCCGTCTTGCATAAAAATCGTACACTGAGAAATTTCCATTTTCTAGCTGCCGATTTATTAAAGAAGTAATCAGAAACCCAGAAATCACAAAGAAAATATCGACTCCGATAAAACCACCCTGAATAAAGCTTGGAAAAGTATGAAATCCAATAACCCCGAGTACCGCAATCGCCCGCAGGCCATCGATATCACTGCGGTACTCGCGAATAGGGGCTGCGGCTCTATTTACATTCATTTTAGAGACTTGGCTCAATATTTTTCAAAATCATATCGACAGCCTCTTCAAGGTTTATTACAGTTGTAAAAGGCAAAATAGGACGTTTTTCTTTGTATTTGTAATCTATAAAATAGCTATTGCACTGGGCAGACTGTGCGGCTTCGATATCACGCCAGCGGTCACCAACCACATAGCTTTTCTTTAAGTTGATTCCCCATTTGAGGGCAGCGGCAATTAGCATTCCAGGTTTTGGTTTACGGCAGTCGCAGTCATCTAGGTCGGTATGAAAACAGACGAATACATCGTCAACTAACTCTAAATCAAATAGCTTTTGATGCATCAACTCTACTATGAATTTACTTTGTTTCCCGGTGGCTACATCAGGTTGATTCGTGAATACTATGACAAGAAACCCAGACGCTCTAAGCTTGTGCATTGCATGCTGGACGCCGTCAATAAAATTAAAATCTTCCAATTTTTGTGGTGGAAAAGATTTACCCTCGTGAACTGTAGCTTTGTTAATCACCCCGTCACGGTCTAAAAAGACAGCCTGACGATCTATCTGATTTGGCAGTATCACGGGATTATTTTTTTCCACGGGGTTGGGTTGGGGAGCACACGTCCAGTCTCGCAACCAGACTCCGTTTGGACTATCTTTGCACTGGGTATGTTTTCTATATTCCAACTTGCTGAAAGCGCCTCCCAAACTGTCGGCGCTTTCCAACTACCTACATACTTTGTAATGCAATCTTCGCCTGGAAATTTATCCATAACTGCTGAGTTTTGCACCAATCGAGAGTTCAAGAAATTGTTACCTTTGAGATATGCACTGTATCCCCAATATAAATCATCTTTGTACGCATCGATAGAGTAAAACATCCCAAAAAAGTGCGATGTGCCCCATGCTTCGCGAAGTATAAGATTGGCGTTGTTTGACCATATTAACCAATCTGTTATTGGCCTGTAGCGTAGCTCTACGATACCAGCTGGAGCAGGTGGCAATTCTTTGAACCCTTTAACTAAGCTTATTTCCCCCCACTGGTTCTGTAGTTTGTTAAGGTAAGCGGGAAGTACCCATATTAAGGCCAGAGGAAAAAGCACAGTAAAAATAACTGCGGGTTTTAGACAAACATGCAAACGCGTAAGAATTGCACCCACTAACACCCAAGTGAGTAACGCTATTGGTATTGCAAATAAAAACCCATGCCTTGTGGATGTATTGGCCCAAGTGGGTGCCAAAAAAGTATCATGAGCACTTCTTAATACTTGCTCAGTTAAGCCGCTTCCAAACTGCGTCAGAGTAAATAATGGAGGCCCTTTTCCCACCATGACATAGGGAAAAGCAGCCGCTGAAGCTAAAAACAGTATGCAAAGAATGGAGCTCCATGGCCAAGCAATATCAGCATTTAAAAGATCTTTTTTAAGGTGAAAAAATCTATAACTAACGCCAAGCAATGAAATTGCGATCAATGCAAGAATAGGAATAATGCCCCACGACAAAAACATGGCCGTAGCGCGCAGCATTCGTATCAAGGCATCAGGGTTTAGCGGATTTAGAAGATTGTTGTATTCGACAAATAATTGCTGCGGCGGAGAAAGGCGACGCATCGTTAAGTAAACAGCGACTGCCGCGCAAAAAAGTGTGGCGAACCAAAAAATTCGCTGCTTACGTCCGTTTTCAAAGCGCCAAATATGAACAACATTTAAAGCAAGCGCAAAAACTAAATTTGAATTCAATTGAAACGACACAACCAGCGTTGCTAAGCCTACCAAACGCACCCAAAGACGAACACTCCAGAATAAGCGATGCCCTAAAAATACCAACCAAATACACAAAAAGATAGGCGTTGCAGCTGAGTTAACCAGCGTGTACAAACATGGAGATGCAGCACATAAGAGACCTGCATATGCTGCTTGAGAAGCAGGCAATCGAATGAGATCTCGGGCAAGTAACGCGCACTCTACGTAAAGTGCAACAATCATTGCTGATAGCGCCATTTTTACGAAAAATAAATAACCCCAACCAGATAGATCTGAGAGTAAAAACAAAAATTTGTAGTAAAAAATAGCGAGCCACCAATTGCTATTATTCATCCAGAAAAATAGCCCATCTGTATTGCCAATAACGCGTGCAAAAGCAACCGTGGCTCCATCAAACATGTCTCGCGTCAATAGCCACTGGGGCACAATCAATATGAGTAAGGCTAAAAAGACAATCCCTCGATGGCTGTTACTAAAGTGAAGTCGCGTGTCTGATTGCATTTTTATTGCTGCGATTAAAGATCAAAGACAAAATTATCCAATGGTTGGTGGAGCAATCCATCAAACTCGTCGACCAAGCGCTTACTCTCCCCCACCGCAGTCGTCCAATGCGCTACCCGCGCTTTCAAATCCCTGCCGTGGAATTTGAAGTCTTGTCTGTCGGGGAGTTTGGCGTGGGGCAAGGTTTTGATCCAGTCGGGGTTGGGGGCTAGCAGCACCATATGGTCTAGGGCTGCGCTGCTTCGGTGTCGCCATTTTAATGACTTGTCTAGCCAGCCGGGAACAACCGATTGCTGAAAATGGGGGTAAAGCACCAGTGGGGCGCTGGCTGGAGGCGCAGACGCAGGCGCAGGCGAGGGCGTATCTGCCAAATGGGTAGTTTCTGCACTATTTAAGGTTTTTGAGCCTGATGTCACTGTCATATGGTCATTGTTTGCTATAGTTTTATGAGTATTATAGAGCAGGTGCAAATGGTAGTCGGTGAGGCCTCCATCCCAATACGCGCCGCGTGGGGCACCAGGGATGTTGTGGATGGCTTCTAGCACGAAGGGGATGGAGCAGCTCGCTTGCAGGGCTTGCTGGAAGTTGTGGGCATTTAATGCCACGTGGCGGGTGCGGTAGTCGGTGGTGGCAAAAGGCAGCGGGGCGTGCTGGGCGGAGAACACTACGCGCTCTAGCCACGCGCCCATGGCACTCCGCTGCACGGCATTTGAGGCAAAAGCGCCTAAAAAGCCCAGCGGCGTGCTGAGCTTAGACAACGCCCTGCCCTCGCGCTTGAGAATATGGCGGCCTCGGCTGGTGATGATGTGCAGTTTGTAACGCGGGTGGTTGAGTAGCGCATCTACCTGTCCGCCAAAAAATGCCTCCAGCGACTGGCCAAAACCCGCGCTCACATGCTTTGGCGACGGGAAACTGCGGCCGGGCTCCACTTCATAATCTTGCGAAATATAGTCGCGCTCTAGCCGCTCAAAAGCCGCCACCGAGTTATCTAAGCAGGCCGTGGCCATGCGCCATGCGCCTATGGATGCGCCCACCAAGTCAATTGGCTGGCTGCTTTGGGGCAGCCACTGGCCAAATAAATACCGATCTAGTGGACCCAAAATCAAGCCCTTGGGCCCGCCCGCCGCCCCGGGAATCACGCCCACGTCTTGCGGGCGCAGGCCGTGCTGGGCAATGTGGGCGCGGGCAGCTGCGCCGGCGTAGATGTGCAGGGCTTTCATTGGTCTATTTTAACGCTAATTTATGAAAAAATCAGGAAATGTCAGCGTCATATGGTCATAGTTCGCTATTAAAAATATAGCTTTTCAGTGATAGACAGCACACTGCAAACACAGGTGCAGCGAGTCAGTTCGCAACACCCATCAATGCCCAGCCGCACGGTAAATCAAGTTTTTAAACTCGAACGAGTAGGGATTCCAAAAGCCCATCTGGCGCTGTGTCATCAGCACGCCTGCCAAGCCTGTGCGCGGCGAAATCCACCAATGCGTACCGGCTAAGCCGCCCCACTGGAATTCATCAGTAGAGGCAGCGGGGTCGATGGATGAGGGCTTAAGCGTGACCGCGCCGCCTAGACCAAAGCCCTTGCCAGCAATATCGCCCAGCCCCGCAAAGCGGATGCACTGGCCATCCGGCAAATGGTTTTGCATCATCAGCACAGAAGTGGCGGGCTTGAGCAAGCTAGCGCCGCCGCCCTGTAGGCTTTGCAGCAGCGCCACCATGTCGCCCAGCGTCGAGACCAGCCCGCCCCCGCCCGAGAGCAAAGGCACGCTTTGTGTGTAGTCTCTGTGAAACGGAATGCCGTCATCAGGCCGCAGGCCGGGCACGCTGGGGTTGAGCAAATCCGCGCCTTTGTAGTTGATGGTGAGCCTGTGCGCCTGCTCCTGCGGCGCGACAAAACCCGTATCCACCATGCCCAACGGTGCAAAAATGCGCTCGTGCACAAAAGCGTCAAAACGCTGCCCAGTGATGATTTCTACCAGCCGCGCCAGCACATCAGTGGCCACCGAATACTCCCAGCCCTCGCCCGGCTGGTTCACCAGTGGCAAATCAGCCAATGCAGTCACCATGCCAGCCAGCGTATGGCTGGGGCGCAAAACTTTGGCGTTGACGTAGGCCTTGTAAATCAAAGTACCAGGAAAAAGGCCATAGCTCAAGCCCGAAGTGTGGGTCAACAAATGCCTATAAGTGATCGCACGGCGTGCAGGCTCAGTATCGTCAATTTGCGTAGCACCCGCTTTGAGCACGCGGCGGTTGGCCAGCTCGGGCAGCAGCGGCTCTACCGAATCGTCAAGAGCCAGCTTGCCCTCTTCCATCAGCAGCAAAATGGCGCACGATGTCACCAGCTTGGTGTTGGAAAAGACCCGAAACAAGTGGTCAGTGCGCAGCAGCTCGCCGCGCGCTTTGTCTGCCCAGCCCGCGCAGTGCACGTCAAGCACATCGCGCCCGCGCAGCACCGCGCTGGACACGCCTGCCAAGATCTCGCCATCCACATAGCGCTGCATGGCGCTGTGCAGCGGGCTGAAGTCGTGCGAATGGGGGGTAGTTTTCAGGTGGGACATGCTATGCGCCTTGTCAATGGGTGTTCAAACGCAGAAATTTGTACGGCTTGTATGCACGGGGCAGCTCTCAAGCCCTGAAACTCACGCATTCGGCTGCGGCCCGTCATAGCCCTCAATGATGATGATATCCGCCGTGGCCGCTGGCAACCGCAGCGCCACTGCCGCTTGGTAGCTATGGCTGTGGTAGCAATCCTTAGCCGCTTGCAAACTAGGAAACTCCAGAACAACATTGCGCGCCCTGCTAGCCCCCTCAGGGTTTTCAAACGCCCCGCCACGCACCAAAAAGCGCGCCCCAAATTCTTTAAACGATGCCGCATTCGCCGCCACATACAACTTGTATTGCTCCAAATCCGCCACATCCACGCGAACAATCCAATAGCCTTTGGTCATGGGTTTCTCCTGTTGGTTAAAGGGAGTAATCATACTTGGCGGGCGAGGGGAATATGCGGCGCTTTGCCTTCTTGCAGGTGCGGGCGTTTTCTACAGTAATCAGTTTCAATCAGAATGATTCAACTTTATTAATTAAGGCAAAACCCATGGCTATTGCAATCGGTACCAAAGTGCTCACCGCCCATATACCGCTGCCCTTGGCCGAAAAAGTCGACCAATTGGCAGCCCAACTAGAGCGCTCACGCGGCTGGATCATGAAACAGGCCTTGGCCGCATGGGTAGACCAAGAAGAGCACCGTACCCTGCTCACCCGCGAGGCTCTAGACGATGTGGACAGCGGTGCAGTAGTAGACCATGCTGCTATGCTTGCTTGGAGTGCCAGTCTGAGCAAGGGTGTAGCACTCCCCTTGCTGTTGCCAACGCCATCTGCACGGCGCAGTCCACAAGCTTTGTGATGCAGTTGCAGTGGACAACAAAAGCCCAGCAAGAATAAATACCAATGTCATCGTCATATGGTCATAGTTCGCTATGTAAATATGAGCGTATATAAAATTTTTAGCGCCGCAAGCCCTGCAGTTTAGAAAACGCATCCTCCATAGCCGTGCCCTGCGGCGCAGCATTGGGCGTATGACGTGGGGTATTAAAACCACGCCCTGCGCCCTGCCCCCTTGCTGACTCGAAACGGTTCTCGCGAGGCGCGTCTTTGCGCGCTGGTGCAGCGTCTAGTTTCATGGTGAGCGCTATGCGTTTGCGGGGGATGTCTACCTCGGTGACGCGCACTTTCACTATTTGCCCGGCTTTGACTACCTCGCGGGCGTCGGTGGTGAATTTGTGGCTGAGCTGGCTCACGTGTACCAAACCGTCTTGGTGCACCCCAATGTCTACGAATGCGCCAAAGGCGGCCACATTGCTCACTGTGCCTTCTAGTACCATGCCCTCGCGCAGGTCTTTCATGTCTTCCACGCCGTCGTTGAACCGCGCCACGACGAAGCTGGGGCGCGGGTCGCGGCCGGGTTTTTCTAGCTCAGTCACGATGTCTTGCACCGTGGGCAGACCAAAGCGCTCGTCCACATAGTGGGCGGGGTTGACAGCTTTGAGCGCGGCGGATTTGCCCATTACCTCGCAGGCGGGTTGCTTCAAAAATGCGAGCATTTTCTCTACCACTGGGTAGGCTTCGGGGTGTACGCCCGTAAAGTCTAGTGGATTGTCTCCCCCGCGAATGCGCAAAAAGCCAGCGCTTTGCTCGAAGGTTTTGGGGCCAAGGCCTGTGACTTTGAGCAGTTGTTGGCGGTTAGCAAATGCGCCATGCGCCTCGCGCCAGCGCACCACCGACTGGGCAATGGTATTGCTCAAGCCCGACACGCGCGCAAGTAGCGGTGCGCTGGCGGTGTTCAAGTCAACGCCCACGGCATTGACGCAGTCTTCCACCACGGCATCGAGCGCGCTGGCCAGCTCGGTCTGGCTCACGTCGTGCTGGTATTGGCCCACGCCGATAGATTTGGGCTCGATTTTCACCAACTCGGCCAGCGGGTCTTGCAGGCGGCGGGCAATGCTGGCTGCGCCGCGCAGGCTCACGTCTACGTCGGGCAGCTCTTTGCTGGCGAACTCGCTGGCGCTGTAGATGGACGCACCTGCTTCGCTGACTACTACTTTTTGGATGGTGGATTTGGCCGCAAACCCTAGGGCATGCTCAGGGCGAACGGAGGGGTGGGCAAGCTCAGAGCGAACGGGCGTGTGGGCAGGCTGTGCGCGAGCCGCAGAATTCTTCTCTACCATCTTGATCACATCCCCCGCCAGCTTGTCCGTCTCGCGGCTGGCTGTGCCGTTGCCAATGGCTATCAGCTCTACGCCGTATTTGGTGCACAGCAGGCTCAGCGTGTGCAGCGCGCCGTCCCAGTCTTTGCGTGGCTCGTGGGGGTAGACGGTGGCTGTCTCTAGGAGCTTGCCAGTGCGGTCCACCACGGCCACTTTCACGCCAGTGCGAATGCCCGGGTCCAGGCCCATCACGGCTTTGGGGCCTGCGGGCGCGGCCAACAGCACATCGCGCAGGTTGTCGGCAAACACTTTGATGGCGACTTTTTCTGCGCCCTCGCGCAGGCGGGCGAGTAAATCGCGCTCGATGCTCAGGCTCAGTTTGACGCGCCATGTCCACATGATGCATTTGCGCAGCAAGTCGTCACAGGCGCGGCCTGCGTGACTCCATTTCAAGTGCAGGGCAATGCGGCCTTCGGCCAGCGATGGCTGGGCGGCGCTGGCTTTGCTTGTGCCAACGGGTTGAACAGCCGGGGCTTCGACAAGCTCAGCCCGAACGGATGAAGTTGCAGCTTGCGCCACAAGCGCCTCGGGCAGCTCCAATTTCACCTCTAAAAACTCCAGCGCCCTGCCCCGCAGCACGGCCAGCGCGCGGTGGCTGGGCACGCGGCCAATCGGTTCGTCGTAGTCAAAATAGTCTCGGAATTTGGCTACTTCTGGCTTGAGTTCATCGGCCGTGGCCACGCGCTTAGAGGCCAACAGGCCGTCTTCCCACAGCCATTCGCGCAGCGCCTTCACCAGACTCGCATCCTCCGCCCAGCGCTCGCTCAAAATGTCGCGCACGCCGTCCAGCACGGCCTGCACCGTGGTGAAATCATCGCCCTGCTCGGTTTTGTCAGCCTTCACATAGGGCGCGGCGGCGTCGTGGGGCACCAGAGTGGGGTCGGCCCACAGCGCATCGGCCAGCGGCTCTATGCCTGCCTCGCGTGCCACCATGCCCTTGGTGCGGCGCTTTTGCTTGTATGGCGCGTACAGGTCTTCCAAATCTTGCTTGGTGGGCGCAGCCATGAAGGCGGCGGTGAGCGCGGGCGTGAGCTTGCCCTGCGACTGCACCGATTCAATAATCGCCGCGCGCCGCTCATGCAGCTCACGCAGGTAGCCCAATCGGTAGGCCAGCTCGCGCAGCTGAATATCATCGAGCTCGCCCGTGGCCTCCTTGCGGTAGCGGGCTATGAAAGGCACTGTGGCCCCGCCGTCTAACAAATCCACAGCCGCTTTCACCTGCGACTCTTTGACTTTAATTTCTGAGGCAATTTGCCCAATGATGTCTTGCACGCTCACAAATACGTCCCACTAAAACCCAAAGGCGCGAGTGTGCCACAGATTCGCTGGGGATTTTTACAGTTTCAGCGATTTTTTACCCAATCGCCACTGAGAATGTGCGGTTTGCCTTGGGTGTAGGCCGCGTTGATCTCATAAACGATACAAGCCATAGGCTGGCCGTCCACCACCACGACGATGTCACGCTTGTAGTATTCATCCGCCTGCGCGGGGTATTCGCTCTCGATGCCATCAAGCACCCGCTCTAGCGCTTCGCTGATGGCATACACCTCGCCTTCTATCACGCCAGCGCCACCCAGAGTCACGCCTGGGTAGCCACCCAAATGGAACATGCGACCCGCAATGTGCGCCCTGCCGGCGAAGCTTGGCGCGGGTTGTAAGCGGGTAATGTCATTGTCGTCGCCACGGCGCAGGGTGCCGTAGACGAAAACATGGCGGGAGGTGGGGTATGGGGAGGGGATGTGAAATGCTGGCATTGAACCATTGTAGGAAATTTTGGTTTTGCATGGCTAGGGTTTGATTTTTCCAAATTAGGCTGGGGGGTTGTATTGGCTTCGTTTTGTACTGGCTCAGTCCGACAGTGCTGCCTCAACTCCGCGGCTGTCCTCCACCCTTCGGGCTCCCCCTTGATGCCGCTGCGTTGAGGCAGCACTGTCGGACTGAGCCACTGGGTGGCTTGCGATCCAATTTGGTCAATACTATTTGTTTAGTGCACAGGTATTCATCTGCGCTACCCCACCATATTCGCCGCTCCTGTGCTTGGCTTGGACGGCGCAGCGGCATCAAGGAGGAGGCCGAAGGCCGGGGGACAGCCGCGTAGCTGTCCAAGCCAAGCGCAGGGGCGTACACCTGCAAAACGTAGTCGTCGTAATCCGGCGCAAACACCAAACATGATGAAAAGAAAACGCCGCTTAACCACGATAATTCATACATCCCACAAACTTCTCACCGCGCATTCAGTGAACCACCAAACCAACTCCACCCGCCCTGTCCCCGCATGGAGCGCCTACGCGTGTTTGGCGCTGTCCATGGCCTTGGTGGGCAGTTATGTGGCACTGTCCAAACCCTTGGTCGCAGCTATTCCGGTGTTTTTGTTGGCTTGGATGCGTTTTGGCATAGGGGCGGTGGCCATGCTTGGCTGGCTGCGCAAGCCCGCTGACGAGTTGCCAATTTCAAAGCGCACCAAATGGTTACTATTTTTGGAGTCGCTTTTAGGCAATTTTCTCTTCTCTATTTGCATGCTCTACGGCGTAAGCATGACCAGCGCTGTGTCGGCTGGCGTGGTGATGGCGGCCATACCAGCGGCGGTGGCGCTGATGAGTTGGCTGTTTTTAAAAGAGCGCGTGGGCCTGCGCACTTGGGGCGCGATTGCCTTGGCCGTGCTGGGTATTGCCTTGGTATCGCTCTCAAAATCAGAGCTAGATACGACCATATCACACCGACATATGCCTGAAAACTCTCAAAACACTGCCTTGATCGGCCATTTGCTGCTCTGCGCCGCCGTATTGTGCGAAGCGGCCTACGCTGTGATTGGTAAAACCCTCTCAAAGACCATCAGCCCCAAGCGCATCAGCGCCTTGATTAACCTGTGGGGTTTGGCGCTGGCCACGCCGCTGGGTGTGTACGTGGCGTGGTCGTTTGATTTTGCAGCCGTGCCGCTGGGCATCTGGCCGCTGCTGTTGTTTTACTCGGTAGCCGCCTGTGTCTGGACGGTGTGGCTGTGGATGACAGGCCTGCAAAGCGTACCCGCCGCCCGAGCAGGTGTATTTACCGTGATGCTGCCGATCAGCGCGGCGGCCGTGGGCGTGGTGTTTTTGGGAGAGCGCTTGAGCGGGATGCAGCTGCTGGCTTTTGGTATTGCGCTGGTGGGGGTGGTGATGGCTACTGTGCCGTCCAAAGCTTCGCGCTGACGCTTGTTTTGCCCTGCGTTGGTGGGTTGTGGTTTAGCCTTTGGGCTGTGATGCACCTATTTCGATCTGCGTTGGTAGGCTGCGGCCTAGCCTTGTGTGTGTGCTGGATAAATTATGCGCAATGCGCGCGAAGTTCCGAAGTATTAGGCTACTTTTGCTACCACGCGGATTGCGCATAATTTCTCCATCCCGCCCACAACGCTCTCCGCCGAGGCTTGGTAGGCGCGTTGGCTTCTGGCAAATAGTTTGTCGGTTTTCATAGATCACGCGATGCGAGGGGGAGCTCTACACCAGCTCGGTCAAAGGGCGGTGAAGGATGTGTCTGCGCGCAGCGATGACTCGCGCATGCCACAGAATCGGCATTCCAAACCATCTCTACAGCGCCAACCCTCTCAAAGCGCTACGGGAGCATCTGCGCGATGAGCGGAGTCGCAGACACATCCGCAACCGACCATGCCCACCAAGCCAGCACATGCACATGGTCAACGAGTACTACAAAACCGAGTAAACCCTTTAAGCGCGAGCTCACAGAAGCAAGAAAAACTACTTCAATTGCACCGACCCACTCACACTAACCACCACATTGCTCTTGCCCGCCTCCACCGGCACAGCAGAGTCGGCGCTGGACATTTTGGCTTCCATGGCCATCATGCGAGGCCGGGGGGTGTAGCCTTGGTCGTTGGCGTTTACGCTCACCTCGCGCAGGGTGTAGGCCGCAAATCCAAAACTCTTGGCGATCTCGCTGGCCTTGGATTTGAAGCGCTCAATGGCGATGCTTTGCGCCTCGGACTCGACCTTGGCGCGGGCCTCACGGCTCAGGCCGAAGCTGACATTGCCCAGGGTAAGGCTTTGGATTTTGCCTGCGGTGGCGCTGATGCGCGCAAAGTCGCGGCCTTCTAACACCAGCTCGGTGCTGCCCTGCCAGCCAGTGATTTTGCCGTCGCGCCCGTAGCGGGGATAGAGCTGGAAATTGCCTGTGCGCACATCCAGCTGGCCTGCTTGCGCGGCCTTTTTGGCCTCAGTAAGCGCGGCATCCAGCGCGGTTTTGAGCTGGGTTTGTACAGCGCCTGCATCTGCCCCCTCGCGTGTGGTGTTCATGCTGATCGAGAGCAAATCTTGCTGCACCTCCACCACGCCGTTTGACTGAAGGTTAATGATGTTTTGTGGGGTTTCCATACGTGTATTTTGAGAAAAAACAGGCAATGTCATCGTCAAAAGGACACAGCTTGCTATGAATTTATGTATACGAGTGAATGTAGAAGAATGAAAAAATGCCATGCTTAGCCCTTTAAAAAATCTAGTGTATCGAATTGTCCACGCACCACGGGCAATGGGTCTATGCCCCACCAGTGCTGCGCCACTGTGCTGTAGAGTTGCCTAAAGTCTACACTGTGCGCCGTGTTGCCACTGCTGTCTAAGCGGCTCAAATCGGGCGCTTGGCCATACAGGCCACCGCGCACCGCGCCGCCAGTTACAAAATGCGGCGCGGCGGTGCCGTGGTCGGTACCGCCGGAGTTGTTCTGCTTGGGGCGGCGGCCAAATTCGCTGTAGGTCATGAGCAAGCTGCGCTCCCATGCGCCCAGCTCGGTGAGCGCGCCTTGCAGCGCCTTGATGCCTTGGGCAAGCTGGCCCAGCAGGTTGGCATGCGGGCCGAGCTGGTTTTGGTGCGTGTCAAAGCTGCCCAGCGTGAGCACCATCACGGGCACACCAGCTTTCCCGCGCTGGCTTGCTACTATTTGCGCAGCAGCCTTGGCAGCGTTGCCAAATGCGCCAGCAGGAAATTCGGTGGCAAAAGCGTAGCGCTCGCCGCGCAGACCGTTGGCCGCTTGGCCTACGTTGCCTTCCACTTCTAAGAGGTGCTGCAAGGCGGCGTTGCCGCGCGTGGCGCTGGGCGTGGCCAAGCGCGCTTGGTTGACAAAAGCGTCGGGGTTATTCAGGGTGATGGCTTTGGCACCAGCGAGCGCGCCGTATTGGCCCGAGCCCACCACCACGCCTTGGGCCGTGTAAGCAGCGCGCGCACCCAGCCCGGCTTGCATGGCACGGGTGACCCAGCCATCAGAGAGCACTTCTTGGGCTTTGGAGCTGGTTTCCCACACTTCTATGGACCGAAAGTGCGACAGCACAGGCTGCGGGTAGCCCACGCCCTGCACTATGGCCAGTTGCTTGGCTGCCCAAAGCGCTTGCAGGGCTTTGAGTTCGGGGTGCAGCGCGGTTTTGTCGTCCAAAATCCACAGTTCATCGGCTTTGAGGGCGATGCTGGGGCGCAAGGCGCCGTAGTGCGGATCGGCATAGGGCACCACAGTGTTGAGGCCATCGTTGCCGCCCTTGAGCTCGATGAGGATAAGAATACGGTCTTTGGCGGCGGCTTGGTTTGCCAAGGCTGCGGGTGTATTGGAGGCGGCGGGTGAGGCCGTTTGGGCCTGCGCACCAGCCCACGTGTACAGACCCAGCCCTGCGCTGGCACTGTGCTGCAAGAAGCTGCGGCGGGTGTTGGCTAAGGCAGTTACCATAGATTGCTCATTTGAGTTGGTAAGCGCTGTCTTGCACCAGCACGCGAATCAGGGACAAACCTACCGTGCCATTTGCTATATTTTGAGTAGCGGTATATGACAGTATGGCGCTGACAATGCGTTCTTTTTCTGTAAAACCGGGTTCGCTGTCGATTCTGGC
>JAYTMT010000178.1:0-17101 GCA_043728315.1 Polaromonas sp. | reverse complement strand
GTCATACTGCGCTACTATTTATATAGTAATTTACAAACAACGAATCACGTGTCTGCGGGTTTAAAACCTCAATGCGAGCATAGCCCGATCAGCGTTTTGACTAGCCCGACCGACCGATTTCGGTGGTCCCACCGCATGAGGGCGCGTCGAGATAGCCAAAACACTGATCGGGCGCTCCAAATCTCTGAGTGAGCGCAAAAAACTAGCCGGTACAGAGTCCCTTATTCCATTTCCACTACTATTGCGGCATGAATAAAGCTTTGCATACCCAACACCATGATCGACATTGACTCCCTCACCCAAGCCCAGCTGTTTGACCTGAATAACCGCATCGTGGCGCGGTTGAAATTTTTGCAGCACATGCAGGCGCATGCTAGCATGCTTGATTTCAGCTTGGGCGAGCGCGTGGCTTTTCAGCCGCCGGGGCATCCGCTGCTGCATGCAGTTATCACCAAATACAACCGCAAAACCGTCACCGTGATTACCGACGCAGGCCGCCAATGGACAGTGGCACCGGATTATTTGCGCAAAGTGCTCACGCCTGATGCGCCGCAGCATACGCCACACACTGCGCCCAATCCCAACGCATTTACCAGTGCTGCGGGCTTGCGGTAAACCAACGCATCTTTTTTAGTTGGCGTATTTACTATATTTTATATAGCGCAGTATGACCATATGACGCTGACATTGGCCGAATTTTTCACAAATCAGCCTTAGTAGACATCAAACCATCGCCCTCGCCCGCACCCATTCGCGCATCGCATCGTTCACCCGCGTTTGCCAGCCGCTGCCGGTGGCTTTGAGTGCGGCCAGGGTGTCGGCATCAAAGCGGATGGTGGTGGGCACTTTTGTAGGTGCTTTTTGCAGCCCGCGCGTGCGCAGGCCCACCAGCTCTTGAAACGCCAGCGGCAAGACCTCGCGGGCGGGGCGAAACAGCTTGAGGTGCTCGGCCGTGAGCTCACCCACTTCGCCGTCATCGTCAATCATTGGCAATCCGTCGTTCATATTCAAAAACCTCTCTGGTATTGGCTTTGCGAAAGCTAATCACACGAATCCCGTTGTCAAGGGGCGAAAAGCACACAATATGCAAGCGCGCCGCCAAGCAACCCGTTGCCACAAAACGCCGCTCAGGGTAGTTTTTTCGCAGGTCCTCGCGGACATAGACACTTTCCTCCAGCACACGCTCGAACGAGAGATTCCTCTCGCGGATATTGCGGGTGTTTTTATCGGGATCGAAGCTAGTGTACATGACAAATTGTATTAACGATATGTATTTTTGAACACCTCTGGACTGGACTGTAGCGCTAGCTTAAGAAGTAGCCGCGAGCTAGCTGATTCAACGAGTTGATGTCGAAGTCAGGCAAATTATACTGTTTTTATAAACATATACAATACCTAGAATCATGCCTTTGCCCACTTGCGGGAAGCCGCTGAGTAGGATGCTGGGCTATAGTTCTGTCTACGAAAAACAGCTTGTCGAGATGCCAACACCTCTTTTTATAAAGCCGCTGATTCGCGCAGGCACAGCCGATGATGCCCAGCGCCTGAGCGCCTTGGCCATGCAAGTCTGGCTGCACACCTATGCCACCCAAGGTGTCTCATCGACGATTGCTGGCTATGTGCAGTCGGAGTTTTCAACCGAGCGGTTTCAATCGCTGCTGTTCGAGCAGTCGTCGCGCGTTTTGGTGGCTGAGCTAAACAATCACTTAATTGGCTACGCGGTGGTCAAATTTGACAGCCCTTGCCCAGAGCCTTGTAGCGCGCGGGCAGAGCTTTCCACACTCTATGTGCAAGCGCCTTTTGCTGGTCAAGGGCTTGGGGCCTCACTGCTCAAAGCGGCGGAGTCTTGCGCAATGCAGCTCGCTAGCTGCGCCCTATGGCTCACCGTCAACGCGCAAAACACCCGTGCCATGGCGTTTTATGCCAAGCATGGCTATGCCAAAATTGGCATCACCCAGTTCAGGCTGGGGGATGCAGACCACGACAATTGGGTGCTCCTTGGCCAAAATGTCTAGGCGTGCAATCAACAAGATCACCCCATGCCCACCCCCGTTTTCCACCTAGCCCACCCAATCACCGACCGCACCGCCCTGCTCGCGTTGAACACCGACTACATGGCCTGGGTGGCGGATGGGCTGGAGCGGGGTGTGGACGGGCATAGTTTGAGGCAGGGCCGATTCTAGGCTGCACGAATGCGCTCCAACACCGCATCAGTCACCAGATGTGCAGGGATTTTTTCTGGGCCTGCAAACATGCCCAGCACGAGCGGAAAAATACCCGCATCCATGCTGGCCATGGCGTGGGCAAAAAGTTTGCGGCGCGCAGATCTGCGTCCGTGCGGCTCAACAGTGGCACAGGTCACCACATCGCCCACCAAGCGCAGGCGGCGCATGCGCTCGTTTCGCTCATGCCCGTAGGATGCAAAATCGTTGGCGCATTGTGCACCCGCCATAATCAAATCACGCACGATGCGCGCGTCTCGCAGCGCGATTGACAATCCACAGCCAACACTGGGGTCGTTGTGACCCGCCGCGTCGCCGATCAAGACAACGCCTTGTGCAAACGGCCGCTCAGTCCAGCTGTCAGTGCCAGTGATTGCGCCGCAGGGGCCCGCTGCTCTGGCAGTGCTCAGTGTTTCCGCTAGCGCGGAGCCCGGCGCACTTGCATCGGCGAGAAACTGCTGAGCGCCATTATCCCCTGTGTAGCGCGCACGCTCCTCTAGTGAAACTATATGGTAGGCACGGGCACGCCCGCCACCTTGGTGCATGAGCAGGCAGACTCCCAGCGCATGCTCCATCACCACATCGTGATCTTGAGGGCCTGCCACGCCATCGAGCAGCAGCCCAGCTACGCAGGCGCTGGCTTCTTGCAGCTGTAGTGAAATGCCGGCAGAGCGCCGCACCACTGAACCGCGCCCATCAGCGCCCACCACCGGTGTGGCGTCGACAACATGCTCTACACCGCCCATGCGGTAGGCAACGCGGGGGCCACCCTGCACCGAAACAGCGACATTGCGCACCCCACGCTGCACGGTGACACCCGCTTGTATGGCATCATCAACGAGTGCTTGGCATGCTTGTGGATGGTGCACATTGAGCGATCCGCCTACACCGGGAACAAGGCGGCCCATTGGTAAATCGCGTGGCGCAGTTTCGCCCTCGGTATAGCGCTTCCATGTGGGTGAAATATGCGCCCCTGCTGACATCAATGCATCCGCAACACCCAGTGCATTCGCCTCCGCAACCCCCCAAGGCATCATGCTTTCACCGCGCACGCGGTCACGAAAAACCTCAGTAGACTCCAGCAGCAAAACTTGCCGACCTGCGCGGGCCAATGCACCCGCGAGCGCTGCGCCGGCAATACCGCCACCGACTACCACCACGCAATAGCGGGATGCCGTTGCGTTATTTGTGCATTTTTTGCCGTTGGTTAATGCAACACCGACTGTATGGAGGCTTGAATTCATAGTGATTCCTATGGGTTTAGTGAAGATTATAATTACGCAACGTTGTTGCGTAACGATGTATCGTAACAACGTTGCGTTATGATGTCAAGCATGGCAAGACCTACCAAACATGACGCACAAACCCGAGAATCTTTGCTCGATGCAGCGGAGGCGTTGCTTGCCAGCGCTGGCCCAGATGCCGTTTCAGTTCGCGCGGTGGCAGATGCAGTGGGGGTATCAACCCGTGCTGTCTACAGCGTATTGGGCTCAAAGTCTGGGCTCATGGGTGCGCTCGCGGCAAGGGGTTTTACCCAGCTGGCTGATCGGGTCAATGCCCTGCCCTTTACCGATGATCCGCTGTCGGATTTGGCAAACGCAGGTCCGCAGGGATTTCGAGTCTTTGCGCTTGAGCGGCCACACTTGTTTCGCATCACATACGACCGTATCAGCGAAGAGATTTACGCGCAACCTGAAACGTATCCCGCACTTTTCGCCTCGTTTCACTCCGTCGAAAAACGCTTTCTGCGCGTGGTGGAGCAGGACCTGATCGCGCCGCGTCCGGTAGTGGAACTGGTATTCATGTACCACGCATTTTGCTGCGGACTTGCTGCGAACGAGCTGAGCGCCCAGCCACCACCCGTGGGGGCTAATTTTTGGAAAATTGCAGCAGGTGTTGATTTTGCTGCGCTTTGGAAGACTGCGCTTAGCGCCTTTGTGCGCGGACTGGCGCATACTGCGCAGCCAAAGGGGTTAGAGGCATGACAGCGATGTCAAACCACGCCGTATTCCGCCAAGCCAGCCTAACCACTGACCACGCCGCTCTGCGTGATCTCAACATCGCCTATATGGCGTGGGTGGTGGATGGCCTCGTGCAAACCACTGGCGCTGCGCCGCCGGAGGTGGTGCGCATGGGGCTTGCGCCTTATGTGGCCAGCGTGCTGGACAAGCTGTGCGCGCAAGTGCCGCCGCAGGGGGTGTTTTATATGGTGATGCTCGATGGCGCGGTGGCAGGCATGGGCGGGCTGCGGCGGGTGGGGGGCGCTGGTGGTGGCGTGGTGTGCGCTGCAAATGCTGGTGGCGCGCCAACAGGCATGGCCGAAATCAAGCGGGTGTATGTCAAACCTGCCTTTCGCGGACGCCAGCTGGGGCGGGCCATTGTGCTGCGGCTCATTGACGACGCGCGGGGCTTTGGCTATCGGGCTGTATGCCTAGACTCTGCGCCTTTCATGCAAACGGCGCAGCGCCTGTATGAATCGCTGGGCTTTGTGGACTGCGCGGCTTACGAGGGCACCGAAGTGCCAGCGGCCATGAACTCGAGTTGGCGCTTTATGGCGCGGGATATTTAACGATTGGCTACTCAATTACCTTCCTGATTAGTTACTTGCCTCAGACAGCCGTAAAACTGCATCCTTCGGCGGTTTTACGGCTGTCTGAGGCAAGTAACTAATCAGGAAAAATTATCTACAACCATCGCATACATATTTTTTCGGATAGCTGTAAGAAGTCACGCCGAAAGTCAGACAACCAATCAGAAATTCAAAAAGTACTTGAATTCAAATTCATTTTGCAAGCGTATGAGTATGAATGTGTAGGTGTGATGCCGAGTTTACTTTTGCGCTGCTGTATTGCTGAGGTGCTATGTATGTTGAAAATCTCCGCCATTATTCCTGCCTATAACGAAGCGGAGAATATTGCTCTGGTGGTCGATGGTTTGTTGGCTTTGTGTGATGAGGCGGGTATGGCTTTGGTGCATGAAGTCATCGTTGCCGACAATGGTTCTGACGATGGTACGGCGGCTATTGCGCGCCAGTGTGGGGCTAGAGTTATCTACGTTGCGCAAAAGGGATACGGCATCGCCTGCGCCAGCGCGTGCAAAGTGGCTCAAGGCGACGTATTGTTATTTGTGGACGGCGACCACACAGCAGATTTGAGACAAGCAGTGCTGCTGACACAAGCGGTTGAGCGGGGCGCTGACATGGCTATTGGCGTGCGTACCCACGCTGCTCCAGGCAGTTTGACGCTACCTCAGCGTTTTGGAAACTGGTTCGCCTGCTATCTGGTGCACAAGATCTGGTCAGTGCCCATTACCGATCTTGGGCCGTTTCGTGCTATCCGGCGCAGCGCCTATGAGCGCATAGGCATGCGCGATGCCGCCTATGGCTGGACGATTGAGATGCAAATTCGTGCGGCCCAGCTCAGTCTGCGTGTGCGTGAAGTCGATGTCTCCTGGCTACCGCGTCACGCAGGGCAGTCCAAGGTGAGCGGCACCATCAAAGGTGTTGTGGGCGCTGGCTGGGGCATTTTGTCAATGATCGTACGCCTGCGACTGCATGAGTGGCGCGACGCGCGTCAGGCGCTCAACCGTGTTTTACCCACGTCAGTAACTGCCTTGCCCGCCGGCCAAGAAGCGCTGACTCCATCCACCTTAAGCCGGCCTTTTTCTCAACAGGAGTAACACATGAAGTTTTTAAAGAAGTCTGCACTCATCCTAGCTGCAGTTTTTGCAACTATGGCAGGTACAGCATTCGCATCGGGTTCAGAGGGATTTTCTTCGGCTCAAAACAACGATACGCGGTTGTACAACGCAGGCAAGGGCGTATATGCCGATAAGTTTTCGTGCGGTACCTGCCCGTTGGCTGGCAAACCACTCAGTGCCAGCGTGGCCAAGGAAGTACTTGGCGGTACACCCAAGGTACAGCTATCTACTGAAGAGGAAAACGCAGTCATGGTTTACCTCAAGCGTCGTTACAAAATCTAATTTACGGGACAAACAATTTATGAAACGCACATCTGTTTTTTCTGCTCTGGCCTTGGTGGCCGTGGGCATTGCACCTTCGCTGGTTTTGGCCCAGTCGAACTCTCCATGGCTGCCTATTCCTGGTGGTGGCTCAGTGGGCATCAACTACGTCAACCAGAGTGGTGACTCTGCCTATATTGGCGACAAACAATTGCCGATTTCCGGCATCACTGGTGGAGCTGCACAGGAGTACAAACGCCAATCCTATGGGCTTAAGTTAGTCTACGGTGTCGCCGATGCGGTATCAGTGGATGCCAGCATTGGCCGCAGTGAAGTGCGTGCAGGCGCTGCTGACAACGCCAGCGGCGTAACCGACAGCACCATTGGCGTGAACTGGCGGGTGCTGGATGAATTCGAGTCGCGTAGTCTGCCAACTTTGACTCTGCGGTTGGCCGCTATTGTCAACGGCAGCTATGATGGTGCACGCTTGGCGGCACTGGGCAAAGATGCCAGCGGTTACGAGCTTGGCGCTACTTTGGGGCGTCAATTTGGTAACGCCTTTCGCGTGTGGGGCGGGCTAAGCCTTGAAAAGCGCAGTAACAATGTGCCAACCGCTACTGTTTTTGACCTCAATGGCGCTTATTCGGTAACGCCTAATCTGTCGCTGTCGGTGGGGTATACCAATAAAAAATTTGATGGCAGCCTAGATATTGGCGGGCCTAGTTTTTCACCCGCCGCGTTCCAAAGGGTGAAAGAACAGCGCGAAACCGCTCGGGTGGGTGCATCTTACGCCATTGCGGGCAATCAGACCGTTGCAGTGAACTTGGGCAAGGTGTTTGGTGGTCGTAACACCGTGAAAGACAGCAGCATTCTAGGTTTAGGTTATAGCTACGGTTTCTAACACCGGTTTTAAGCATAGCGGTAGCTCCTGCAAAGGTGCTACCGCTTTTGTACCTTAAAGCCTGCTCGCAAGGTTTCCCCATTGCAACAAGATAAGTCCGTCACGCGCTGGTGGGCACTGACGCTGATGGCAGCGGGTGTGGCGCTGGGCCTAGCATACGCATCGCGCCATGGCATGGCTGCCCAGTTGTACGCCGTGCTTGCTTTATGCGTGACCCACTTAGCATTGATGGCGTGGATTGCTTTGGATAAGCGTTTTGCAGAGTTATCCATGCAGCAGGTGTTAGTCACCTCAATCCTTCTGGCTGCTCTAGCGCTGTTTGCACAGCCACTGTTGGAAGACGATCATTTCCGCTATCTGTGGGACGGCTATATTACAGCCACCACGGGCCAGCCCTATGCGTTGGCACCGTCGGCTTACTTTGCCAATGAAGCCACGCCTTTGGTGATGCAAGATGTTTTGAGCGGCATTAACAATCCCGACGTGCCGACCATCTATGGCCCAGTTTTGCAGGCCTTGTTTGCGCTGTGCTACTGGCTGGCGCCTGCCTCGTTGTGGCCTTTCAAGCTTGTGCTGCTGTGCGCACTGTTGGGCATATTGCTACTGCTGCATAGCGCGGGTCTTCAGCCGCGCTGGTTAATGCTGTTTGCGCTGCACCCACTGGTGTTTAAAGAATCTACCCTCACTGCGCACCCCGACCTTTTAATAGGCCTGGCTTTACTTGCTGGTGTGCTGGCCTGGCGGCGCGGGTGGTATGGCTGGGCGGGTGCCATGGCAAGTGTGGCCGTAGGCATGAAGTTCAGTGCGATGGCAGTGCTACCGTTTTTTTGCATTGACCGCCATGGCCGCTTGAGCCGAAATGGCATCGCGGCTGCGTCGCTGACCTTGTTCTTGATGTACGCGCCTGCGGGGCTATTTTCTGCCATGGGTGAGGGGCGCGCATTGGCGATTTTTGGCAAGCAATGGACGTTCAACCCTTTATTTTTTAAACTGGGTAGTGCCCTGTTGGGCGACACCATGGCGCGCAGAGTGGTATTGACGCTATTTATATTGGCATGGACGCTGATATTCATGCGTTGGATCCATCAGTTACGCGCAAGTAACTGCAAACCTTTTCCTGATGGAAACGAAAGTGTGCCGATACCCCCCATCGTCGCGGTATTTCTGGTTTTACTCCTGCTTTCTCCTGTGGTAAACCCATGGTACTGGTTATGGCTGCTACCCTTGGCGGTGCTCCGCTTTTCATGGTTGGCTTGGATAGCAGCTACCGCCTCGTTATTGGCCTACGCCCATGTGCTTCAGGTGGTAATGCAAGGGTCGTCTATCATTAACTTTGCTGTGCCCTTATGGGCCACCCTAGCCCAAATACTGGCCGTTGCCATAGTGTTGGGGCTGGCAATTGCAAATAAAAAAATCACGCTTGCCATGAGCCGTCGCACAGCGTATTCAATCAACAGCAAATTTCGGCGATGGGCATGGGCCATGGGCTTGTGCATTGCCGTGGGCTTGGCGCTTGTGGGCTATACGCAGTGGCTGCAAAAACCGAGCTGGAATCAAATTGACCATTGGATTGATCTTCGATTTTCGGACGTATCCTCTATCTCTACCGCGCAGCTAAGCGCCATGTTGGAGTCTGCACCTTCTCCAACCCGCAAGCCCTGGCTGATTTTGGATGTACGCACCGCACAGGAGTTTGCCGTTAGCCATCTTCCAGGCGCGCGGCAAGTAGACGCTGACCAGATCTTGGATTTTGCTGAACGTGAACTTGCCAAGCTGGATCGCTCCTCGCCCATCGTTGTCTATTGCTCGGTGGGTGTGCGCTCGGCTGCGGCTGCGCGCGATTTGCAACTGGAGGGATTCACTCAGGTTAAAAACTTGCGGGGCTCAATTTTTCAATGGGCCAACGAAGGACGTGCGCTAGAGGGCGGCGCACAAGTGCACCCCTACAATGCGCAATGGGGGCAATTACTGAGAGCGGATTTACGCTCTCAATAGCGCGCTGAATTTTCTGCAATCCACACCTATATTTGGGAAATAAATCATGCAAAAAACTTTCTAATTAGTTACCTGCCTCAGACAGCCGTAAAACCGTCAAAGAATGCGGCTTGGTAGTCACCGCAGCGCGAAGCAGCCGAGGTACCATGGCTGCTAAATCAAAGCGTCGATTAAAACGGTAAGCAAACTCCGCCAAATAACGCGCACCATACTTGGCGTGATCAATCGAATGGTACGTGCCATTGAGCGAAGTCTTCAAATTGCCCAGTATCGTGTTAACCCAACGAAACTCAGGGCGCTGCACCGACTGCCTGCCCCCACCCACCACATGGCGCTCATGGCCTGCGGCCACCTCTTTGACCTGTGCAAAGCACCACAGGCCATCAGAGACCACCTGCGCCGTAGCAGTCAAGCTCTTGCCAGCCCATTCCTTGATCGCCTCTTTGGTAAAGCCCGCCACTGGCGTTAACCGCATAAAGCGGGGCTTGCCATCCATATCGGTCTGCACCGCTGCTACAAAAGCAGTCTTATTCTCTGAGCCCCTGCCGCGTTTACCGGCGTGTTCTCCTCCCAAATAGGCATCGTCAATCTCCACCCGCTCATCCAAGCGGCGAGGTTCCTCGCGCAGCAGCATGGTTTGCAAAAGTTTGTGTTTGACCAGCCAAGGGCATCACGGCATGCCAGAACTGGCGAAGAATGGGTTGGCGAGTGATTAGCATAGTTTTAATGGCTTTCATACGCTATATAAATAGCAGCAAAGTATGACCTTATGGCCATGAGATTGCACTGTTTTATAAATTTCGTGCTTTTAAGCATGCTTGCGGCTTTCAAATGCCAAGCAGGTGCAACGCGCTGGCGCAGTGCAGTCAGCTAGTTCGTGAGCTCGTCAATAACCGATTTAATTGATGGTCTTAGACTGCTCGTACAACATGTCTGCGCACAAATCAATCTGGTCCGGTCTCAATACTGTTAGATTAACCACTTTCTTCCTTCCGACTCGATGATCGTTTTCTCACATCTAGAGGCGGCAGATTTTGCCAGCACACCCTCAAACCAGCGCTTATGCAGTCTTGGCTGCGCTGGGGGGAAAAGCCCCTGAATGGGGCTGGGCACTGCGCAGCAAGTGGGTATTGGCCACAAATGACAACTCTCTGGGTATCTTGCTGTGCTTGGCCGCTGCGCCAGCCATCAGCCAGCGCACCGCATAGTGCGCCATCACCCAGCCGTAGAACTCTTGGCGCACTAAATCGGGTGTCTTGCTGCGAAACACCCGCTTGCTTTGGCGCAGATGCGTTTTAAGCTCATCAAATACGCCCTCCACCTCCCAGCGCTGGTGGTACAGCTTGGCCAGCTCTAGGCCGGGCGCTTGCACCGGATCGAGCAGTGTACTTAGCAGGCGATAGCGCGTCGCGGTATCGGTGCCAACACCCCTTGCTGGCGTGTCCGTGTCCGAGTCAACTAGTGCATCAGCAACCGACTCCTTCGTTTTGATGCTCTTGGCATCCTTGATTTTTTTGCCATCCTTGGTGTTCTTATCGCCCTCTAAGCAGTACTCAATCACCCGCACCCGCACCGGTAAACAAGTCTTGTCACGGGCGAGCGCTTTGCCCGGGCGTATCTCACTGATAAACGAGCCATCGGGCAGCCCTTGGAGCACTGGTAATTTGCGGTTTGAGTCGCAGCGCCACAGCAGCTGCGCCCCTGTAGCCTTGGCGCTGCACCAGTAGGCGTAGGCATCAAAGCCTCGGTCAGCTAGGCACAGCATGGACGAATCCATGCGATCAAGCAATGGTTTGCATACCGTCCACTCGGCATCACGGTAAGCCCCGATGTTGGCTCCTACGACAGCGTGGGTGGCGCATTCGACCAAAATTGCGCATTGCGCTTGGGGGTAGCCAGCCACTCCTGTGCGGCTACCCGGGCGGCCAAAGGCTTTGACATTGTCTGGCTCGTCTGGGATTTCAAAGTTACTGCCCTCGATCGCCATCAAGCGCAGGCCTTGGTAGAAGGCATCGGGGCAGGTACTCAGGCTGGCCATGGGCTGGCAGCTGCGCTCTTGCAGGTCTTTGAACATTTGCCACGGCAGGCGTGATCGGGCTACGCTTATGGAGGGGGCTTTGAGGGTGGCGGGCGCATCTTGTTTGTCGCGCCAAGCCAGGCCCTGCGCGACTGCGTCAAAGACCGAGCCATAGGCGGCCTCGGGGTATAGGCTGAGCGACATGGTGTAGTAAACAACGGCGGTGGCGGGAAAATCGCGCAGGCGCTGGCTGTTGCACTGGTGGGCATCGAGCAGTTGCGCAATGAGATCAGCTGGGTAAATGCGCGCCAGCAAACTGGCGCCAAGATAATCAGTTAACCGCGCCGCGTTACCCAATACCGCCTTGGTTCTTGCCATGTCGTTCTCCGTTGGAGCTGTGGCTGGAGTATGACATACAATCTATTAAACTAACAGTATTGAGACTTGACCCTTTTCACTTTCAAAAACTGTTCAACTAGATTTTTGTAGTTTTTTCAACGCATTGAGTAACGCTGGAATATCGGTCTCGATGATGCTCCAAAGTACATCGTCATCGATACCCGCGTAGCCGTGAATCAGCTGATTCCTTGTGGCAATCACCATGCGCCATGGGATACTTTCAGCGTTTTTTCGGATGCTGGCTGGCACATGGGTGGCGGCTTCCCCAATCAACTCAATATTGCGCACTGTAGCGTCGTAGCACATGGGGTCAGTGACAAATTCTTCTCGGCTGATGCCTTGCGTGAAGCTCAGCACACGCTCGCAAAATTCAATCATGTCGGTAATATAAAACCGCCATTCACGGGCATCCTTTGGATCAGACATGCACAGCATCTCGCTCAACGAAGGCTCGCAACTCTTTGCGAAGCGCTTTTTCTGTGACCAGATCAACGCGGCAATTGAGCACATCTTCAAGATAAAACTGTGCGCCGAAAAACTGCTTTGAGGTCGCGGGCGAGTCAAACGATATGAGCACATCAACATCGCTCCCGTCTCGTGCCGTGTCTCGCGCCACCGAACCAAACAATGCCAAGCCGCAAACGCCGAATTGGCGCTGAAGTTGTGGCTTGTGCTGGGTAAGCAAGTGAAGTGCGGTTTCGCGTTTCATAAACCAAGTTTAACGCATGCCTGTTGTACCCAATGCAGCCACCCCAAGCTGCTGCGCGCACACCGCGAGCTTGTCTAGCGTGACAGCACTCAATGCGATGCCCTGCTGCTCAGCGCGGGCTATGTTGGCGCTGGCTTGGTCGCCCGGCAGGCGCACCATGCCGCCCTCTTGCGCGGGGGCGCTGGCGCGGCAGGCGTCGCCTATGAAATCCATTTGCTGCAAAAAGCTGCTGCGCCCTGCAAAGGCATCGGGCTCAATCACCTGCAAAAACACGCTCGCGCCCCAGCGGTTGGGCGCATCCACGCGGCCGTGGCCTGCCAAGCCTTGGGTGAGGGCTTCTACCATCAGGGCCATGCCAAAGCCTTTGTGGCCATACTCTTGGCCGCCCAAAAGCATGAGCGAGCCGCGCGGCGTGGTGTGCTCCAGCACGCGGGCATCGGTGGTGGGCTGGCCTGCACCGTCCATGAGCCAAGGGTGGGCAAACGCCTGGCCCGCTGCGGCCTTGGTGCGCGCCATGGACACGGTGGTGATTGATGCGCAAATGTCCACCAGCACCGGCGCGTGGCTGCCGGGGTAGCCTATGGCAAATGGGTTGGGCGTGAGCACGGGCTCGCGCCCGCCAAAGGGCGCTACAAATTTGCCCGCAGGGTCTGAGGTGGCCAATATGGCAAGTAGCCCGCGGTCGGTGGCTTGCTTCACCAAGGCGGCCAAGCAGGCTATGTGGTGGCTACGGCGAATGGCAAAAGTGACAACGCCGTGCGCTGCCACGCGTTCAAAGGCCAGCTGCAGCGCCTGCTCTACCAGCCACAGGCCGGGCAAATACTGGCCGTCCCACACGATGGTCGAACCCGTGTCTTTAACTATCTCGGGCGCGCCCTGCGTGCCCATGAGCTGCTTAGTCAGCTGGTCAATATACAGCGGGCACAGCGCCACGCCGTGGGTGTGGCGCTGCATCATGTCGGTGAGCACCAGCAGCCTCGCCACGCTTTGCGCTTTGTCAGCAGGCAGGCCAGCCGCTTGCAGCAGGGCGGTGGTGAATGCTCTCAGCTGGGGGGCGGAGTGTGGGGGGGTTTCTGAGATAGGCGTTGGCATGGGTGCTATCAAGCCGCTTGAAAATCAATTTGCACCTTGAGCGACTGGCTTTTGTCAATGGCCAGCTCAAAGGCCTCTAGCGCACGGCCCATAGGCACAATGCTGGTGATCACGGGTTTGCCATTGACCAAGCCTTCGTTCAAAAAGCGCACCGCCGTGGCAAACTCAGGATGGAAGCGGAATGTGCCGCGCACGTCCACTTCTTTGGCCACGATTTGCCCCATGGACACCGACATGTCGCCGCCCATGCCAATGGCCACCAGCACGCCGCGCGGCACAATCACGTTGAGCGCAGCGCGCAACGCGGCCTCGCTGCCTGAGGCTTCAAACACCATGTCAAACTGGCCTTTGTCGGCTTTGTACACGTCCAAGGCCTCAGCATTGGTTTTGAGGTTAATCGTTTCGTCTGCGCCCATTTGCTTGGCGCATGTCAGGGGCAGCTGGGCAATGTCAGCGGCCACGATGCGCCCCGCGCCCGCGCGGCGCAGCGCGCCAATGAGCAGCGCGCCAATAGGCCCGCAGCCGGTAACCAACACCTGCTTACCCATGACGCTGCCCGCGCGGTTGATGGCATGCAAGCCCACCGACAGCGGCTCGGCCAGCGCCGCCTCAGACAAACTCAAATGGTCGCCAATCGGATGCGCTTGAAAAGCCTCAATGACCAGCTGCTCGCTGAACGCACCCTGAATATGCGGAAAAGGCATGGCGCTGCCATAAAAGCGCATCGACAGGCAATGGTTGTGCTGCCCCGCTTGGCAAAAGCGGCATTGCCCGCAGGGGCGCGATGGCGATATGGCAATGCGCTGCCCAGCTTTCAGACCGCTAACTTGCTTGCCCACAGATTGCACTATGCCAGAGATTTCATGCCCCAAAGCAATCGGCTGCTTGATGCGCACCGTGCCAAAGCCGCCGTGCTGGTAATAATGCAAATCAGAGCCGCAAATGCCGCCAAAAGCCACCTGCACAAGCACTTGATGCTCGCCCAGCGCGGGCAGTTCGGTGGTTTCAATGCGTAAATCTTGGGCGGCGTGGCAAACGATGGAGCGCATGGCGGAGTCCTTGGTCAAAAAATGTTACGGGTCAATTGAATATAAGGGCGGATGTATGTATGAAATGTCGGGTGCTGCGCTTAGCCCGACAGCCATTTAAGCGGCACCATTACCAAGCTAGGGAAAATCACCAAAAGGGACATCACCACCACCTGCGACAACAAAAATGGCATCACGCCACTGATCACTTCATGCATGGGAATGCGTCCCACGCCGCACACCACATTGAGCACCGTGCCCACAGGCGGGGTGAGCAAACCAATGGCATTGTTAATGATAAAAAGCACACCAAAATACACAGGGTCAATGCCTGCTTCGCGCACCAAAGGCATCAAAACGGGTGTCAAAATCAGCACAGTAGGCGCGAAATCTAGCGCAGTGCCTACGATGAACACCAACAGCATCAGCATGGCCATGAGCAGCATTTTGTCGCCCATGAAAGGGCGCAGCATTTCAACGATTTGCGCAGGAATATTGGCCACCGTGATCAGCCATGCCGACACCAAGGCCGCAGCTACCAAAAACATCACCACAGACGATGTTTTGGCAGCGGCCAAAATAATGCGGTACAAATCCTTGAACTTGATTTCACGGTAAATAAACAAGCCGACAAACAAGGAATACACCACCGCCACCACCGCCGCCTCGGTGGGCGTGAAGATGCCCATTTTCATGCCGCCAATGATGGTAACTGCTAGCAAATAAGCCCAAAAAGCATCAGCAGTCACGCGCAGGCGCTCTTTCATGGGCACGCGCTCAGAAGTAACCACTTTGTCATTGCGCGCCACAATCGCCCAAGTCACTATCAGGGCTGCGCCCATCAACAGTCCGGGGAAAATACCCGCCATGAACAACTTGGAAATTGACACCCCGCCAATCACGCCAAACAAAATAAAGCCGATCGACGGCGGAATCACTGGTGCAATGATGCCGCCTGCCGCAATCAAGCCCGCCGAGCGGTCCATGCGGTAGCCCGCCTTGCGCATCATGGGCAGTAGCACGGCAGCCAAGGCCGCCGTGTCGGCCACCGCAGAGCCCGACAAACTGGCCATGACCAGCGCGGCAAACACCGCCACATAGCCCAAGCCACCTCTGAAGTGCCCCACCCACACCAAGGCAGAATTAACAATGCGCCGGCTCATGCCACCCGCATTCATCAGCTCACCTGCCAGCATGAAAAACGGTACGGCCATCAAGGGGAAATTATCTGCCCCGTTGATTAAATTTTGCGAAACGATTTGGGTGTCAAACAAATCCAAATGCAGCATCAGGGCCACGCCCGATACGATCAACGAAAACGCCAGCGGCATGCCCAGCGCCATAGCGCCCAAGAGCGAGGCGATGAAAATAAAGACCGTCATTTAGACGCCCCCTGCGGGTGGGTAGACGTGTGCGCCGAGATGACAATTTCCTCAGAGTCTTGGATCTGAATGAGTTCAGCCTCTGAAAAATCACCGCGCACCAAACGCAGCAGCTTGCCCGCAATGATCAAACCCATGGCAATACTGGCCACATAACCCACACCATAGACCCAGCTCATGGGCAGCTCCATGACCGCAGATTTGGTAGTGGCGTTGATGCCATGCTGCTTGAATGTGCCGTAAAACATAAGCACACAGCAGCCCAGCATCATCACATTGGACAATGTAAATGCAATTTTCTTACCCGTTAAACCCAGTTTACGCACCACGGAATCCAGCCCTAAGTGGGCGTTGTCTCGCAGCGTGACCACGGCTCCTAGAAATGTGATCCAGATGAATAAAAACCGCGACAACTCTTCTGAGCTGATGATCGACGAGTTAAACCCATAGCGCAGCACCACATTGCCAAACACCATGATGACCATGGCCGAGAGCATGAGCACTAAGGTGATTTCTGCCAAGCGAAAGAAGAGGTCGTTGAATTTTTTCATAAGAGCACGAAACTTACATACCCAACGGCCTCCCCCTTTAAGGCAGGGGCCGCAGGCTAAGGCTTGGTTTACTTGGTGTCTTCAATGGCCTTGAGCAAGGCAGGACCGCTTTTCTCACCAAAGGTTTTGGCGATTTCAGCAGACACGATTTTTTGGAAAGGCGCCATGTCTACATTTTCAATGACTTGCATGCCTGATTTTTTCAAATCGGCCACCACCTTGCCAGCGTTTTGCGCATTCAAATCGCGTTGAAATTTGGCTGCTTCGCGTGCCGCCGCCACCACAATGCTTTGGTAGTTTGCTGGCAAGCTGTCAAATTTCACTTTGTTCATCGCAACCACCAGAGGTGAGTACACATGGTTACTCACCGTGAGGTGTTTTTGAACTTCATAAAATTTGGATGACCATGTGACATTGATGGGGTGCTCTTGGGCATCAAAAGTGCCAGTTTCCAAGGCGGTGTAGAGCTCAGCAATCGGCATGGGCGATGGGTTCATGCCCAGCAACTTGAAAGCTTGGATATGGTACGGATTGGGCGTGGAACGGATCTTCAAACCCTTGAGGTCATCGGGGGTGCGCACGGGGCGCTTGTTGTTGGTGAATGCGCGCCAGCCGTTTTCCCAATACGCCAAGCCCTTCAATCCATGGGGCGACAGCTCGGTGAGCACACCGGTGCCCACTGCGCCATCGAGCACGTTATAGGCATGCTGGGCATTGCGAAACACAAATGGCAGCTCCATGGCTGCGGTGTTAGACACGATGCCGTTGAAATTGGATGCGCCGCTAGAGACGATGTCGATTGTGCCACCACGCACGCCATTGATCATGGCTGCGTCGTTGCCCAA
>JAYTMT010000177.1:0-2953 GCA_043728315.1 Polaromonas sp. | reverse complement strand
CATGCTCGGCAATGCGCTGCTCAAAATCGGCCAGCGCTTGTTTGCTTTGCGTTTTTAAACTGATGTTGATAAACACATTCAGCCCCAAGCCCAGCGCGGCCGCGCTAACCAGCGCCACATAACGGCTGATGGCACCGCTGGCCTCTAGCGATTTGACGCGCGCCAGACATGGCGAGGGGCTTAAGTGCACCCTGCGGGCCAGCTCTACATTGCTTAAGCTACCGTCTTTTTGCAGCTCGCCCAGAATGCGTAAATCTACGGAGTCAAGATCGTTATTCATATTTAAATGCTTCTATTAGCTAATTTACGGCATTTTATGCTTTAAACAAGGCACAATTCTACTGATTTAGGCAGCACATTTCGCACCTTTTTATTTACAGTTACCACTATGAATGCCGCCACATCTGCCCGTCTTTTAGCCACGCCCAACGACCCGTTGGTCGACATTGACCCGCAAGAAACGCAGGAGTGGCGCGATGCTTTTACCGCGCTGGTGGCCACACAAGGGCCTGCGCGGGCGCGGCAGAGTTTGGATGGCCTGGTGGCTCTGTCACGCGAGCAGCGCGTGGGCTGGCAGCCTGAGCTGACCACGCCGTATGTCAACAGCATCCATGTGAGCGCGCAGCCCAGCTTTCCGGGTGATTTGGCGATGGAAGAAAAACTGGGCTCGCTGATGCGCTGGAACGCGCTGGCGATGGTGGCCAAGGCCAATGCGGCGTATGGCGAGCTGGGCGGGCACATTGCCAGCTACGCCAGTGCGGCAGATTTGTTTGAGGTGGGCTACAACCACTTCTTTAAAGCACGAAATGTGAAGGCGGGCGACCAGCATGGTGGTGACCTGGTGTTTTTTCAGCCGCACAGCGCGCCTGGTGTTTATGCGCGGGCTTTTTTGGAAGGCCGGTTAAGCGCACAAGACCTAGACTTTTACCGCCGCGAGATTGAAGCACCGCAGCACGGCGCGCGCGGGCTGTCCAGCTACCCGCACCCTTGGTTGATGCCCGATTTTTGGCAGTTTCCCACCGGGTCGATGGGCTTGGGGCCGATCAGCAGCATTTACCACGCGCGTTTTATGCGCTACCTGACGCACCGTAATTTGCTGGACTGCACACAACGCAAAGTGTGGGGCGTGTTTGGTGATGGCGAGATGGATGAGCCTGAAAGCATGAGCGCTTTAACGTTGGCATCCCGGGAGGGCCTGGACAATTTGGTGTGGGTGGTCAACTGCAACTTGCAGCGCCTGGATGGCCCGGTGCGCGGCAATGGCCGAATTATTGACGAGCTGGAACGCTTGTTCAGCGGCGCGGGCTGGAACGTGGTCAAACTCATTTGGGGCAGCGACTGGGACGGCCTGTTTGCGCGCGACATTACCGGCGCGCTGGCCAAAACTTTTGCCAACACGGTAGACGGGCAGATGCAAACCTTTGCCGCCAAAGACGGGCGGTATAACCGCGACACCTTCTTTGGCCAAACGCCTGAGCTGGCCGCACTGGCCCAAGGCATGACGGACGAGCAGATCGACCGCCTCAAACGCGGTGGCCACGACATTGTGAAAATTCACGCGGCTTATGCTGCGGCTGCTGCACACACTGGCCAGCCCACCGTGATACTGGCGCACACCAAAAAAGGCTACGGCATGGGCAATGCAGGCCAAGGCAAGATGACCACGCACAGCCAAAAGAAGCTGGACGAGGACGAGCTGATCGCCTACCGCAACCGCTTTAATTTACCGTTGACCGACGAGCAAGCCAAGCAGCTAGCCTATTACAAACCCGACGAGACCAGCGCCGAGATGCACTACCTGCACGCTCGGCGCGCAGCATTAGGCGGCCACCTGCCCAAAAGGCACACGGCGGCGCAGGTGGTACCCGTGCCTGCACTTACGCTACCAGCGTCTGAGGGCAACAGCTACGCGCAGTTTGCGCTGCAGGCCGACGGCAAAGAAATGTCCACCACCATGGCCTTTGTGCGCATGCTGGGCGGCTTGCTGAAAGACAAAGCGCTGGGCCCGCGTATTGTGCCCATCGTGGCAGACGAGGCGCGCACTTTTGGCATGGCCAATTTGTTCAAGCAAGTGGGCATCTACAGCAGCGTGGGCCAGCGCTACGCACCGGAAGACATTGGCTCGGTGCTGAGCTACCGCGAGGCGCTGGACGGCCAAATACTGGAAGAAGGCATCAGCGAGGCCGGTGCCATTGCCAGCTGGACGGCCGCTGCCACCAGCTACAGCGTGCATGGCCTGGCGATGCTGCCGTTTTATATTTACTACAGCATGTTTGGTTTTCAGCGCGTGGGCGATGCGATCTGGGCGGCGGCTGACCAGCGCAGTCGCGGCTTCTTGCTGGGCGCCACCTCTGGCCGCACCACGCTGGGCGGCGAGGGCCTGCAGCACCAAGACGGCACCAGCCATTTGGTGGCTGCCACCATTCCCAACTGCAAAGCGTATGACCCCGCTTTTGCAGGCGAGCTGGCCGTGATTGTGGACGCAGGCATGCGCTCTATGTTGGTAGAACAGAAAGACGTTTTCTACTACATCACGCTGATGAACGAAAACTATGCGCAGCCTAACTTGCCTGCGGATGCGCATGAAGGCGTGATACGTGGTTGCTATAAATACAGTAGCTGCTTGAGCAGTAAATACGGCTCAAAACCCTCAAAGGACTCGAAAAATATCACTCTTCTAGGGTCTGGCGCTATTCTCACCGAAGTAATCAAAGCAGCTGACCAACTGGCGCAACTTGGTATCGGTGTGGATGTGGTCAGCGTGACCAGCTGGAGCGAGCTCGCTCGCGATGGCATGGCTTGCGAAACATCAAACTCCACGCCTTGGCTCGCGCAGATATTGGCGCAAACTCAAGGCCCCATCATCGCCGCCAGCGACTACGTGCGCAGCGTGCCCGAGAGCGTGCGCGCTTATGTGCCCGAGGGCCGCAAATACACCACGCTAGGCACCGAC
>JAYTMT010000176.1:0-2320 GCA_043728315.1 Polaromonas sp. | reverse complement strand
TGTCGGCAATCGTGTCGCAAATGTCGCGCGGCACTTCGGTGCGGTAGTCGATGATTTCTAGCGCGGGCTGGATGAATTCGGTGGCGCGCAGCACGTCGTAGATTTGCACATTTGGGCCAGCCAGATCTGCGCCCATCACAAAGCTCAGTTCCACCTCTAGGCGGGGCTTGCGAAAGCGCCCTGCGGGTATGGCTGCGCCGTCGGTAAAGAGCATGCTATCTAGCAAATGCCCAAAATCGGGTTCGTTGAAATTGCTGGCCATTTGCATGGCCCGCGATGTGAGACCAATTTTGTGGCCAATCACGCGCGCGCCCTTGGCCACGTGCATGGCGGCCCATAGGCGCTGGATGGCGTAGGCATCGGCCAGCACCATGCTGGGGTGGGTTTTGGTTAGCTGGGGGATAGTGGTTTGCGTCAACTCGGCGTTGTACAAATCAGTGGCGCACTGCTGGCGCTGGGCTTGGTTTAGCATGGTTTGCTCCAAAAGCGGGGGAATGCGTGTGCTTGGGGTGGGGAATTTAACGCTGGAAACGCGACAACAATACCGCAGAGCGTAAAATTTTACACTATATATTTAATAGCATACTATGACCATATGACGCTGACATTGGCCAATATTTTAAAAATTAACCTGCGCGAGAGGCCACAGGCTTGGCGCTGACTGCACTGGGGCGGTTAAGCTCTACCCACTTGCGCACGCGCTCGGCATCGCCCAAGCGGCTGAGCTTGCCCGCAGAGTCTAAAAACACCATGATCAGTTTGCGGCCTGCTATTTTTGTTTGCATCACCAAGCATTGGCCGGCTTCCGAGATGTAGCCGGTTTTTTGCAGGCCAATCTCCCATTCGGGGTTTTTAATCAAGCGGTTGGTGTTGTTGTAGGCTTGCATGCGGTTACCCACCATCACTTCGTAGCCCTGTGATGTGGAGTATTCGCGCAGCAGCGGGTCGGCAGACGCAGCGCCTACCAATATGGCTAAATCTTGCGCACTGCTTTGGTTGCGGCTAGACAGGCCAGTGGGCTCCACGTATTGGGTGTCTTTCATGCCGAGCATCTGTGCTTTGGCATTCATCAGGCGCACAAATCGCGGCATGCCGCCGGGAAAGCTGCGTCCCAGCGCATGGGCGGCGCGGTTTTCGCTGCTCATGAGCGCCAAGTGCAAAAGCTCGCCCCGGGTGAGCTCAGTGCCCACTTTCAGGCGTGAACGGCTGCCTTTTTCGGTGTCTACATCGTCTTGGCTGATGGCAATGATTTCATTCATTTTGAGCTTGGCCTCAGACACCACCACACCCGTCATGAGTTTGGTGAGCGAAGCAATCGGCAAAATAGCATGGTCGTTTTTGCTGACCAGCACTTCGCGGGTGTCTTGGTCAATCACATAGGCTACGCTGCTCTTGAGCTCCAGCGGGTCTTGCTGGCCATGCAAACCAGCCAACTGACCAAAAGAAGGCTTGGGCGGCACAACGGCCACAGGGGCGCGCGCCACCAGCACGCGGCGGCCTTTGACCATTTTGTACACCGGCTTGCCCGAGCGTGCCACTTGCTTAGCACCGTGGCGCACGGGGCCTTTGACCACCACGCGCTTGCCATTTTTGGCCTTGGCCTGGGTTTTGGCGTGGGCTTTAGAGATTTGCTGCTTCTTAGCCACACCGCGCTTAGACTGCGCCGCATCGGCCGATGCAGAAAAAGCCATTGCGATGCTGACACCCAAGGTCACCATGGCAATGCTTTTTCCAACAGATTTGAAAAAAGACAAGGCGGACAGGCGTAAAGACAAGAAAAGTGGCAATTTCATACAGTTTGCTCCAAATGCGTAAACCAGCAAAACACAGGGCTATAGATAGTGTAGCAATGAATAAAAAAATGCGCAAGATCAAAGACTTGCGCACGATACCTCATTTTACATGTTTTGATCAGTGTTTACCCTTGCTGGTTGTGCATATTTTGGAATGAACCCGATTTAAACGCTTGTTTTACATGGCTATTTTGCTTACACAAGGAGCAAATTAATCCAGCAGCGGATTGCGCACCGTCAGGCGGCCAAAGCGCTGCCCGTGTTGCCCGTCTTCTGTTAACAACTCATCCGCCCCAGCGCGTATGGCAGATTCCAAAATCAATGCATCCCAGCACTGCAATTGGTAGCGCTGCATCAATAGCGTGGCCTCAAGCACGGCCAGATGGGTAGTGGGCATCACCTGAAATTCACACAAACGCTCCAGCATCTGCGCGGCTTGGGGCAATGGCAGGCCCGGCTTGAGTTTGCGTGTGGCGATGTTAAAAAACTCTACCAATACCTGCGTGCTGGTCACTACTTGACCCACC
>JAYTMT010000175.1:0-7016 GCA_043728315.1 Polaromonas sp. | reverse complement strand
CAGTGGCACTTGGAGCATTGACCCGAGTGCCGACTACCTCAGCGCAGGCATCAACCTCTTGAGCGTCACAGCCACCGACCCAGCGGGCAACACCAGTGCGCCTGTCAGCGTGCCAGTCACGCTAGACACTACCGCGCCGGCTGCTGTGCAAATTGAAATCAGCGAAGACATCAACAAGGATGGACTGCTAAGCAGTACAGAGTTAGTCGGTGATGTGGATGTTAAAGTTACGTTGCCCGCCCAAGCGCAAGTTGGCGATACGCTCGCTGTTACCGATGGTGTTAACACAAGGACTATTGTTCTCAATGCGGCTCAGATCTCTGCCGGTAATGCTCTCACCACTTTTGCCATTCCGGGCAAGGGTAGCGTTCTGAGTTTAAGCGCCACACTCATTGATACAGCTGGTAACGTGGGCGCCACCAGTTCCACTAGTGCTACAGTGCTCAAAGACAGTGTTCCGGTTGTATTTCTTGATGATAGTCATGCAAGCCGACTGTCCGAGTCAGCTGGCGTCATCCTACTGGATATCAGTCCGCAGACCAACCGTAGCTTGCATGTTCAACACGCCGTTAACGCCAGTCAGTTCCATGCTGTACACAGTATCGGTGCACAAGTCGGGGAAGTTGACAGTGCAACAGCGGCCGAACTTGCGGTTGCTGGCGGGGATGATCTGTTTGTGGCTTTGGAGGGTTCGCAGGACGATTCTGCACCATTAACTGACCGCAAGAGCCATGCCGGAAAAGGCTTGGACATAGCGCAAAGTCAGGCCATATTTGTGACTAATGCGGTTCGTCAGCAGGCTTTGTCCAACCAATATGCTTTGATCGTGCACCACACTGTGCGGATAAGTCAATTAGAGGCCGTAGCGCGCGCTGCATTGGTGCAAGTGGCGACCAATAGCGCATTGATTGGGGCAAGCACATTATTTGATCCATTTGCCATGGATGCTTCGGTATCGACCCAGCAAAATGTGGCAGCTGTGGGCGCATTGCTGGAGGAGTCAACCGCCAAGTCAAGTTATTTGCAAGCGTCCGTAGACATTGAGATGCAGAAGATGCAGGACACAGAAACGACACCGCCCGCTTTGGCAATATTGATCACCGATCAACAGCCCATAACCTCCAAGCGAGCGGCTAGCGGATTTGCCAGCCAAGTCAAACGCAGTGCCGCTGAATTTAAACCCCGGCGTTCAGGCGTCGCGCATGCTGGAATTGAACGTACATGACACACAACTTAAACCAGTCTGCCCACAACGCAATATCACCAAACCGAGCCATCAGCACAGGAATTATCTCTATGAATCATTACACTACAACTCCTACTGCGTCATTCGATCGAGGGGCGGGGCGGCTAAGTCTGCTGGCAATTGGGCTGGTGATGGCCGGTTGTGCCGTGCAGCCTCAGTTAGTAAAACAAGAGGAAGTTCGTGATCGGGTGAAATCCGACACTTTACAGATGTATCTGGGTCAGGTTCCAGTGGCTGGCCCCATCACACTGGAAGAGGCCATCGCCCGCGCGCTCAAATACAATTTAGACTACCGACTGAAAAAGATGGAGGCTGCAGTAGCGCTGGGTATATCGGAATACTCCAGCTACGATATGCTCCCTAACCTAGTTGCAAGTGCCGGTTACCGCACGAGAAGTAACTATATTGCCAGTGACGGCAATATTAATTTGCAAACTGGCGTTGAAAGCGCGCTAAACCCAACTTCCACCGAAGAAAAACAAAGGGCACAAGCCGGCGCAGAGTTTTCCTGGAATGCTCTGGACTTTGGCGTGTCTTACTACCGCGCACGCCAGCAGGCCAATCAATTCCTGATTGCGGAAGAGCGGCGTCGCAAAGTGGTGCAAAACATTGTGCAAGACGTGCGGTCGTCCTATTGGCGCGCATTGGGTGCCCAGCGACTGTCCGAGCAGGCGCGCCAAGTGACGGAGCGAGCCAGTTTAGCCTTGGCGCGTTCGCGCGAGGCAGAGCTTCAAAAAGTCATACCTCCCCTGTTAGCGCTCAATTACCAACGCGCATTGCTTGATGCAACTACGCTGCTAAATCAGAGACGTCAGGATCTCGATGTGGCCAAGACCGAACTCATGGCCATGATGAATGTGGAGTCTGGAGTGACCATCACGCTAGCAGAAACGGTTGAGACCAAGTTGCCCGACGCTCCAATGGATGTTCGTAAACTGGAAGAGTTGGCTCTGTTGCAGCGCCCAGAACTGCGCGAGGAGGATCTCAAAAAGCGTATCACCGCAGACGAGACGCGCAAGCAGATTCTTGGCATGCTGCCCGGAATCAGCTTGGACATGGGCACACAATACGACAGCAACAAATACGCCAACAGCAGCAGTTGGTCGCAAGGTGGCGTACGCCTGTCATGGAACCTGATGCGCTTGATTGCTATGCCGTCACTGGAGAAAACGCAAGAGGCGCAGGTCAAAGCCGACACGACACGACGCATGGCGCTGTCAATGGCAGTATTTACGCAACTGCGCGTTGCCTCTGAGCGATATCGGCTAGCAATTGACGATTTCAAACTGGCTGACACCGCAGCTCAGGTGGACAACCGCATGGCTGATTATTTGCGCGCATCAGTGACGGCTAAACTCGATAGCGAACTAGAGCTGATCCGCGTGCAGGCCAGAGCTGTTTTGGGTGCATACCAGCGCATGAATGCTTATGCCAATGCCCAAATTGCGTTTGGTCGGCTACAAAATACTTTGGGTTTTGACCCCATAGCCGATAATTTTGAGGGCGACGATCTGCCTGTGTTGACTGAGCGTGTACGTGTTCATTTGAATGCCGTACATAAGGATGCGTTCAAGATGAACTCCAACTTATTTGGTTTTAATCCCAATGTGTCGATCCAACTGGATGGAGTGGTAGACCCTGTGACCAAAGTACGCATGACAGCACAACTCGCTGAGTTGCTCACTCGCAACCAAATGGTTGTGAGCTCCACAGAAGGCACACCAATAACTTTTCGCTTATCCACTGAGCCTAACGGCACACTAGAAAAAATTAGCTGGAACATGCATGCTTTGGACCGAAAGGGTCAGGTAAAAGGCAGCGCAGACTACAGCACTTCAGCCCCACAGCATGCACGCCAAACCGTCTATGAAGCTGCGTTGGTGGCTGCGGTAACCTCCAAGATGCCAGAAATCCGTGCTTGGCTGACCGAGGTGGCTGAGGTAGGCAAATGACCAATATGATTGGGCTGTTAGCTACAGCCATGGGTCTAGTCTTGTCAGCGATAGCTTGGAGTCAAACGGCAACCACCCAAAGCGCAGCCACAGCGCGGGTGTCTGCATCTGGTTTGGCCACAACGCCTGTGCCTGCTCAGATAGCCGCACCTGTTAGATCCACGTACCAGCCCCCAGTGAGTGCAGCCTCCTCACCAGATTTGGTGCGTGTCCTGCTCACACCAGGCGCAGAGACTACTTTGGCTAGCCCTGTGGCAGCCCGAATAGATGCGCTGAATGCCAGCTTGGGAGCCAGTTTCGTGCGCGGCCAGATGTTAGTGGGTTTTGATTGCTCTGAGCCCACTGCGCGACTGAACATTGCCAAAGCAGAACTAGACGGCGCAACTGAGCAGCACGAAGCCAAAATTCGTATGCAGGGCTTGGATCAAGCCAGCGATGTTGAGGTTGCGTTGGCGGCCAGTGCAGTGGCCAAAGCTCGCGCGCAGATAGCTCTGTCACAAGCACAAGTGCAGCAGTGCACAGTAGTGGCACCTTGGGCCGGACGCGTGGCAAAGCTACATGTGAAAAACCATATGAGTGTGACCTCTGGCCAACCGTTGCTTGAGCTTGTTATGAGTGCGCCATTAAAACTGAAAGTGAATGCGCCATCCAAACAGTTGGCCAATATTAAAGTTGGCTATAAATTTGATGTCACTGTTGACGAAACCGGTAAAACTTATGCGGCTCGGGTATCGGCTGTCAACAGCCGCGTAGACCCAGTCAGCCAGACCATCGAAATTGAAGCGGGATTTATAGGCGCCCATAGCGATTTATTGGCTGGAATGAGTGGTACGGCTAATTTTGGCCCAATCAAATAGTTAGTTTTTCGATGGAAAATTTTTCCATGCCACTTACCCAAGATACGCTGGTGGCATTGCTGCATGTAGAGCAGCGGGTCTTTGCAGCTACAACTTTGGCCACGTTGGGCTTTACTATCACCAATGAGGCTGTCGCATTAGCAGCCTACCGGCAGGCAGCGTTTTTTTTATGCAGCGCCAGTGGTAAATTGTCATTGCATACAGCCTCTGGGCTGGTGGCTGTGGCGCAGGACTCGCCCTACGCTATTTGGTTGAACCGTTTTTCGCAAACCTTTGAGCAAGCGCCCGGTTGTCGTCGACTTGATTTTTCTGAGGCAGCGCCCGATATGGCGCTTGCATGGGAAGAGTGGTTGCCTGACCATCTGTTGGTGGCATCGCTGTGGAGCTCCGATCAACAGCGTATGGGCGCGGTAATGTATGCCAGAGACACGCCTTGGTCTGACCAAGAGTTGGTTGCCTTTGATCGCTTGCATGATAGCTATGGATACTGCACTGCCGCACTTGGCAGGCGCTTTTGGGCGCGGCGCGGATTTACCAAGTCCGTGTTAAACCCCACAATGGGCAAATTACTGCTTCTGGTGGCGATTGCCATTTTGTTTGTTCCGATCCGTCTTTCGGTATTAGCCCCCGCCGAGGTAATTGCTTTGAATGCCTTTGCAGTGGCAGCGCCTCAGGACGGCGTGATAGGGGTGATGCATGTGCAGCCCAACATGCCAGTGAAAAAGGGAGACAAACTGTTCTCGCTGGATGACTCTGCCGTGCTAGGCCGACGCGAGGTTGCAGCCAAAGCCTTGTCAATCGCCCATGCTGAGGCGCTGGTGGCTCAGCAACGGGCGTTTGACGAGCTCAAAAGCAAAGGGGAGCTGGCTGGTGCCATTGGGCGCGTGCGCGAGAAAGAGGCTGAGCTGGTGGCGGTTGAGACCCAAGCGGGCAGGGTGGATGTGCGTGCCGAGCGTGATGGTATAGCGGTTTATGCTGATGCCAATGATTGGGTTGGTCGGCCCGTGCAAACCGGCGAACGCCTGATGCAAATTGCCGATCCGAAAGACGCCGGCGTGCTGGTTTGGCTGCCCGCCATGGATGCTATCAATATTGAGCCAGGTGCAGCCTTGCGTTTATTTCTACACGTTAAGCCGCTTGATCCGTTGCCTGGTGTTTTGATTCAGACCAGCTACCAGGCTGTCACTAGCCCAGAAGGGGTTTCAGCCTACCGCTTGCGTGGTCAGTTTGCCCCGGGCACAGCTGTACCCCGGATCGGTTTGCGTGGCACAGCCCGTGTTTCTGGTGATGAGGCCACACTTGGCTACTATTTATTTCGCCGGCCTATCGCAGCCTTGAGGGAGTGGACAGGGCTGTGAGCGCTGTTCTCCCCATTCCCGCTGAGGCGCTGCTGCAAAGGGATAGTCCACCTGCGCCTTCGCTGCCACAACTGCGCGACGAATTGCGGCTTTTGCCTGCAGCTGCGGGCCACGACGGTTCGCCTGCATGGATGATCAACGACCCTGTCAGCAACCGGTTTTTCCGCATAGGCTGGATCGATTTTGAATTGCTGCTGCGCTGGTCTATTGGTAATGCGCAAGCACTGGTCGAGTCCGTCAATAGTGAAACCACTTTGTTCATAGAGCCTCGCGACGTCGATGGGTTGCTGTCTTTTTTAAGCCAACACGATCTTCTGCGTGCCAACGACAAAGCCAGTGTTGAACGTCTGTCGCAGCGCGCTGTCAGTGCCCAGACGAGTGCTTATACTTGGCTGCTGCACCACTACTTGTTTTTTCGTATCCCACTGGTTCGGCCGCAGAACCTGCTGGCCAGCCTCATGCCATGGCTTAGCTGGCTCTTTACTCCAAAGGCGGCTTGGGCTGTAGCATTGCTCAGTGTTGTGGGTGTTTTCTTGGCTGCACGTCAATGGGAAACTTTTGCCCATACCTTTGTGGATCAGCTGAGCTGGTCGGGAGCTGTTGGTTTTGCCGTGGCGCTGGGCTTTGCCAAAGCCTTCCATGAGCTGGGTCACGCTTTTACGGCCACGCGCTATGGCGTGCGTGTGGCGCATATGGGGGTAGCCATGTTGGTGATGTTTCCCATGCTCTACACCGATACCAGCGAGAGCTGGAAGTTGAGTAATCCGCGCCAGCGTTTGGCCATTGCCAGTGCGGGCATAGTTGCCGAGCTGGCTTTAGCCGGCCTGGCAACATTGGCTTGGAGTTTGGCCGCCGACGGATCCGTGCGCAGCGCGTTGTTTTTTCTGGCAACTACCAGCTGGATATTGACCCTAGCTGTCAATGCCAGCCCATTCATGCGTTTTGACGGTTACTTCATCCTGACTGATCTGCTGGATTTGCCAAATTTACACGAGCGCTCGGGCGCCTTGGCCAAAAATTGGTTGAGGCGGACTTTGCTGGGCTGGCGCGAGGATTGGCCTGAGCAAATGCCAGGTTACGGCAACGCGGCGTTAATCGGATTTGCACTGGCCACTTGGTTGTACCGATTGGTCGTTTTCCTTGGCATTGCCCTGATAGTTTATTTTTATTTTTTTAAAGTATTGGGCATTTTTTTGATGGCGGTCGAATTGGTGTGGTTCATTGGTCGTCCAATAGCTGCAGAGGTGAAAGTATGGTTAGCTAACCGCAAGCAGATTCAGCTGGGTCGCGTGGTGTGGGCGCTGATGCTGCTGTGCGGCTTGGGTGCTGCTGGCTTTGTGCCCTGGCAGTCTGGCGTGCATGGGTGGGGGTGGGTACATCCAGAACGCCAGCAGGTGGTGTACTCACCGCTGGCCGCGCGCGTGGTGTCCATCACGCCGGCTGGCGCAGTCAAAGAGGGGCAACCACTGTTTGTGCTTGAATCTCCCGATATGCGCTTAGCTGCTTCGCGTTTTTCGGGACTGGCGCAGGCGCGTGAGCAAGAGCTGGTGGGCTTGGGTGGTCTGCCACAAGGGGAGGAACGGCGCGTGCAGGTGCAATTGGA
>JAYTMT010000174.1:0-6375 GCA_043728315.1 Polaromonas sp. | reverse complement strand
CAATGTCAGCGTCATATGGTCATAATGCGCTACATTTTATATAGTATGTAGCACTCTAAGAGTGAGCGGTCTTTGGTATTAAAACCTCACAGCGAGCATAGCCCGATCAGCGTTTTGGCTTTCGCATACGACCGATTTCTGGTACTCCAGCATGAGGGAGTGTGCGAAAGCCAAAACGCTGACCGGGCGCGCAAGACTAGGCGCGTAAGACTGGACACGCAAACCAGTAGCCGCAGACGCTCTAAGCGAACAGTATTGACCGCAAAGCTCTACAACCGAAGTGTCAGAACGACCATGCACAACAGTGCGCAATAATTTTGAATCACACGTTCGGCAACGCCAAGCGCGACGTATCTTCCTCATTGTCTTGCGTGCCCACGCGGTTTTCGTTGATGCGCTGCACGTCGGCCTGGCTGATGTCGCCCGTCACATACACGCCGTCAAAGCAGCTGGCATCAAAATCTTTGATCGCAGGATTGAGCTTGCCAATGGCTGATTTCATGCTGTCCACGTCTTGGTAGATCAGCGCGTCAGCACCGATCATCTCGCAAATTTGCGCTACGCTGCGGTCATGAGCCACCAGCTCTTCGCTGGTGGGCATGTCGATGCCATACACATTGGGATAGCGCACGGGCGGGGCGGCGCTGGCCATGTAGACCCGGCGTGCGCCTGCGTCGCGCGCCATTTGCACGATTTCTTTGCTGGTGGTGCCGCGCACGATGGAGTCGTCCACCAACAATACGTTGCGGCCTTTGAATTCGCTGGTGATGGCATTGAGCTTTTGGCGCACGGATTTTTTGCGCACCTCTTGGCCGGGCATGATGAAGGTGCGGCCTACGTAGCGATTTTTCACAAAGCCCTCGCGGTACGGCAAGCCCAAGAGCTGCGCCAGTTGCATGGCGCTGGGGCGGCTTGATTCGGGAATGGGAATTACCACGTCAATCTGGTCTGGCGGCACGGTCGATATGACGCGCTTGGCCAGCGTTTCACCTAAATTCAGTCGCGCTTGGTAAACCGATATGCCGTCCATCACCGAGTCTGGCCGAGCCAAGTACACGTATTCGAAAATGCAGGGGTTGAGCTGGGTTTTGGCTGCGCACTGCTCGGTGAACACTTTATTGTCCAAGTCCACAAAAATCGCCTCGCCCGGCGCTATGTTGCACTCCAGCGCAAAGCCTGTGCCTTCTAGCGTGACTGATTCGCTGGCCACCATGATCGTGCCATCCGCAGACTTGCCCATGCACAGCGGGCGAATACCAAAAGGGTCACGAAAAGCCAACAGCCCATGCCCTGCTATGAGGGCCACCACAGCATAAGAGCCCTTTACTCGCGCATGCACGCCGCGCACAGCGGCAAACACATCAGCAGGCGAGAGCGGCAGGCCGCGCGTGGTTTTTTCTAGCTCATGGGCCAGCACATTGATCAGCACCTCGGTGTCGCTGTCAGTGTTGATGTGGCGGTGGTCGGCGTTAAATAGCTGGCTTTTGAGCTCGGGCACATTGGTTAAATTGCCGTTGTGCACCAGCACGATGCCAAAGGGCGCGTTCACATAAAAAGGCTGCGCCTCTTCCTCGCTAAAGGCATTGCCCGCCGTGGGGTAACGCACTTGGCCCAGACCAATATTGCCCGGCAGTGCCCGCATGTTGCGGGTGCGAAACACGTCACGCACCATGCCCTTGGCCTTGTGCATATAAAACTTGGTGCCCAGCTGCGTGACGATGCCCGCCGCGTCTTGGCCACGGTGCTGCAGCAAGAGCAGCGCGTCATATATCAACTGGTTCACGGGTGACTGCGAAGCCACGCCTACTATTCCACACATATTTTTCCCAACTCGGTTATTTCATATAGTTTGCCAGCCGCTGGCATGGCAGGCGTTTGTATCAAGTGATGGCTTTTCTTAATTCATCGGGCAAGATCGGCATCAAGCCCGTGAGCACAGCGCTGAGCACGCCCGCGCCTGCCGACTCTTTCCACCACGCACTGCTTTTAAAAGGCGTCATACCCACCACTACGGTAACAGCCAGCAAAATCACCAAGCCGCGCAGCAGCCCAAAAGCCGCGCCCAGCGTGCGGTCTACGGGCCGCAAACCCACCGATTCAACCAGTTTTTTAAGCAACCAAGACACCAAACCCGCCGCAAACGCTGTGGTGATAAATACCAAGGCAAAACCGCAGGCATAGCGCAGTGATTCGCTCAATCCGCCCAATGGTAACTGCGCTGCCGCTAGCCCTGCATACAATTGCGCCGCTATAAAGGCGGCCACCCAGCCAGCCACCGATAGCACCTCATATACCAAGCCGCGCCAAGCGCCCAGCAACACCGACAGTAGCAGTGCAACAGCCAAAATCCAGTCGAGTGTGTTCACTTGGGGATTTGTGTGCTTTTCAGGCGCCAGCGCATGGCCGCACTTGCAGCGCATGGCATGGCAAGGCATTGCGCGCCATGTTGCTTTTCACAGTATGCGCAATACGGCTCATAGCGTCAAAATAGCTGCTGGCAAATCCAACGCTTTGATTTTGTTGGCTACTTTTTCAGCCTCAGCGCGCGTTGCAAGAGGGCCCACGCGCACGCGCGTGCGCTCGCCGTCCTTGGTTTGCGCCACATGGGTGTAAGTGGTCAGGCCCGCGCGCTCCACTTTGAGTCGTACTTCGCGGGCTTTGGCGGCATCGGCAAAAGCGCCCACTTGCACAATGAAGCGCTCTGTGGCCTGCGCGGCTTTGTCAGCTACTTTCTCAGCCGGTTTGTCTACTGGCTTGCCGTCTAACAGGGCTTTGGCGCGTGCGCCGTCGTCAGGCTTGGGGGCGGGGGCTGGCGTTGGGGCTGGCGTGGGAGCGGCAATTTGGGCAGGCTTGGATTCCGGTTTGGTTTCTGCTTTGGTTTCTGCTTTGGTTTCTGCTTTGGGCTCTGGCTTAACCACGGGTTTTGACTCAGCTGCTTTTACTTCTGATTTAATAGCAGGAGATGACGGTTTGACGCTGACATTGGCAGTTTTTTCTGTGGATTTATCAGCAATGATCTCTTCTTTGCCGCTCAGGCTGGCAGCGGCGGCCACAGCGGTGGCTGGCGCTGCTTTGGCCAATGCAGGCGCAGCGCTGTTTGACGCTGTGGTTGCAGTTAAAGTGGCAGGAGGGCTTTGGGGCGCAACTTGTGCAGCGGAATTTGGCGCAGATTGTGGCTTGGCTGTCGCAGGCAGGGCATCGGGCGCAGCCGCACCAAGAGGCGGCATCAGCAGCGGTTTGGATTTGTTTTTATCGGGGATTTCAATGGCAATGTCCACCGCCACTGGGCGTGGCTGGGTTTCAAAAAGCAGGGGAAAGCCCAGCAAGCCTGCCAACACCAACACGGCCGAACCAATCAGACGCTGCTTGGCGCGCCGACGCATGGCCTCGATCGTCTCAATCGGGCCAGGCGGGGCTTGGCGATCGGGCGTTTTTTTAGCAAAAGGAGACCAAACCATGGATGTGTGCTGCTGAAAGTTAGGAAATCAAGGATCTGAATGCAAGTGTTTGGCATCAAGCCTTGGCGTGCCATTTGTCAGCACGCCGCCCACGGTGTAAAACGAACCAAACACCACGATTCTATCGGCTGGGGCGGCTGATGCCACCGCCGCGTCAAAAGCGGCCTGCGGATTGGCATAGCAACTGGCGCTTTGGCCTTTTTTGAGCAGGGGCGCAATTTGAGCTTGCAGGGCATGCGCCGTGGCGGCGCGGGGCGTGGGCAGGTCGCTTACATACCATTTGTCAACCAAGGGCGCAATTTTGGCCAGCATGGTGGGCAAATCTTTGTCGCCCATGGCACCAAATACGGCGTGTGTGGCTGGATAAAAACCCATAGCATCCAAATTGGCCGTGAGCGCCGCCACCGAATGCGGGTTGTGCGCCACGTCCAGCACCAGCGCGGGCTGGCCGGGCACGATTTGAAAGCGCCCGGGCAGCTCGACAAAAGCAAAGCCGTTGCGCACCGCCTGCGCGGTAACGGGCAGGCGCTCGCGCAGCGCCGTAATCGCCGCCAGCACGCCGCTGGCGTTGAGGATTTGGTTAGCACCGCGCAGGGCGGGGTAGGCCAGACCTGAATAGCGGCGGGTGCTTGTGGCAGAGCTGGCTGCAGCATGGTGCGCAGAGCCTGTGCTTGCATTTGCATTTGCATTTGCATTTGCATTTGCATTTGCATTTGCGTCTGCATTGCTTGGTGCAATATTCGCAATGCCTGCGCTTAGCCCCGATTTGTCTCCTGCATCGCGCCCTGCCCAGCCCCACTGCTGCTTGTCGCCGCTGAAATTAAAGTCCACGCCCATGCGCCACAGGTCTGCGCCTATGGCTTTGGCATGCGCAATCACGCTATTGGGAGCCATCGGGTCGCCCACAATAGCGGGTTTGCCAGCGCGCATAATGCCCGCTTTTTCAAAGCCTATGCTTTCGCGGTCGGGGCCCAAATACTCCACATGGTCAATGTCGATGCTGGTGATGATGGCGCAGTCAGTGTCAATGGTGTTGACCGCATCTAGCCTGCCGCCCAGCCCTACTTCCAAAATCGCCACGTCTAGGCCGCTTTTAGACATGATGTCCAACATGGCCAGCGTGGTGTATTCAAAATAGCTAAGCGAAACTTCAGGCTCGTTGTGAGCGGGCGAATGCAATCGCGCCGCCTCCACCCGCTCAAAAGCCGCCACCAGCACGCCCGGTTGCACTGGCTCGCCGATTAAGCGGCAGCGCTCCTCAAAATGCACCAAATGCGGCGAGCTGTAGACCCCAGCTTTATACCCCGCCTGCGTGTAAATTGCGTCCAGCATGGCGCAGGTAGATCCCTTGCCATTGGTGCCTGCCACGGTGATTACAGGGCAAGTAAAGCCAAGCGCCATGCGCTGCGCCACGATGCGCACGCGGGTCAGACCCATGTCGACGTTTTTGGGGTGCAGCTGCTCAATGCGGCTGAGCCACTGGGCTAGTTCACGGCGGGAAGGGTCATCGGTCGTAGTCATTGCAGCGATTGTCCTAGGGTTTAGCCCTATTTGCCGCGCGGTTAGCATGCATTGGCGAGTTTTTTAATGCACAGTCAGGGATTGATTACGCTTGGTATTGACCAAATTACTACTTAATTAATAGCACACTATGACCATATGACGCTGACATTGGCCAATTTTTTCATAAATTCTTGATTTTTAAGCACTTAGAGCACTCCATGACCACCCTTGACCCCGCCATGCAAGACGCTTTCGTCTACAGCTTTCCGCTGTACGAGATGGCGCGCACCCGCTATTTGGCTACGCAATTTCCACTCAATGTCAACCGCCAACCCGTGGGCAGCTTGGTGCACCGGCGCGCCCTGAGCGACCACCGCTCCCGCCAAGTCACCACCCCGAACAACGACACGCTGTACTCCAGCGCGTGGCTGGATTTAGCCAACGGCCCGGTGGAGCTGAGCGTGCCGCGCATCGTGGGGCGTTACTGGTCGATCCAGTTCATGGACGCGTATTCGAGCACGGAGCAACTCTTGGGCTCGCGCAGCGATGGCGAAGGCGGCATGCGCGTGTGGCTGGCGCTAGAGGGCGACCCCACGCCCGCCCCCACTGGCGTGCGCGTGCTGCGCCTGCCCACCCGCGACGTGTGGATGCTGGTGCGCATCGTGGTCGACAGCGCCCAAGACGCGCCAGCCGTGCATGCCCTGCAAGACCAGATCAAGCTGGGCGCAGCGCCTGAAACCCCTGCCCAGACCCCTTCCCAAGCCCCCAGCAGCCCAGCGCTGGCCCACATTCCCGTGCCCAGCCCGCAGTCGCCCATGGGCAGCAATTTCAATGGTGCCAACTATCTGGCCGTGGTGAATGCGGCGCTGGCCCGCAACCCAGTGCCACAAAACGCGCAATTATTGAATAAATGGGGCAATGTCAGCGTCAAGCCGTCATATACAGCTACTGAAAATATAGTTTCAGAGATCAGCGCTGCGGCATGGTCAAACGCCCTGCCCGCACTGTATGCATCGCTCAAAACCGGCGTGGGCACAGGCGCAGTCACCCTACAAGGCTGGCAAATGCCGCATCGAGCCATTGGCGTATACCAAGACGCGCAGGGCGCGCATTACCCCCTGCGCGCAGGCGTGGCCTTGAGCGGTTTGGGGGCGCTGCCAGCGCAGGAGGCAGTGTATTTGAGCGCTGCCGTTGACAGCGAAGGCCAAGCCCTGAGCGGCCAGCACCGCTACCGCGTGCGCATTCCAGCAGGTGGTGTGCCCGCGCAGGCCTTTTGGTCGCTCAGCATGTACCAAATAGAGTCCGACGGCAGGTTGTTTTTCACCGACAACCCCATTAAACGCTATGCCTTGGGCGACCGCAGCCCCGACTTAACACCAAACCCCGACGGCACGCTAGACATCGCCGTGCAAAC
>JAYTMT010000173.1:0-3113 GCA_043728315.1 Polaromonas sp. | reverse complement strand
TTTTAAATCATGGCGAAAATATGCAAGCAGTGCTGTTCAGATGCTGCCATGAATTTTGTATTACTATATTTTAAATAGCAAACCATGACCATTTGACGGTGACATTGCATGTATTTTTTATAAATACGCTTATACCACCTGCACGCGCAGCTCGCCCAGCCCTGCCACCGCGCCCACCATGGTGTCGCCGGGCAGCACTGCGGCCACGCCCTCGGGTGTGCCCGTGTAGATCAAGTCGCCGGGCTGCAACTCCCAAGCCGCACTCAGGTGCTCTATGGTTTCTGCAATGTTCCAAATTAGCTTAGCCACATTGCTGCGCTGGCGGTCTACGCCGCCCACCTGCACATAAAGCTCGGCGTTGACCACATCGCCCGCCTGCGCTGCAGGCGTGATGGGCCCAATCGGCGCGCTGTGGTCAAAGCCTTTGCCAATGCACCACGGGCGTCCCGCTTTTTTCATCTCGCCTTGCAGATCGCGCCGCGTCATGTCTAGGCCAACAGCGTAGCCAAAAATATGCTTAAAAGCATCGGCAGCCTTGATGTTTTTACCGCCAGTGCCAATGGCTACCACAAGCTCAATTTCGTGGTGCAGGTTTTTAGTTAAGCTGGGGTAGGGCATGCTGCCCGTCTCACCCGTGTTGACCACCACAATGGCGTTGGCTGGTTTTAAAAAGAAAAACGGTGGCTCGCGACCCGTGAAGCCCATTTCTTTTGCATGCTCTTCGTAGTTGCGCCCCACGCAATAAATGCGGTTGACGGGAAAACGCTCTGGGCGGCCAATCACGGGCACGCTGACGACTGCAGGGGGATTGAAAACATAGCTCATGCGGGAATCCTTTCTTCTCGGTGGATGCCCAGCGCTTGGTGCACGGGGCGGTCTGAAAAACTAAACAGTACGCAGCCTTTGTCAGACTGCAAACGCAGCGTGTGCCATGAAGGCACAACAAAATGGTCACGTGGGCCAAAGGCAAATTGTGATGCACCAGAAGGTGATTGTATATAAGCAGTACCCGCACCTTCGACCACGCTGAACACCGCGCCATCCGTTTGGCGGTAAGGCGCGCCCGCAAAGCCTGCGGGCAAAAGCTGCATGAAGGTGGCCATGGTGGGCATGGGCGAGCCGCCAGTGAGCGGGTTGGTGTAGCGCAGTTTCACGCCATCCCATGCGTCCACAGGGGCGCTGCGCTCTAAGGTGTGCAGCGCCTCACGGGTGCGGCTGTAGGGGTAGCTAAACAGGGGGCTGGTGTGACCATAGGGCGATGTGCTACGCACGGGTGCCATGTTGTGGCCATAACGCGCAAAGCTGCTGCCCTCGGGCTCTTTGATGACTTGGGATTTGGTGCTGTCGTTTTCGGCAAAGCCTGCATCAAAAAAGCGCAGCATGGGGATGTCTAGGCCATCGAGCCAGATCATGGGGGCGTTGCCATCATGCCCGTGGTCGTGCCAAGCCATCGACGGTGTGATGATGAAGTCGCCCGGCTCCATCATGCTGCGCTCACCATCCACGGCGGTGTAAGCGCCCGAGCCTTCGACAATAAAGCGCAGCGCAGACTGGGTGTGGCGGTGGCTGGGCGCCACCTCACCGGGCAAAATCATCTGCAAACCCGCAAACAGCGACTGCGTGATGCACTGCTTGCCGCGCATGGCGGGGTTTTCCAGAATCAGCACCCTGCGAATGGCCTCCTCAGCCGTGATCGCCTTACCCGCCCGCATGAGAAATGGCAGCACTTCGTCGTATTTCCAGTGCGCAGCCACGCAGGGCGAGTTGGGCTGCTGGGGCACGAACGCATGCAACACCTCCCACAGCGGGGCTAGGTGGTGCGGCGACATGTCGGCATACAGCGCGGCGCGGTCGGGGTGGGGCAGGGTGTTTTGCATGTTTGTCTGGTGTCTTATAGTATGACACCAGTGTAAATGCGCAACTGCGCTAGTGCTTACTGCGCCTGCAAATTGATAGATTTTGCTATAGCCGCACCTGTGGCGGCTTCTTTTTTGTAGAAGCTGTCCAGTTGCGTTGACACCGATACCCAAGCTGTGGCCGACGGTCAATCCTCTCCCAGCAAAGTGATTTTTCATCCGGCCAGCGGCATCGATGAGACCGCTGTGGCCTAAGTGCAGGCCACCTAGCGTCGCCGCATCCTGCGCGCCTTCGTGGGCCGGGGCCTGCTGGAGGGCTTTGAGGCCAAAGAGATGCTGACCTACCGGCACAGCGGGTTCTCGGTGGATACCAGTGTGCGCGTTGAGGCGCATGACCGCGCAGCACTGCAGCGGCTGCTGCGCTACTGCACCCGTCCTGCGTTTTCTATGGAACGCTTGCGCAAGGCGGATAATGAATTGGTGTACCGCTGCCCCAAGCTGCATAGCGAGCCAGCCAGTGATCGACGCACTGAGTAGCGTTGTGCCAGGGCAGACGAGCTCACCCCTACGCCGCTGGAGCAGATCGGGCGCATCGCGGCACCGGTGTCGCCGCCTCGAACCCACAGGCATCGCTATTTTTGTGTGCTGGCATCGAACTCGCCGCTCAGGGCTGCGGTTACAGCACTGGTGCAGGCGGCTCCTTCGCAACAGGTCAAGGTGCCAACCGAGCCAGCCGCTGCGGGAGGCGATATAGCTGGGTTTACACCGGGCGATGGCGTGCCAGCCCAGAGCGAACCTGCGCCGCCCAAGCGCTCACAGGCGCACTACCTCTGTGCGGTGCTGATCGCCCGCATCTACGAGGCGCTCCCTCTGCTATGCCCCATCTGCGGTGGGCAAATGCGCATCAGCGCCTTCATCACGTACAGCGTCGATATCCGGCAAATGCTCGATCACATCGGGGTGCAAACTGAGCCGCCAAACATCGCACCAGCGCGTGTGCCGCCTTTGTGGGAGGACTGTGATGCGCAGATGGGTGAGGGTGTCCAAGTCGAACCAGATTGGGATCTGGCGGCGCAACCAGCACCGTACCACGAGCTTGACCAGCGCATCAATTGGTGAGTGATCGACACAGCGATCCAAGCAGCGTTTCAGACCGTCTGCGGGGTACGCCTGCGCGCGTCGCAGGCTCAAATCCCATTGGCGAGCAGCAGCTTCATCACCTTGATCATTGCGTCGGCTGCAACCGTTCAAACGGCA
>JAYTMT010000172.1:0-37297 GCA_043728315.1 Polaromonas sp. | reverse complement strand
TTTAGACACAAAGGCATACACCGTGGGCAATTGCAGGGCGCGGCGCACAATGTCGGGCGAGGTGAGGGCAGAAATCACCACAATCGGCAGCCATGGGCTTTGATGGGCAATATCGACCAAACGGTTGCCTTTGTCCATGCCTGGCATGTTCAAATCCACCAAGGCCACGCAGGCGAGCGGCCGTTGGCGGGTCATGTTCACCAAGCTGTCGGCGCTGTTGGCCTCATAAAACTGCACTTTTCCCATGATGCGGGTGACCAGCAGTTTCAGTCCGTCGCGCACCAGCAGGTGGTCGTCGGCAATCAGCACCGTCGTAACGGAGGCTTCGCCTATTGGCAAAGCAGGGTCAAAGGGCAAGGCAGTATTCATATGCCATGTAGCGTACACAGGACTAGTCGCCTGCGCAAGCACTAAAAACAGTGAAATTAGTCATACCAGTAAAATCAGTGCATTCAATGAACCAACCAGACGAGTAAATGCATGGCAGGACACAGTAAATGGGCCAATATTCAGCACCGCAAGGGTCGCCAAGACGAGAAACGCCAGCGGGTGTGGACGCGGGTGGTGCGCGAGATCATGGTGGCGGCGCGCATGGGCGGGGGCGATTTGAGTGCCAACCCGCGCCTGCGCTTGGCGGTGGACCGCGCCAAAGCGGCAAACATGCCTGCCGACACGGTTAAGCGCAATATCGACAAAGCCACCGGCAACCTAGAGGGCGTGCATTACGAAGAGATTCGCTACGAGGGCTATGGCATCAATGGCGCAGCGATTATGGTGGACACCATGACCGACAACAAGGTGCGCACGGTGGCTGAGGTGCGCTTTGCGTTTAGCAAACACGGCGGCAACATGGGTACGGAGGGTTCGGTGGCATTTCAGTTCAAGCACTGCGGGCAAATACTGCTAGCGCCTGGCGTGAGCGAAGACCGGGTGATGGAGGTGGCGCTGGACGCTGGCGCAGAAGACGTGATTACCGATTCTGAGGGAGGTGTGGAGGTGATCACGGGCGTGGCAGAGTTTGAATCGGTGAAAAATGCGCTGGAGGCGGCGGGTTTTACGCCTGAGATTGCCGAGGTGACTATGCGGCCAGAAAATTCGGTGGAAATGTCGCCAGAGGATTCTGTGCGTATGCAAAAATTATTGGATGTTTTAGAAGACATGGACGATACGCAGGCGGTGTTTCATAACGCGGAACTGTCGTTATGAACATATTGGTAATCGGCGGCGGTGGCCGTGAACATGCCTTGGCTTGGAAGCTGGCGCAGAGCCCGCGCGTGCACAAGGTGTTTGTCTCGCCCGGCAATGGTGGCACTGCGCTCGATGATCGGCTTTTTAACATTAATTTGCCAGATGTCAGCGCCATATCGTCATTTGTTGCTAATGAAAAGATAGCACTCACGGTGGTGGGGCCTGAGGCGCCGCTGGCCGCTGGGGTGGTGGATGCCTGCCGCGCCAAGGGGCTGCGCATATTTGGGCCCACGCAGGCTGCAGCGCAGCTTGAAAGCTCCAAAGCCTTTAGCAAAGCCTTTATGCAGCGCCATGGCATACCTACAGCGGCGTATGAAGCGTTTACCGATGCCGCTTTGGCGCATGCCTATGTGGAGCGCATGGGCGCGCCGATTGTGGTGAAGGCCGATGGGCTGGCCGCTGGCAAGGGCGTGGTGGTGGCGACGACGCTGGGTGAGGCGCATGATGCGATTGATTTCATGCTGGCTGTGGACGACGCAGGTGGCAATGCGCTGGGTGTGGCGCACAACGCGGATGACAGCGGCAAGCGGGTGGCACGGGTGGTGATAGAGGAGTTTTTGCAGGGCGAGGAAGCCAGCTTTATTGTGCTGTGTGATGGCAAAAACGTGTGTGCACTGGCCACCTCGCAAGACCATAAGCGCTTGCTAGACGGCGATACGGGGCCCAACACGGGCGGAATGGGCGCGTATTCGCCCGCGCCCGTGGTTACGCCTGAGGTGCACGCCCGCGCCATGCGCGAGGTGATCATGCCCACCATCAAGGGCATGGAGCAAGACGGCATTCCATACACTGGTTTTCTGTATGCGGGCTTGATGATTTCCCCCGATGGCAGCATCAAAACGCTGGAATTTAACTGCCGCATGGGCGACCCTGAAACCCAGCCGATCATGATGCGGCTGAAAACCGATTTGGTCGATGTGCTGATGGCTGCCACTGAAGGCAAGCTGGACACGGTGGAGCTCGAGTGGGACAGGCGCGTGGCTTTGGGTGTGGTGGTGGCCGCGCACGGCTACCCTGCTGCGCCACGCAAGGGTGATGCGATTAGCGGCCTGCCAGCCAAAGATTCGGCTGTGGGCGACGATGCGGTGGTGTTCCACGCGGGCACAGCCGCGGTGGATGGTGCAACAGTGACCAGCGGTGGCCGCGTGCTGTGCGTTACCGCGCTGGGCGAAACTGTGAAAACTGCGCAAACGCGGGCTTATGAGGTGGCCCGCGGCATACACTTTGCGGGTGCGCAATACAGGCAAGACATTGGCTTTCGTGCCATCAAACGCTGAGCAGGCAAGCCGTGGCTGTGACTGAAACATCCCCATTGAGCGCGACTGCGCTGGCGCCGCAGATTGTGCAGGTGTATGCCCAATTGCTGGACTTGCAAGCGCGCATCACATCGGCCATTGAGGGCATTGACGGCACAAAATTCTTAGTCGATGCTTGGAAAAAGCGCAAAGGCGAGCCCTTGCAGGGCGGCGGCGTGACCATGATCATGGAGGGCGGCAAGGTATTTGAGCGCGCGGGCTGCGGTTTTTCGCATGTGAAGGGTGCAAAACTACCGCCTTCGGCCACTGCCAGCCGTCCCGAGCTGGTCGGGGCGGGTTTTGAGGCCATGGGCGTGTCCTTGGTTTTCCATCCGCAGAATCCTTATGTGCCCACCGTGCACATGAATGTGCGCATGCTGGTGGCCCAGCCTGTGGGCGCAGCGCCGGTGGTGTGGTTTGGCGGTGGCATGGATTTGACGCCTTATTACGGGTTTGAAGAAGATGCGCAGCATTTTCACCAAGCCTGCAAGAAGGCGCTCGCCCCCTTCGGTTCTGAGCGCTATCCGCGCTACAAAAAGTGGTGCGACGAGTATTTTTACCTCAAGCACCGCAGCGAGCAGCGCGGCATTGGCGGTATATTTTTTGACGACGTGTCTGAGCTGGGCTTTGGCGGTGGGCGCGATATGATTTTGGCCGTGGGCGATGCACTGTTGCAGGCTTACTTGCCCATAGTGGAGCGGCGCGCTGGCATGCGCTTTGGTCAGCGCGAGCGGGATTTCCAGTTGTATCGGCGTGGCCGCTACGTGGAATTTAATCTGGTGCATGACCGAGGCACACATTTTGGCCTGCAGTCGGGCGGGCGTACAGAGTCTATTTTGATGAGCATGCCGCCGCTGGTGAGCTGGGCTTACCAGCGCACTACCAAGAACGGTTCGCCAGAGGACGATTTGTATAAAAAATTCCTTGTGCCAAGGGATTGGGCGTGAATACGCCGCTGCTTGTCCCTAAGCCACTGCGCGTTGGCGTATTTGGCGGCAGCTTTGACCCGCCCCACAATGCCCATGTGGCCTTGGCCAGCATAGCCATTGCCGCCTTGGAATTGGATGTGATGCACATTATTCCCACTGGGCAGGCTGCCTACAAAAATCGCAGGCTCAGCCCTGCGGCTGACCGCTTGGCTATGGTGCATTTGGCCTTTGCCACCCTGCCTGCCGCTCAGGTAGACAGCAGGGAGCTGCACAGGGCGGGCCCAAGCTACACGATTGACACCTTGCAAGAGCTGGCAGCGCAATACGCTAGCAGGCAACCCACGCCCGCACGGTTTTTTTTAGTAATGGGTGCAGACCAGCATGCGCATTTTGCTTCTTGGCACCGATTCAGTGAGATTCCCCAAATCGCTACACTTTGCATAGCGCAACGTGACCATTTGACGATGACATCTGCTAAAATAGCTGTAAATATGCAGAAAACAGCTGCTTTTGAGCCTTTGCAAATGCCGCCCATGGCGGTAAGCGCCACGGATATTCGCCAGCGGATTGCATCCCAGCATGATGTCAGCCACTTGCTTAATCCTGCTGTTGCGCAGTATATTGCGGAGCATGGGCTGTACAGCGCAGCATTTGCAAATCTGCATTAACCCACAGCCACCATCCATTTTTACCTAGCGAATCACCCCTATGAATACCAAAACCGACACCACTGGCAAAAAAGACGTTCAAAAACTCCAGCGCGTCATCGTAGATGGCTTGGAAGACGTGAAAGCGCAAGACATTGTGGTGTTTGACACTGAGCGAATCTCGGCCTTGTTTGAGCGCGTGGTGATTGCCAGTGGCACATCGAACCGCCAAACCAAGGCCTTGGCTGCCAGCGTGCGCGATGCGGTGCGCGATGCAGGCTTTCAAAAGCCACGCTCTGAAGGCGAAGAAAATGGCGAGTGGATCATTGTCGACTGCGGCGCGGTGGTGGTGCACATCATGCAGCCTGCTATTCGCCAGTATTACCACTTAGAGGAGCTGTGGGGCGAAACACCAGTGCGCCTTAAATTTGGTGCAGTCCAGCCAGTAGTGGCCAAAGCCGCCGTGGCCAAACCAGCTAAGAAAGCGCCTGCCAAGAAGATGGTCGGCAAAGACGGCAAAAAGCTCTCCCCGCAGAAAATCAAAAATGCTATTTTTGAGGCGCGGATTGCACCTGAGCGGCCAGTGACAGTCAAAGCCGCAGGTAAAAAACCTGCCGTAGCTGTAAAAACGGCTACTCAAGCGGCTACTAAAGCGGCTGTAAAAATGGTGGCTAAAACGGCTAATAAACCGGCGGCTAAAACCAGCGCTAAAGCGCCAGTGAAACTTGCGGCCAAGCCAGCGGTTAAAACGGGTGCAGCGCCCGCTGGAAAACTTGCTGCTAAACCGCCAGCCAAGCCTGCGGTAAAAGCTGCCGCCAAGCCAGCAGTTAAATCTGCAGCTAAAACTGCGGCTAAAACTGTAGCTAAATCAGCAGCTAAGTCAGCTGTGAAACCTGCGGCCAAGCGCACTAGCAAGAGCGCATGAGGCTGCTGATCGTCGCGGTCGGCCAGCGAGTGCCCGACTGGGCGAGCACGGCGTGGGACGACTATGCCAAGCGCTTCCCGCCTGAGCTCAAAATTGAGCTCAAAGCCATCAAAACCGAGCCCAGAGGCTCCAAAACTATTGACACGCTCTATGCGGCGGAGCGAGCGCGCATAGAGGCCGCCATACCGCGCGGCACGCGCGTGGTGGCACTTGATGAGCGCGGCACTGCGTTGAGCACCAAGGCGCTGGCCGCCCGCCTAACCGACTGGCAGCTGGGCGGCACCGATGTGGCCTTGGTGATTGGTGGACCCGACGGGCTAGACCCCGCACTCAAGGCTGCCGCCCACGAACTCCTGCGCCTGTCAGACCTGACTTTGCCCCACGCCATGGTGCGTGTGCTGCTGATTGAGCAGCTGTACAGGGCTTGGTCCGTCAATGCGGGGCATCCTTACCACCGTGAATGAAGCACCATGCGCAACACACTCAAAATAATGCAGATGCTGTTTGGCTCGCAAGCCATTGTTGATCTGCCAATACATGGATTGCTATGCCAGACTTTATCTACCTAGCCTCTCAAAGCCCGCGCCGCGCCGAGCTGCTCAGACAAATTGGCGTGCGCTTTGAGCTGCTTTTGCCCGGCGCTGATGAAGACGCAGAGGGCATAGAAATTGCACTGAAAAACGAAGCACCTAAATCATATGTGCAGCGTGTCACTGGCCTAAAGCTCGATGCAGCGCTGGCGCGACTGAAGCGCCGAGGCTTGCCCGCCGCGCCTGTGCTGTGCGCAGACACCACAGTGGCACAGGGGCGCAAAATTTACGCCAAACCTAGCGACACAGGCGATGCCAAGCGCATGCTTAGCGAACTCTCAGGCAAAACGCACCGTGTATTCACAGCGCTGGCCATTGGCACTGCACGCAAGCGCTTGGCTGCTATGTCGGGCAGCAGTGTGCAGTTTGCAGCCATGAGCGCTGCGCAAATCAAGGCTTATGTGGACACTGGTGACTGCATGGGCAAAGCGGGCGCTTATGGCATTCAGGGCAGGGCGGCTGCGCACATTGCGCATATCAGTGGAAGCTATTCGGGCATCATGGGTTTGCCGGTGCACGAGGCGGCGCGCATGCTGGGTGCCATGGGTGTTAAGCTCTAGAGCATTACAGAGCCACTCTATGCAGCACGATATTTTGATCAACTGGTCGCCCCAAGAAACCCGCGTGGCGGTGGTGGAAAGCGGCGCGGTGCAAGAGCTGCACATTGAGCGTAGCCTTGAGCGCGGCTTGGTGGGCAATGTGTATTTGGGCAAGGTGGCGCGGGTGCTGCCGGGCATGCAGTCGGCCTTCATAGACATTGGCCTTGAGCGGGCTGCGTTTTTGCATGTGGCAGATTTGATGGTGGCATTTGTGGGCACGCGTGGCGAAGCCGCAGAAGCGGCGCGTCCTGTGCCCGCGCTAGTGCCCATTGAAAAACAAGTTTTTGAAGGCCAATCGTTGCTAGTCCAGGTCATCAAAGACCCCATTGGCAGCAAAGGCGCGCGCCTTTCCACGCAAATCAGCATTGCTGGGAGGCAGTTGGTTTTTTTGCCACAAGACGAGCATATTGGCGTGTCGCAAAAAATTGCTCTGGAGCAGCGCGAGCGCTTGCGAAAACGCGTGCTAAGCCTTGCGGGAGACGCGGGCGGTGGATTTATTTTGCGCACCAATGCCGAGGACGCTAGCGACAGCGAGCTGGCCGACGATGTGGCTTACCTGCGCAAAACATGGGGGCGCATCAAAGATGCAGCCGCCCGCTTGCCAGCCAAGTCAGTGCTGCACACCGATTTAACCCTGCTGCAGCGCGTGCTGCGCGACATGGCCTGTGAAGACACGCAAACCATACGCATTGACTCGCAAGAGCAGTTCTCACGGCTTGCAGCTTTTGCCCAAGAGTTCATGCCTGCTGCTGCGCAAAAATTGCAGCTCTACAAAGGCGAGCGTCCGATTTTTGACCTGTATACTGTGGACGAGGAAATTGCCAAAGCCTTGGGCAAGCGCGTGGAGCTCAAATCAGGTGGCTACCTCATCATTGACCAAACTGAGGCACTCACAACGGTGGATGTCAACACCGGTGGCTATGTGGGTGCACGTAATTTTGACGACACGATTTTCAAAACCAATTTAGAAGCGGCGCTGGCGATTGCGCGGCAGCTGCGCCTGCGCAATTTGGGTGGCATCATCGTTGTTGACTTCATTGACATGACCCGTGCAGACCACCGCGAAGCCGTGCTTAAAGAGTTCAGAAAACAGCTCGCACGTGACCGCGTTAAAACCAATGCAGGTGATTTTTCTACGCTTGGTTTGGTGGAAATGACCCGCAAGCGCACGCGCGAATCCTTGGCCCATATTCTGTGTGAGCCATGCGCTGCCTGCTCCGGAAAAGGCAGCGTAAAAACCGCTCGCAGCGTAGCCTATGACATTTTGCGAGAAATTCTGCGCGAAGCCCGTCAGTTCAACCCCAAAGAATTTCGAATCGTGGCCGCGCCCAGCGTGGTGGAGTTATTGCTCGACGAAGAAGGGGCACATTTGGCAGGCCTGTCAGACTTTATTGGCAAACCGATTTCCTTGCAAGCCGAGCCACGGGGCAACCCTGAGCATTACGATATTGTGCTGATGTGAACCTGTGTGCCAGTTTCTTAACAGGGTGCGTGAACAGGGTGCATGAACAAGGTGCATGAACAATGTGCGTGAACAAGGTGCATACAAGCGCTACTCTACTGCGTCAGTCTTACCTGCGTGCAAGGCCGCTTGGTAAAGCCTATGGTGCTGCTTGGCTAAGGTATTCCAATCATAGGCTTTGGCAAAAGCATAGCCACCTCTAGCTAATGTTTGGCGCACTTGCGCAGACTGCATGCAGGTTTGTATATGCCCAGCCAACTCTGTGGCATCGTGTGGATCGCGCACAAGCATGGCATTTTCAGCGTGGGTAAGAAGTCCGGCCATGGAGTTATAGGGCGCGGCACTGGTGACCACGGGCAGGTGGTTGCCCATGGCTTCTAATACGGCCATGGGGAACACGTCTTGCGTGGTGGGATGAACCAAAAGATCAGCCGCGCGGTACTCAGCGGCCATGTCATCTACTGAGCCTAAAAAATGGATCTGCGAGGCAATGCCAAGCTTTTCGGCTATTGCAGAAAAGCGTGCTTGCATGCTGGGCTTGCCAGCGATTTTCAGTTGCACTTTCAGATTACGGTTTTTTAAAATATGCAGCGCTTGCAGCAGGGCTTCCAAGCCTTTTTTTTGAAAATCGTTGGCCACGAACAGCAGTGCCCATAACTGTTTGCCGCTTGTTTGCAGTGCTGCTGCTGGCGTGGCATCGGCTAAGTGCACGCCCGGCGGTGCTACTGCGGTGTGTGCTATCTTACCCATAGCAGCAGTGGTTTCATCTAGCAGAGCCTGTGATGCAAAAATCACCGTTGTGTTGGCACCAAGAATACGCGCCTTCTCCAGTCCCACATACGCCCACAACCGTGGACTAAGGTAGAGTTTGAGTTGGGTTGTGAGCCAACCTTTGCCAATTGCGCGGGCTTTTAAGCTGGCGTGGACCGTCATCACATGGATGGTTTGAAAATTGCCTGCCGTGGTATTTTCATGAGAGTGCACAAGCTCAAAACCACGGGTCATCCACGCCACTGCCAGCGAATACCACAATTGGTTGATCCAGCGGGGCAACCATTGGCCATTGGGCACTTGCTGGAATTGAACCGACGCAATAGGTGGGCCAAAGCATTGTGCAAACACGGTGATGGCATATTGCTGGCTCAAAGCTTGCGCCAAGTTCACCGCATAGGCCTCGGCACCTCCTGCGGTGCGTGCAAAGTTGCGTGACAAAATCGCCAGTCTAGACTTTGGCTTTTCAAGCACCGGCAGCATGGGTACTCGCTTTGCCTTTGAGTCTGCGTTTGTCCTCGTAGCGCGTGAGCAGCTTGACCGCCAGCATCAGGCTGGAGGTGGTGCGGCTTACTAATACACGCGGCAGTCGCATGGCATCGTCAGTGGCTAGGGCGCGGCCACGCTCGGTGGTGGTGGCGGTGATGTAGCCACTGCTGCGCGCAATGTGCAGGCTTTGCGCGTTGAATCGGCCATAGGGGTAGCAAAAATGTCTGGCAGTGCCAGTGCCAAAAAGCGTATCGAGTTGCGCTTTGGCCTCTTGTATCTCACGCACTTGTGCGTGCTCATCGAGTTGGCTCAAATCAGCGTGCGTGCATGTGTGTGTGCCCAGCTCTTGGCCCGCTTGTAGCCACTTTTTGCCGTCATCGATGGTCATGAGTGGTTTTTGTGGCACCCCTGTGCTGGCATCCCAGCTGTTGAACTGCCCCATGGCTTGCGTGACCACATAACAAGTGGCACTGAAACCGAATCTTTGCAGTATGGGCAGGGCAATGTCCACGTTGTTTTTGTAGCCATCGTCAAAGGTGATGCCCACCACTTTGCCACTTTTAGCGCCACTCCAATACGGCTCTAATTCACGCATGGACAGCCCTGTGTAGCCCAGCAAAGCCAGTGTGCGCATATGCCAAGCAAACCGCTCAGGTGTCACCACCAAACCGCGCATGGCGCTGCCCTTGGCAGGAGCGGCATCCACTTGGTGGTACATCAAAATGGGGATGTTGCGCATGGGGAAATGGTTCAAACAACAGACACTGGTTGCTGGGGCAGCACAGAGTCAAAAAGTTGCAGGTACTTTTCTAATTCTTTGCGCCTAGTGAAGTGCGCACTTAAGCGGGCACGGTTGGCCATGCCAATGGTTTCACTAAGTGCCGACTGTGACAATAATCGGTCAATGCAAGCCGCCAAGCTTCGCGCATTGCCAGATTCAAAAATCTGGTGCTCAGTGAACACAGGGCCTATCAATTCTGGCGAGCCGCCAACATTCGAGGTGATGATTGGCAGTTCGCTGGCCATGGCTTCGGCAATGGCGTTACCAATGCCTTCGCCGGGGGCAATAGTGGGCTGCACATACATGTCGGCTAAGGGCAAAAAACTGCGTGCATCGCTGCGGTAGCCCATGCAGCGCACGCGCTCGCGCAGCACACTGCTTTTTTCAATGCGATCACGCGTGGACTTTAATACCTCACCCACCCAAACCAGTTGCCAGTGCGTTTGCTGTACATGAAACTCAAGCGCATCCAAAAGCACTGACATGCCTTTGATGGGGCGCTCATTGGTCAGGCTAAGAATGACCCGCGTAGGCTCTGATGCGCGCTGCTGGTGCTGGCGGCACACGGCGCTGTCGACGATGTGGTCGTAGCCTTGGTGTATGGCTACAAAGCGGCCAGGGTGCGCGCGGCTAAATCGCCGCGCCTGGGCTGACAGCTTGTCGGCAATAGCTTGCGAAAAGCATACCACTGCGTTGAGTGAGGGCGCAAGATAACTGAACCAATCTTGAATATACCAAGCACTAAGCCCGCCAATAGCACCGCGCGTGCCAATGATGGGCACTTCTAAGCCATAAACTCTTCTGGCCTTGAGTGCTACCGACAATGCGCGGCTGGTGTAACAAAGGCAAATATCGGGCTGCACTTTTGCAATGATGGCACTGTATTTTTGTGCTGCTGCGCGGTCTAATCTGCCGTTGAGGCGCACACTGTCAAAAACAGGCAGTTTGCTTTGGTATTTTGCAAAAGCTTCGCGGTTATGAGGGTCGGTCACACAGACTACTTTTACGCCTTGCTCCGTCAAGCCGAGCAGCAACTGGTCTGCGTAGCTGTCTAAGCCCTGTGCAAATACGAGTATGGTTTTCAGCTGCATGGTGGATTTACGAGGCTGCTAAGTGTGCATGGGGCGATGCAGCGCTTACAGCGCGCCCATCCAGTTGGCGCAGCCTGAAATACACGCCTTGCAATTGCATCAGTTGGGCATGCGAGCCCATTTCTGCAATTTTTCCACCTTCCATCACCACAATGCGGCTTGCATGCTCAATGGTAGAAAAACGGTGCGCAATGACCAGTGTGGTTCGGCCTTTGGTGAGTGTTTGCAAAGCCTCTTTCACCGCCTGCTCCGATTGTGCGTCTAGTGCAGAGGTGGCCTCGTCGAGCACCAAAATCGGCGCATCTTTGTAGATGGCTCTGGCAATTGCCAAGCGCTGGCGCTGCCCGCCAGACAGGGTAAGCGCGTTGTGGCCCACCTGTGTATCCATGCCCAAGGCTAATTGGGCTACATACTCACCTAAATGCGCCAGCTCTATGGCAGACTGGGCCCGCTTGCGGTCAACTGCTTCGCCCAGCGCCACATTTTCAGCCACTGTGCCGCTGAGCATGACCACGTCTTGGCTGACAAAGGCCATGTGCGAGCGCAAAGCCGCTAAATCCCACTGCCGTACATCTACTCCATCCACCAAAATCTCTCCTTCGGACGCATCCACGAAGCGGGCCAAGGTATTGGCTAAGGTGGTTTTGCCTGAGCCAGAGGGGCCTACAAAGGCAACCGTTTCGCCCGCATTGATTATGAGATTGAGGTGGGTAAGCGCCTGTGTTTGGCTCGATGGATAGCGCACAGATACGTTTTTAAATGCAATGGATGCAGAACTGAGCCGACCCGATGGCTTGTGTGTGCCACCAGTTTCTGTAATGGTAAGTTCAAGCAGGTCTAGTCCACGCTCTATTGCGGTGAAGCCGCGTGTCACTGGGCCGGCTACTTCAGACAAATGCTTCATGGGGGCCACGAGCATGAGCATGGCGGTAGTGAAAGCCACAAATCCGCCCACAGTAGAGCCCGAACTGGCACTTTGCCACAGGGCAATGCAAATCACAGCAGACAGCGCCACAGCTGCGAGCAGCTGGGTAACAGGTGTCATGGCAGAATGCGCTACTGTGGACTTCATCGCCAAATGCTTGAGGCGGGTGTTGAGCGCATCAAAGCGGGCCGACTGCGAAGCGTGTGCGTTGTGCAGGCGAATGGTTCTGTAGGCCAGTACATTCTCTTCCACCACATAGGCCAACTCATCGGTGGCAGTTTGGGTTGATTTACTTAAAGCGTGCAAGCGCTTGGAAAGCACCTTCATCACCCAAGCCACAAATGGGAAAACAGCCACCACGATTAAAGTGAGTTGCCAGTTAAGAAACAGCAAATACGCCACCAGAGCCAGCAGGGTGAGCGAATCTTTGATCAATGACAAAAGCGCATTGACTAATAAATTAGTGCCAATTTGCACTTCGTAAACCACGGTATTGATCAAGGAGCTGGAGGTAGAGCTGCTGTACAGGCTGGGATGCGCATTTTGCAGACGCAGAAAAAGCTGGGTACGCAGCCTGTGCATGGTGCGGTTGCTCATCAAGGCAAGCAAATACTGGGCACAAAAACTAGCAGCGCCTCTCACTCCAAATAAGCCAAGCAACGCAACGGGAATAATCCAAAGCTTCAAAGCGCCAGCTTGAAATCCTTGGTCTAAAAGTGGCTTCATTAAAGCTGGAATCAAAGGCTCAGTCATCGATGCCACCAAAATCGACAGTGCCATTAAGCAAAAGTAAAGACGATTGCCCGAAGAGTAGGGTGCTAGCCGCCTGATTTGCGCCACCAAGCGCTGCAAAGATGATGGTTCTTGGCGTGGCATACAGCGCTTGCTAAGGGGCTTGCTTGGCAGAATTTTGGTGGCAAATGCCTGCAAGACTGGCTAACAACACTGGGTAGACAGTGGAATACAACTGGATGTCAAAAATGGCATTGGTCAGGCCAAAGCCAAAGAACATCAGGCAGCTAGAGAACCCCAGCATGGATGCGATGCGCGTGGTGTAGTTGGATGCCGACCTGCGAAATGTTTTGTAAAAATACATGGCAGGCGCAAGCAGCATGAACAAGTATCCAGCGAGAAAAATGGTGCCTCCTGCAGCCATGGTGTGGAAAATTTGTGAGTGCGCTTGGTTGTAGGGCATGCCTCCTGGCTTAACCAGCCCACTGTTTTTAAGCTTGTCGTATGCAGGAAGGTAATTGCGGGTGCCAACTCCCACCAGTGGATTTTCTTTGAACATCAGCCAAGAGGCTCTCCACATTTCAGCCCGGTCACCCAACGATGATTGGGCGCGGTCTTTTTTGTAAGTAAGTAAATCATTGCTGGCTTCCGATATTCGCGTGACTTCACGCACTGACTGGGAAAATACCAGACCTGCTGCGACACAAACCAGTCCGACAGCAATCAAGGCAATGATTTGTTTATGCAGCGTATCTTTAGTCCTAATGAAGAACAGCGCCAAAAGTGGAAATGCTGCCAACCCAGAAGCCCGGCTTCCTGATGCTAGTGCAGCAAAAGCACCCAGCACGGCACAAACTAGCAGAGCCACTCTCCATTTGGTAGCGCTCTGGTATGCCATTGCCGCATACATGATGGCGATGGTGCAAGCAGCGGCGGCCAAATTGCCGAAGTGAATCTCGTTATTCGTCAGGCCGACAGCTCTGCCTCGCTTTAAAACCCCAAGTTCATACGCTCCCCACAAGCCGCTGCACACACAAGCCACAGCCACACCCGCAATTAGCCATTTCAGATCGACTTTATGTCGCGCAAATAGCACTGCAATTGGTATCGAAAGCGCAAAACGAGCAGGATTGTCCAAATAACGCCCATCGGCCCAGCCACCCGATACCACGCTGACTGTGATGAAGCTAACTGGCCATGCGATGAACGACCACATGAACCAACGTTCAGGGCCTTTGAAAAAACCGAGAAGAAATGCTCTGCGCCCTGGGTTGAACAAGACCAATGGCAGCGCTATCAACATCACCAATGTGCACGCTAGGCTGGGATAGGGCGTGGTAAATACTGTGCCCAAAATACAGAACAGGCAAAATACCAGCAAGCGGCCAATATTATTATTCACTGCCGTAGAATTTAAGCCATGCGTTGAAATGTCAAAACTAGGTTTCATGCACTGATTTACGAAATGGTTTCTTTGGCGGCTTGTGTCACTGCCTTTGTGGCGTGGCTCTTATCCGGCAATTGAGGATTAACTGCCGCGGTGTCTTGAAGGTGTAGGCGAAGGTATTTATAGTAAGTGATTTGTGCGTTAAAAATGGCCAAAACCAAGCCCATGCGTCCATCCAAAAAGCCTGCCCGAAGCACAAATGTGCGAAAAAAAGCCCATTGCGCTTTCAAAATAGCCTTGCCTAAGCCCGAAGTTTGCCCTTGGATGGCGGCATCCAAGGCCGCTCCACGGGAGTAACGGCTAAGTTTATCCAACACATCGTCAAGGTTTCGGTAGCTGTAGTGGATGATGGGGGATTTTAAGTCAGATGTTGTCCCAGCTACGGTCATGTGTGCGTGCAGAAAATGCGAGGTAAAACCTGCGCAATCGCGGCGCACCAAGCGGGTGGTGTAGTCGGGTGTCCAACCACCGGCTTTCATGAATTGCCCGCAAAAGCTAGAGCTGCGTGGCAGTCGGTAGCCCTTTGCAACGGGGGAGTTGATTGCTCGCACAATCTCAAGCTGTAGCTCGGGGGAGATTCGCTCATCGGCATCCAACGACAGCACCCAATCAGACAGCGCCCAATCAATGCCCCGCTGCTGTTGGGCTCCATAGCCCTGCCAATCGGTGCGCACCACTTTGGCGCGCAGTTGCTGGGCTATTGAAACTGTGGCATCTTGGCTTCCCGAGTCTAAAACTAAAATCTCATCGGCAAAGGCCACAGAGGCAATACAGTCGGCGATGTTGTGCGCTTCATTTTTTGCCGCGATAATCACTGAGAGCGTAACTTTTTCCATTCGGTTATTTTGCATGAATTAGATGGTATTTTTCTTTCCTTATTTTAAATACACGAAATGACCCAGCCAACACACCTTTACAAGCGCAGAAAATTACTGGGCACTTCAGTGGTTTCTGTGGCCTATTTCGCAGCTTCTCCTAAGGTTTTAGCCCAATTTCGGGTTGAAATCACAGGCGTGGGCATCACACAGCTGCCGATTGCCATTGCCGCTTTCAAAGGCGACGATGCCAGCCCGCAAAAGATAGCGGCGATTGTGCAGGCCGATTTGGAGCGCAGCGGGCAATTCAAAGCCATCGACACTGCAGGCGCGGCGCTGGATGAAAGCTCGCGGCCCGACATGGCATCTTGGCGGCAAAAAGCGGCCGATTCACTGCTCTGTGGCAGCGTCACGCGTTTGGCAGACGGACGCTACGACGTGCGTTTTAGACTGTGGGATGTCGTCAAAGGCCAAGATTTGGGTGCGCAAAGCTACGCAGTTGTGGTGGGCGATCTGCGTTTAGCGGCGCACCGCATCGCCGATTTTGTCTATGAAAAGCTCACAGGCGACAAAGGCGCTTTTTCCACGCGCATTGCTTATGTGACCAAGGCGGGGCAAAAATTCAACCTATGGGTGGCCGATTCTGACGGTGAGGGCGCGCAATCAGCCTTGAACAGCCCCGAGCCTATTATTTCGCCTTCGTGGTCACCCACAGGCGGGCAGCTGGCCTACGTGTCTTTTGAGTCGCGCAAACCAGTGGTTTATGTGCACGATGTAGCCACAGGTCGCAGGCGCTTGGTGGCCAACTTCAAGGGCTCCAACAGCGCGCCTTCTTGGTCGCCCGACGGCAAAACGCTGGCTTTGACACTCTCGCGCGATGGCGCATCACAAGTTTATGGGATAGACAGCAATGGCGGTGATGCACGAAAATTGAGCCAATCTTCTAGCATTGATACCGAACCTGTGTACTCTCCTGACGGCAAATCCATTTTTTTTGTGAGCGACCGAGGTGGCTCACCGCAAATCTACCGCATGCCAGCAGGCGGTGAGACGGGTGGCGGGCGTGCCGAGCGGGTAAGTTTTACAGGAAATTACAACATTTCACCTGCGCTTAGCCCAGATGGGCGCTGGTTGGCCTATATTTCTCGGGTATCAGGAGCCTACAAGCTGCATGTGATGGAACTTGCAGGATCGGCTGCTAATCCGATCACTGACAGCGCTGCTGATGAGCGCCCCAGCTTTTCTGCCAACAGCAAATTGATCATGTATTCCACCCAGCAGCGCGGCGCTGAAGCTTTGATGACGACCACTTTGGACGGCAAGATCAAAGCCAAGCTAGCGGGCCAGGGGGGCGATATTCGCGAGCCCCATTGGGGGCCTTATTTAAAGTAACCGGAGGAAAAATTGATGCATATTACCTACACAACTCGAATGCTCAAGCAACTAGGCGCAATGGCATTGGTGGCCATGCTTGCCGCCTGTGGCTCCAGTGTGAAGCTAGACGAAGTCAAGGTGGAGGACAAAACCGGTACAGCTGTGGCAGCCCAAGCCCAGGCGCAAGCGCTGCCGCAGCCAGTGCCCGCTGCATTACCGGCCAGCCCAAACCAAGCCAGCGGCGTGGGCTCGCGCAATATTGAAACAGCCAGCATTGGTGCGCAAAGCGCAACTGGCGTGGGTCCGAATGTGGCTAAAACCATTTACTTTGACTATGACAGCTTCACTATCAAGCCAGAATTCCAGACTGCTTTGGAGTTGCATGCCAAATTTTTAGCAACCAACAAAGCCGCCAAGATGGCTATAGAAGGCCATACCGATGAGCGTGGTGGCCGTGAATACAACATTGCACTGGGCCAAAAGCGCTCCGAAGCTGTGCGCCGCGCGCTCAGCCTGCTGGGCGTGGCCGATGCGCAGGTAGAAGCGGTGAGCTTTGGCAAAGAAAAACCCGCAGCAACAGGCGCAGACGAAGCCAGTTTGGCGCGTAACCGCCGCGCCGAAATCAACTACAAATAAGCCATGCAGCACAGTTATATCTTCTCCAGAGCAATGGGCTCTGTACCCCTGCCTGTATCCATGCCCGTTGCCAAGCTCTTGCAAGCGGGTTTGTTGGCCATTTTTCTAGCGGCTGGCGCAGGCGCGCATGCGGGGCTTTTTGACGACGAAGAAGCACGTAAAGCAATTTTGGATTTGCGCCAGCGCGTGGATGCCAACCGCGCTGCAGCTGAAGCAGGCTTGGTAGCCCAGCAACGCCTGACCGACGAATTGCGTAAATCCCAAGACGACGCCAGAAAGCTTGCAATGGAGCAACTGGCGGCGCAACAGGCCGCCCTGCTGGCCGAACAAGTATCTTTGCTCAAGCGCAGTTTACTAGACCTGCAAAACCAAATTGAAGTGCTCCGCTCAGATTTAGCCAAGCAACGTGGGCAAGACGAACAGCTCGCCCGTGACGTGGCGGACATCCAACGCCGGCAAAAGGACATTGCCCAAGGCATTGACGACAGGATTCGTAAATTCGAGCCCATCAAAGTTTCCCTCGATGGCAAAGAGTTCACTGCCGACCCCGCTGAAAAGCGCGACTATGAAGCTGCCTTGGCCATTTTTCGCAAAGGCGAATTTGCAGCCTCCGCCCCGGTGTGGATCGACTTCATCAAGCGCTACCCAAGCAGCGGCTACAACCCATCGGCCTACTTTTGGCTAGGTAATGCGCAATACGCCACGCGCGACTACAAAGAGTCGATCACCAATTTCCGTTCCATGGTAGCTGCCTCGCCCGATCACCCCAAAGCTGCGGAGGCGGTGCTGTCTATTGCCAATTGCCAAATTGAGCTCAAAGACACCCGCGCCGCACGTAAAACTTTAGAGGATTTGACCAAAGCCTACCCCCAATCAGAGGCAGCAGTGGCGGCGAAAGACAGGTTGGCGAAGCTGCGCTGATATCTAAAAAACGAATACACTATAAAAAAAGAAGCAAACAATGACCATATGACGGTGACATTGGCATAATTTTTCATAAATACAGGGGTTAATTCAAATACCGAGGCTTAGCCATGGTGGCCGTAGCTGCTTCCTCCCCGGGCAGTGGCGCTTCTGCGGCATCCACCAATCCCCATTGCGAGCTTAGCAAGGCCTGATCTAGCAGTTTAAGCAATCCATGTGTGAGCTTAGATTCCAGCGCGATTTGGAAGCTGCGCGGCGTGGGGTGGTTGGGGATTTTTTCGCTGAAATGGATTTGCAACTGGCCATTGGGCAGTACTGTCAGGCGTATCTCGGTCACTAAAAGCGGCTCGCTTCCAAGGGGCAGCTTAGCGGCCTGGGCTTTGTAAGGGGTTTTGAAATCTGCGCCTTGCAAGCTGGCCTCGGCGTTGAATTCGGCAATGGCTTTTTGCGCCAATGAGTCTAGCGGCTGGGTGGTCGCTTGGTCGTTCGCCGGATTTTTCTTCACAGCCATGTCGGCCACTATTTTTTTGAACAGCGGCGTAAAACCAATGCACAGGCGGCGGGTGAACCACAGGCGCAACTCCTGCGCGTCGGTGGTGTTCACGCGCAGCAGCAGGCGGTCATGCTCTTGCACATAGCTCAGGGAGAGTTGGTGGATATTCATGGGCTGATTTTAAAGTCAAGGCAGGGAGTTGATTGAAATGGGTTCAATAGCAGTGAGCCGCAGCTTGAGCCATTGCAGCAAACTGCGGATGCGCGGCAGATCCACGCGGTTGGCCGGAATCAAGGCTTTGAGCCAAATGTCGGGCAGGCGCAGCTGGGGCAGCACGGGCACTAGCACGCCAGCGCCCAGCGCGGGCAGGGCCAAATAATCGGCCAGCACCGCTATGCCCAGCCCGTCAGCCGTGGCGCGAAACAGTGCTGTGCCGTCATTGGTTTTGAGCTTGGGCCGCACGTCCACGCCCACCACGCCCTGCGCACTTTGAAACTCCCAGCGCGCGCCTGAAGTGGTAAACACCAAGCAGTCGTGCTCCATCAGCTCGCTCAAACTGCTGGGTGCGCCCCGAGCCGCCACATAGGCAGGCGCGGCGCACAAGTGCCGCCCAATTGGGCATAGGGCAAAATCCTTCACCCCGCCATACAGCTCGGGCAGAGCACCCAGCGCCATGTCAAAGCCTTCCTCAAGTGGGTTCACCGAGCGGTCGGCCAGCACCACTTCCATGCTGATGCGCGGCTGCTCTACCAAAAATTGCCGCAGCAAATCGCTCAAATACAGCGTGCCCAGCGTGGTGGGGATTTTGATTTTGATATGGCCTTCAATGCTGCCACTGGTGCGCGCCATGCCCGCCAGCGTGTCGTCGAGCTGCTGCACCAGCGCCCGCACCACGGGCAGGTAGCGCTCGCCCACGTCGGTCAGGCTGAGCTTGCGTGTGCTGCGGGTAAACAGCTTGGCCTGAATGCGCCATTCCAGTTGGTCAATGCGCTTGGCCACCACCGAGGGCACCAAGCCAGAGCTGCGCGCGGCCTGCGAGAAGCTGCCTGTATCCGCGCTGGCTAAAAAAGCTTTTAAATTGGCAAGGGTGTCCATGCTGTTATGCTGGTTATTTAACGCAATACGCGACAGCTGTGCCATCGATATGGGGTATTGTTATCCATTATGCGGCAAATTAAAATACGCACAGTTCAAATGAAGACCCTTGCACCATGACCATTCAAAAAGCCCCCTACCTGCGCATTGCCACCGAAGAGGCCTTTGCGCCGCCCGAGATGCTGGACATTTACCGCAAGATATTGTCCAAAGACGACTGTGACCCCGGCTTCAAGGGCTTGATGGGCTTTTATATGAGCAGCCCCAGCGCGCGGGCCCAGCACATCATGCGCTGTCTGCAAGACTTGGGAGACGTGCGCTTGCAGCACATGGACGAGGCCGGCATTGACCACCAAGTGATCGCGCTCACAGCCCCGGGCGTGCAGGCGATGGACAAAGACACTGCGGTGTCGTTTGCGCGCTTAGCCAACGACCAACTGGCTGAGGCTGTGCGTCGCCACCCCACGCGCTTTACTGGCATGATTGCCGTGGCCCCGCAAGACCCGCAGGCCGCAGCCAAAGAAATTGAGCGCGGCGTGAACCAACTGGGCATGCATTCGGTGATTATCAACTCGCACACCCACGGCGAATATCTGTCAGATAGCAAATTTTGGGACATATTTGCAGCTGCCGAATCACACAATGTGCCGATATATTTGCACCCCAATTCGCTGCCGCGCAATATGTTCACGCCCTTTCATGAGTGCGGGCTTGACGGCGCGATTTATGGCTTTGGCGTGGAGACGGGGCTGCATGCGCTGCGCATCATCACTGCGGGGGTGTTTGACCGTTTCCCTAAGCTGCAAATGGTCATTGGCCACATGGGCGAGGCGCTGCCGTTTTGGAGCTACCGCCTAGACTACATGCACCAAGCCACTGTGCGTTCGCAGCGCTACGAGAGCGTGAAACCATTGCAAAAGAAGCCCAGCGACTACTTGCGTGAGAACTTCACCATCACCAACAGCGGCGTGGCGTGGGAGCCCGCTATTAAATTTAGCCAAGAAGTGCTGGGCGTAGACCGCGTGATGTATGCGATGGACTACCCCTACCAGTATTTGGCCGACGAGGTGATGGCCATGGACAAAATGGCCATGAGCGCCGAGCACAAAATGAAATTCTTCCAAACCAATGCCCAGCGGGTGTTTAATATCACCTCGATTTGACTATTTAGGAGCACTCTATGAAACGACTTTTACTCTCTGCGGCTGTGGTGCTGAGCGCGCTAGCCGCATTGCCCGCCACTGCCCAAACTTGGCCAGCCCAGCCCATCAAAATCATTGTGCCCTTCACCCCTGGCACCGGCATGGACACAATTGCCCGTACCGTAGCGCCGCGTCTGTCGGAGCGTTTGGGCCAACCCGTGGTGGTGACAAACCAGCCGGGCGCCAGCGGCAATATTGGTGCTGACGCAGTGGCCAAATCCGCAGCTGACGGCTACACCGTGCTGATGGGTGCCAACACCATGCTCATGGCCTCGCAGATTTATAAAAACGTGCCCTTTAGCCCGGTCAAAGATTTTTCTGGCGTGTCGCTGGCTGCATGGGGCACGCTCATGCTTGTGAGCAACCCTAAAACGGGTATCAAGTCAGTCAAAGACCTTACCACCATGGCCAAGGCCAAGCCCGGCTCGATCAGCTTTGGATCACCCGGCGTGGGCACGCCCCACCACATGGCCATGGAGTTGTTCAAGGCGCAAACCGAGCTTTTCATGCTGCATGTGCCCTACCGAGGCACCGCTGGCTATACACAGGATTTGCTCTCGGGGGAGCTCAATGTAGGCTTTTTGCCGGTGCGCATAGCGCAGGGCTTTGTTAACAGCGGCAGGCTCAACGCACTGGCCGTGGGCAGCCCCAAGCGGCACCCGGTGTCGCCCAACACCGCCACCTTTGAAGAGATGGGCATCAAAGGCGTGGAAGTTGATTTGTGGTATGCCTTTTTCACCCCCAGCAAAACACCAGCCCCCGTGGTGAGCCGCTTGAATACTGAAATTGCTGCTATTTTAAAATTACCAGAAGTCACTGAGCTTTTCAAACGCGCAGGCATGGATGCCGCCACCTCCAGCACCGAGGAGCTGAACCAACTGGTGACCAAAGACTACCCCCGCTGGGGCGCTGTGATCAAGCGCAACGGTATCAGCGCGGAGTAGCTGCAGGACATGACGGCTACCGCTCCTTCCAATGTGGGTGACAAGCTAGCACTGCGTATTGCTGTAGTGGGCGGCGGCATTGCGGGATTGGGCTTTGCCCTGCATTTGCACCAACTGGGCATGGCCTGCGACGTGTATGAAAGCGTGCCCCAAGTGCGCGAGTTGGGCGTGGGCATCACGCTCCTGCCCCACGGTATGCGCGAATTGGCGGCGTTGGGTTTGCAGGCTGATTTAGAGGCGGTAGGCATCGAGAATTTAGAAAGCGTGTTTTTTAACCGCTTTGGCCAACGCATCTACAGCGAACCGCGCGGCCGCCATGCGGGCTACCCGATGCCCGAGGTGGGCATACACCGTGGCAAGCTGCACAAAATATTGTTTGATGCAGCCGTGGCTCGCCTTGGCGCAGCCCATGTGCATACCAACCACCGCTGTGTGGGCGTGGTGCAAAGCGCATTGGATGCCACCCTGTATTTTGTGCAAAGCAGCGATGGCGCTGCCCTGCCCAGCGTGCAGGCCGATATTGTGGTGGCCTGCGACGGCATCCACTCAGCCATACGCAAGCAATACTACCCCGAAGAAAATCTGGCCTTTGCAGGCATCAACACTTGGCGCGGCGTGACTCGACACAAACCCATACTCACAGGCAAAAGCTATATGCGTGTGGGCTCGATTAAAACCGGCAAGATGGTGATCTACCCAATTGTGGACAACATCGACGGCCAAGGTATGCAGCTGGTCAACTGGATGGCTGAGATTGAAGGTGCTAGCACTGACATGAACGACTGGAACACGGGCGGCAAGGTGGAGGATTTCATTGGTATCTTCAAAGACTGGCAGTTTGACTGGCTCGATGTGCCTGCGCTGATTCGCAATGCTTACCAAATTTTGCAATACCCGATGGTGGACAAAGACCCGATTTCTCAATGGACATTTGGCCGCATTACCCTGATGGGGGATGCCGCCCACCCCATGTACCCACGCGGCTCCAACGGTTCAGCCCAAGCGCTCATCGATGCCCGCACCCTAGCGCAAGAGCTGGTTACCCAGCCTGACCCGTTAGATGCCCTGCACAGCTACGAGCAAGCACGCCGCGAAGTAACAGCCCGCATCGTACAAACTAACCGCAGCATGCCGCCAGACTTCATCAATATCAAAGTAGACGAGCTATCAGGCGACAAGCCGTTTCGCCATATCGACGACTTGATCAGCCAAGAGGAGTTGCGTGCTATGTCGGAGGGCTATAAGCAAGTGGCGGGATTTGCTTTGAACCCTGTGAAGACTTAGTTTTTGATAGCGGACTATGACCATTTGATGCTGACATTGGTCATATTTTCTTTGAAATAGTCGCTTTATCCGTTCGCCCTGAGCCTGTCGAAGGGCTTTTTCTATTCTGGCGTGTTGTTTCACTCACATTTGGTAGGCATGGTCGGTTGCGGATGTGTCTGCGTCTGCGCTCATCGCGCAGATGCTCCCGTAGCGCTTTGAGAGGGTTGGCGCTGCATCCGTGGTTTGGAGTGCCGATTGTCGTAGCATGCGCGAGTCATCGCTGCGCACAGACACATCCTCCACCGCCTTTATACAAAGTTGGTTTAGAACTCCCCTGCGCACAAACCAAGTCTCGGCGGAGAGCGTTGTGGGCGGGATGGAGAAATTGCAGTTCAATCCGCGCGGAACTAAAAGCAGCCAACTACTGACACATTCGCGTGACCTTGAACTGCAATTTATCCAGCACGCACACAAGGCTAGGCCGCAACCAACCAACGCAGAGCGAAACGGAGCGCAACACACCCACAAGGCCAGACCGCAGCCAACCAACGCAGCGCGAAACAGGTGCATCACAGTCACAAGCCAAGACCGCAGCCAACGCAACGAGAAACGCTAGCTTAACCAAGATCAAGCTAAAAAACGGTTACTGCGCCTTAATCCCAGCCGTCTTAATCACCCGCGTCCATCGCTCCATCTCAGATTTCACAAACGCGCTGTAGGCCACCGCGCCTTGGGGCGCAATCACAAAACCAATGGAATCCATGCGCTGCTTGATCGCGGGGCTTTGCATGGCGATGGCGATCTCCGCTTCAAGCTTGTCGGCTATCGGCTTGGGCGTGCCTTTGGGCAGCGACAGCCCTGACCAGCTCAACGCCGAAAAGCCTGGGTAGCCCGATTCAGCGATGGTGGGCACCTCTGGGTAGAGCGCGTTGCGCTGCAAGCTGGTTACTGCCAAGGCGCGCAGCTTGCCTGCGCGCACATGGGGCAGGGCGGTGTCTTGGTTGATGAACATGAGCGGGATTTGGCCGCCCAAGATGTCAGTCATCATCGGGCCACCACCACGGTACGGTATGCCCACCATGAACAGGCCCTTGCAGTCTTTGACGCCTTTGGCGCCCGTAACGCAGGTACTCACTGTTTGCTTGAGCAGCTCCATGGCCATGTGGCCAGAGGCGGCGTGGGTGTAGCCATAGTTGAGCTTGCCGGGGTTGGCCTTGCCGTAGTCCACCAGCTCTTTGAGGGTTTTAAACGGTTGGTCAGGGTGCACCACCAGCACATTGGGGCCCGAGTTGACTTGGGTGATGTGCACAAAATCGGTGACCGAGTTGTATTTAAGGTTGGGGTCCAGGCCATGCGCAACGGCGCTTTGGCCTACGCCGGTTTGGATGATGGTGTAGCCGTCCGCAGGTGATTTAGCGCCTCTTTCAGTGCCGATCACGCCGCCAGCGCCTGCCACATTTTCCACCACAAATGGCTGCTTGAGCTGCTTGGTCAAGGCATCGGCCACCATGCGCGCCATCACATCGCTGGTGCCCCCGGGCGGAAATGGCACAATCACTTTGACGGGTTTGTTGGGGTAGTCAGATTGTGCCAGTGTTGTACAAGGCGCTATTAATAACAGAGCGACATATGACCATATGGCTGTGACATTGCGTAGTTTTTTCATAAATATTCTCTTTGTGTTACATGGAATGGCTGCGTAGCTATTGGGCACAGTATCAGCGTTTGTTGGCACTGCGCCATGCCGCAAAATCGTCTTTGGATTGCTGCTCGGTGGGCGGGTACAGGCCAATGATAGCCCTGCCGCCTTGCACTTGCTCTAGTACAAAATCTTCAAACGCGGTCATCTCAACAGCCTCGGCGGCAATTTCAGTGGCCAAGTGGGCGGGGATGACAATCACGCCTTCTTTGTCGCCCACCATCACGTCACCGGGCCACACGGCCACGTCGCCGCAGCCAATGGGCACGTTGATATCCAGCGCTTGGTGTAGGGTTAAATTCGTGGGTGCTGAGGGGCGGTTATGGTAGGCGGCAAAGGGCATAGCCGCAATCTCTGGCGAATCGCGAAAACCGCCATCGGTGACCACGCCCGCACAGCCACGGACCATCAGGCGGGTGATAAGAATCGAGCCTGCTGAGGCGGCACGCGCGTCTTTGCGGCTGTCAAATACCATCACAGAGCCTGCGGGGCACTGCTCCACAGCCACGCGCTGCGGGTGCGTGCGGTCTTGAAAAACGGCAATAGGATTCAAATCCTCACGCGCAGGAATGTAGCGCAGCGTGAACGCCTCGCCCACCATATTGGCCTGCTTGGCCGTCATGTCAGTGTTCACTGGCCGCACATCTTGGATGAACTGGTTGCGCAGGCCGCGCTTGAACAAAGCGGTGCACAGGGTGGCGGTGCTGACGCTGCTTAGCTGCTGTCGGGTGAGGAGGGGAAGTGCCATGGTGTATTGGGGTAGTTAAGGTAAAAGAAAAAAGTGTGGGTTAAGGCCCGTGAGAAATTAGATCAGCGCTCTGGGTTATGCAGCAGCGCATGCTGGCGGTTGCGCCAGCCCCAAGCGCTGGGCCCACTGGGCGAGGGCTTGCCAAGTGCTGTTTGCGTAGCTTATACCGTGCAGGGCGGCGGCTTCCATACCAGCGGCTGCAAACAGCGCTTGCGCAAATTTCTCGAGGTCTTCGCTTGCGTACCTAAGCACTATTTAGTACCCTCAATTTGGTTGCCTGCACGCGCAATCACATCGGCCCAGCGCTTGCGGTCAGTGCTGATAAATGCGCTGGTTTCACTGGGGCTAGACGTCATCACTTCAGCGCCTAGTTCAAGCAGTCGGCCTCTGATCTCTGGGGCGCGAATCACCTTGACCATGGCTGCGTTGAGCCGCTCAAGCGCTATTTTGGGCATGCCAGATGCTGTCAAAACGCCTTGGTAAGTGCCCGATTCGTAGCCGGTAGCACCTTGCTCAGCCAGTGTCGGCACATTGCCAATGAGCGCCATGCGGCTGCGCTTGGATACGCCGATTACCTTGAGCCTGCCTGATGTGACTTGAGGCAAAGTGGCAACCATGCCGTTGAGTACGACCTGTGTGGTGCCCGCTACCGTATCGCTCAGCGACTGAGCGCCGCCGCGGTAGGGTACATGCTGCCATTTCAGGCCAGTGATCAGCGCGATGTCGACAACACCTAGGTGGTTGGGCGTACCCGAGCCAGAGGAGGCGACGTTAAGAGGTGTGCGCTGAGACAGTGCCACCAGCTCTTTGAGTGTATTGGCTTGTACCGATGGGTGTACCGCCAGCAAATGCGGCGAGTACGCCAGCATACTCACGCCTTTGAGATCCTCGGGTTTAAACGGCAGGTCTTTGTTGATCAACGGGCCAATGGCCATAGAGCCTAAATCAGACAGCAGCACCGTGTGGTTGTCGCTCGCGCTGGCAACCGCAGCAGCGCCCACGTTGCCCCCAGCGCCTGTGCGATTTTCTACTACCACGCCCACGCCCAGTTCGTCAGCCAGCGGTTTGGAGATCAGGCGGGCAATCACATCAGAGGTGCCTCCCGCCGGAAATGGAACAATGATACGCAGTGTCTGGCTTGGCCAAGCGCTGGGCTTGGACTGGGCGGCAGTATGCGCCGCGAGTGAGCCAATCAGCGGAGCCGACACGGCTTGTATAAATCTACGGCGGTTATTCATGGGGTGTACCTCAGTCAGTAACTCGGGGCGTGATGCACAACTGTGCTTAATGGATTTCAGGCTCGCTAGCGCTAGGGGCGATTTTCTCGGTTTCCAAAAAGTCAAAATCGCAGCCCTTGTCGGCTTGCTGGATGTGTTTGAGGTAGAGCGCGCCATAGCCTCGGCTGAATTTGGGCATGGGGGGAATCCACTTGCTGCGGCGTTTGGCCAGTTCTTCATCGCTCACAGCCATGCTGATGCTGCGCGCCTCAATATCAAGGGTGATCACATCGCCCGTTTGCACCAAGGCCAGTGAGCCGCCCACATGGCTCTCAGGCGTAACGTGCAGTACACATGCGCCGTAGCTGGTGCCGCTCATGCGTGCGTCAGATATACGCAGCATGTCGCGCACGCCTTCTTTGAGTAGCTTTTGTGGAATCGGCAGTTGCCCCCACTCTGGCATGCCCGGCGCGCCCTGCGGGCCTGCGCTTTGCAGCACGATCACACTGTCGGCATCCACATCGAGGTCGGGCGCGTCGATGCGGGCGTTCATGTCGTTGTAGTCTTTGAAGACCACAGCTTTGCCGCTGTGTTTGTAAAAGCGCTTTTCCATAGCCGCTGGCTTAATCACAGCGCCGCCAGGCGCTATATTGCCATAGAGCACGGCCAAGCCGTCTTTGGCGACCAGTGGATTGCCCATGGGGCGAATCACATCGTCGTTGTACACCTTCGCACCCGCTATGTTCTGGCCCAGTGTGGTGCCCATGATGGTCTTGGCAGAACCATCGAGCAGGCCGCCGCTGGACACATCGCCCAGCTGGGTGAGCAGGGCGCGCAGGCCACCCGCGTAGTAAAAGTCTTCCATCAAAAACTTGCCGCTGGGGCGCAGGTTGGCAATCACTGGTGTTTTGCGCGCCATTTCGTCAAACTGGTCGATGTTTAAATCAATGCCTGCGCGCCGCGCCATGGCTACCAAATGCACAATGGAGTTGGTGCTGCCGCCAAGCGCCAACACCGTGGTCACAGCGTTGTCAAACGATGCCTTGGTCAAAATATCGGACGGCTTGATGTCTTCCCACACCATATCAACAATGCGCTTGCCCGTGAGCGTGGCCATTTGGGCATGGCGCGAATCGGGCGCGGGAATGCTGGCCGCGCCGGGCAGGGTGAGGCCTAGCGCCTCAGCGGCGCTGGTGAGCGTGCTGGCAGTGCCCATGGTCATGCAGTGGCCGGGGCTGCGGGCAATGCCGTCTTCTACCTCTTGCCAGTCTTGCTGGGTGATGTTGCCCGCGCGCAGCTCGGCCCAGTATTTCCACGTGTCAGAGCCGCTGCCAATCACGCCGCCTTTGTAGTCGCCACTGAGCATGGGGCCAGCTGGCATAAAGATAGCGGGCAGGTTCATGCTGATCGCGCCCATGATGAGGGCGGGCGTGGTTTTGTCGCAGCCGCCCATCAGCACGCAGCCGTCTGCCGGGTATGAGCGCAGAAGCTCCTCGGTTTCCATGGCCAGCAGGTTACGGTACAGCATGGTGGTGGGCTTTTGCATCGGCTCACTCAAAGAGATAGCGGGCATCTCCACAGGGAACCCCCCCGCCTGCCAAATACCGCGCTTAATCTCTTCTACCCGCTGCTTAAAGTGCGTGTGGCAGGGGTTGATGTCGCTCCAAGTGTTGATGATGGCAATGACGGGTTTGCCCGCATAGTCAGAGCGGTGGTAGCCCATTTGCGCGGTGCGCGAGCGGTGGCCAAAGCTGCGCAAATCTTGCACACCATACCAGCGGTGGCTTCTGAGTTCTTCGGGTTTCTTTTTCATGGTCGATTAGTTGGTTGGTGGGATTGGGGTTTTAAATACGGGGTCAATTTTGAACGCGAGGACGCTAAGGTTTCGCAGAGAGCGCAGAAGGAATACCAAAAAATACGTAAAAGTGATAATTTATAGAAAATATATTGAATGTCAGTGTCATATGGTCATTCTTCGCTATTAAATAAATAGTAATTTAACAAATATTCAGTTAGTAAATTTACCAGTAGGTACAAAATTTTTGAGCATTGCAATCCATTTTGGTATTCCTTTGGTATCCGTTCTGCGCCCTCTGCGAAACCTTCGCGTCCTCTGCGTTCAAAAAATCCCCGTATTCCATGCATCTAAATCAGCAGCGCTAACAGAACAAGCTGTCATCAATAAAAAAGGCCTTAGCCCTTGAATAAATTAGGCAGCCACAGCGAGAATGCGGGCACATAGGTGACCAGCAGCAAACACATGCCCAGCGCACCATAAAAAGGCGCAATCGTGCGCATGACTTGCCCCACTGTGATGCCGCCAATGGCGCAGCCTACAAACTGCACCGTGCCCACGGGTGGCGTATTGAGCCCCAGCGCGCAGTTGATCAGCATGATGATGCCAAACTGCACGGGATCCATGCCAAACTGCATGGCGATGGGCAGGAAGATGGGGGTGCAAATCAAGATTGTGGCGGCCATGTCTAGGAAAGTGCCCAAAACAAACAGCAACACATTGATCATGAAGAAAATCACCCATGGCTCTTTGGATACGGATGTCATGAGCGCACCTGTGATTTGGGGCACTTCATACAAAGCCATGAAATAACCAAACGCATTGGAAATCCCAATGAGCAGCAGCACCACCCCAGTTGTTTTGCAGGCTTTGGCGCATGCCTTCAGAAAGTTGTGCCAAGTCAGTGTGCGGTAGACAAAAATCGTCACACCCAAAGCCCATGCCACGGCAATAGAGGCTGACTCTGTGGCGGTGAAAGCGCCAGACAAAATGCCCGCCAAAATAATCACCACCACCAAAAGCCCAGGCACAGAGGCTAAAAACGCGCTTAGCACCACAGGCCAGCCTGCAAATCCGCCTGGTCGCACGGGGTAATTGCGCTTGAGCGCCACCCAGTACGCGGCGGCCAAATTGCACATGGTCAAAATCAGCGCGGGCACGATGCCAGCGAGCATGAGGCTCATGGCGCTCACTGAGGCGATACCCGAGGTAGCCAAGGTGAAAATAATCAGGTTATGGGACGTTGGCATGATGGCGCCCACCAGCGATGCGTGGGTGGTCACGTTGACTGCGTAATCCGCGTCGTAGCCTTCTTTTTTCATCAACGGAATCATCACCGAGCCAATGGCTGACACATCTGCCAGCGGAGAGCCAGCAATGCCGCCAAAGATGGTGCAGCCAATCACATTGCTCATGCCCAGCCCGCCGCGCACATGACCTACCAAGCTGTTGGCAAATTTGACAATACGGTCTGCAATGCCGCCGTAGAGCATGAGCTCGCCCGCAAACACAAAAAATGGAATAGCCAGAAAGCTAAATACCTGCATGCCCCCCACCATTTTTTGAAACACCACGGCAATGGGTAAACCCGCTGCAATGATGGTGGCCACCGACGATAAGCCGATGGCAAAAGCCACTGGCACGCCGATTAAAAGCAGCAGCGTGAAGCTAAGCGCCAATATGGTCAGTTCCATGCGGGCTCCACCACTTTGCCTTGCACCAGAGCCACAATATGTTCAATTGAAAACAGCACAATGAGCACGCCAGCGATGACTACGGGGAGGTAATCAATGCCATCGGGCACGGGGAGCATGGGTTTTTTCTCGCCCCATTTGGCTGCCATCCACACCCAGCCCCCATAGACCATCAGCACGCCAAAACTGCCTACCAAGAGGTGAATCAGTATCTCAATTTTGTGCCGCCAACTGTCGGGCAGCAAAGCCACCATCGACTCCAGCCCAATATGCCCCGCATCGCGCACGCCCACGGCCACGCCAAAAGCCGTGACAAAGAGCACCAAGAGCAATGCAAAGGCTTCCGCCCAAGTGGGCGTGTCATTGAGCACATAGCGCCCAAACACCTGCCACTGCACACACAAAATCAACGTGATCAGACCGATGACCGCCAACACCAAGCACAGCTTGGAAAGCGTGGCGCAGATTTTGGTGAACAGGGCGGATGCAGTCATAGCGCCCCCTTGGGGGGCAGCGTATTACACGCAGTGAAAAGCGTAGAGGACGTCATAAAAGCGCCCCCTGTGGAGGCAGCGCATTACACGCAGTGAAAAGCGTGGGGGGCATCATTTCGTGTCTTGCACCGCTTTGACCAAGCGCTTCATATCAGGCGTGACCATGAATTTGTCATACACAGGGCCCATCACGGCTTGGAACGACTTTTTGTCCACATCCACAATGTCAGCCCCAGCGGCTTTCACCACAGCCAGTGACTTGGCCTCTTGCTCATCCCATTTTTGGCGCTGAAAGGCCACGGATTCCTTGGCCGCTGCACGAATCATGTCTTGCTCTGCTTTGGGCAGCTTGTCGTAGACCACCTTTGACATGACCAAAATTTCTGGAGCCATGGAGTGCTCGGTTTTGGAGTAAATTTTCACCGACTCGTAATGCTTGGCGGTATCAAACGAGGGGATGTTGTTTTCTGCGGCATCGATCAGGCCAGTTTTGAGACCCATCAGTACTTCGCCATAGGGCATAGGGGTGGCATTGGCGCCCATAGCGCTGATGAGCGCTACCCACAAATCGCTTTGTTGCACGCGGATTTTCAAGCCCTTGGCATCGGCCACGGTTTTGATGGCTTTTTTGGCATAAATCGAGCGTGCGCCGCTGTCATAAAACGCCAAGCCCACAAAGCCCACCGATTCGCAGCTTTTCAAAATTTCTTCCCCCACTGGGCCGTCCAGTGACTTGCGCATGTGGGCAATCGAGTTGAACAAAAAGGGCATCGTGGGCACTTGGGTGAGCGGGCAAATGCCGTTCATGGGGCCCACATTCACGCGGGTGAAATCCAACGCGCCGATTTTTACTTGGTCAATGGTTTCTTTTTCGCTGCCTAAGGCTTGTTTGTTGAATACTTTGATTTTGTGTTTGCCACCGCTTTTTTTATCCAGCAGTTCGCTCATGTATTTCACGGCGGCTACGGTGGGGTAGTCGTCGGCGTTGTGGGTGTCGGCCGAGCGGAACTCTGTGGCTTGCGCGCTAAGCGCTAAGCAGGCTGCTGCGGCAATAAGTGTTAATTGAATTTTCATGGGGAAATCTCCTAGGGGTTTTAAAAAAGAATCAAGCGAGAAAAATGAGCTCTGGCAAACCCTGCACACCGGGCTGCAATGCAAACACGCCACCAGCTAACGGCTGGTCGGCCAAGTCAACCCCATCGGGTCGAATCGAGGTGACAAACAGGGTGCGCAAATCATTACCGCCAAAAGCGCACATGGCGGGTTTTTTGACTGGAACTGCCAAGGATTGGTCTAGCTTGCCCTGGGGGGTAAATCGGTGAATCAGGCCTGCGTCGTTGCCGCATATCCAGTAGCAACCATCGCTATCCACAGCAGCGCCATCGGGCCGACCGGGCAGGCTGCGCATGTCCACAAAAACGCGCTGGTTCGATGGCATGCCCGTGGCTGTGTCGTAGTCAGAGGCCCACACGGTTTGCACGCTGGGGTGCGAGTCACTGGTGTATAGCGTGTGGCCATCGGGGCTAAATGCCATGCCGTTGGGCGTGATTAACTTTTGCCGAATGGTTTTGAAAACGCTATTTTTTGCGTAGCTAACAATGACGCCAGCGTTGTGACACTTGCCCATATCCATCACCATAGAGCCTGCCAAGAAGCGGCCTTGGCGGTCGCATCGACCGTCGTTGAAGCGCATGCCAGTGGCTGCGTGGGGCGTGGCTTGCAAGAGCATGCACTCCAATGCATCGCCAGCCGTTGTGCGGATATGGAACAGACCTGTTTCCATGCCCGCTATGAATCCACCTGCGCCGTGGGGGGCGATGCAGGCGAGCATTTCGGAGGCAGTCCAAGCTTGCACAGCAGCAGTGCGGGCATCCCAGCGCTGGAGTTTTTTAGCGGGAATATCCACCCAATACAGCGCCTGCTCCGATACGCTCCACACGGGGCTCTCGCCCACGCCATTGCGTGCGTCAACAATGAGCTCAGCGTGCGTCATGCTTGCACCGCAGGCAAGGTGTCAAACGGCCCGCGCGTGACAAAGCCACCGCCTTGGTATTGCCCCGCTGGGTCTCCCGCAGCTGGGCGTGGCTGCGCCTGCGCCTTGGCGCGAAAAGGCTCTGAACTGTCTTTTGCCACAAAACCCAGTGCTGCGGATGCGCTGGCATCCCACCACGTGTCGCGGTTTGCGCCCATGCCATACACAATGCAGTGGCCTACATTCGGGGCGAACAACGCGCAGCGGATCAGCTCGGTCAAGTCGGCATAGCTCATCCAAGTAATCAGCATGCGCGCATCTTTGGGCTCAGGAAAGGACGAGCCGATGCGGATGCAGACGGTTTCAATGCCGTAGCGGTCAAAATAAAAGCGCGAGAGGTCTTCGCCATAGGATTTGGACAGGCCATAGTAGCCGTCAGGCCGCTTGGCGCAGTCTGCATCGAGCAGCTTGCCTTGCGGGTGAAAGCCAATCACATGGTTGGAGCTGGCAAACACGATGCGCTTGACACCATGCCTGCGTGCCGCTTCATACAGGTGGAAAACGCCCACTATATTGGCACTCAAAATCTCCTCAAAAGGCCGCTCTACCGACACCCCGCCCATGTGTACAACAGCGTCTACGCCGCGCAGCATGTCGTCTACGGCAGCTTTGTCGGCAAGATCACATGGCATGATTTCTTCACCATGCTGAGCCGCCTGCAAGGGGCTAATGTCTGACAACCTGAGGGTGCGCGCAAAAGGCTTAAGGCTGGTGCGTAGAACTTGACCTAAACCGCCAGCTGCTCCTGTAAGCAGCAATCGTTCAAACGGATTGGTGGCGGGCGTTGCATGCATAAAAAAATTTTTGAAACCAAGGATAAATATGGGTTGTCAGACAAGTCGCATGCGATTATGATGCATCGCATACATCTATGTCAAGCACTCCAAAACCCTTAAGAACCAAGAGCGCAGGCGGCGGATCAAAGGCGCAGGCATTGGTGCAAGCGCTGGGCGAGGGCATTCGCAGTGGACGCATCAAGCCAGGCGACAAGCTGCCCGGCGAGCTGGCCATCATGGCTGAGCACGGTGTGGGGCGCTCGGTGGTGCGCGAGGCGCTGTCGCGCTTACAAGCCTCTGGTTTGGTGGAAACGCACCATGGCATTGGCACTTTTGTCATCTCAGCGCCGCAGGGCGCGCAGTTTCGCCTCAATACCAGCGAGTTTTCTACCAGTTTGGATGTGCTGGCGGTGCTTGAGCTGCGTATTAGCTTAGAAACCGAATCTGCAGGCTTAGCCGCCGTGCGCCGCAGCCCAGAGCAATTGCAGGGCATGCGGCTGGCGCTGGATGCGTTTGAAGCCCATGTGGACAGCGCAGGGGACACTGTATCGCCCGATTTTCAGTTCCATTTGCTGATTGCGCAGGCCACTGGCAACCGCTATTTCTCCGACATCATGGGCCATTTGGGCACCACCATCATCCCCCGCACCCGCATCAACGCCTACAAAATCGTGGTGGAGCATTTGGCCCAGTATTTGCTACGGGTCAACCGCGAGCACGAGGAGATCTACGAGGCTATCAAACGCCAAGACGCAGAATCAGCCCGAGCCGCCATGCGCATCCACCTGACCAATAGCCGCGAACGCATGCGCAAGGCGCAAGAAGCCTTAGACCAGCAAAAAAACTAGCGATTTATAAGAAATTTGGTCAATGTCGCCGTCATATGGTCATATACCGCTACATAAATAATAGCGTATTGAATTGGTGTAGCTCGCGACTGCGGGAGCGCACAACGGCTAGCCTTTTGTGCTACACCGCGCAGTATTTTTCTTGAATCTCCGTATCGGCCAGTAAATCAGATGCCAAGCCGTGGTGCACGATTTGGCCTTGATCCAAGATGTAGGCGCGGTCTGAAATTGTCAAAGCGCGCTCTACGTTTTGCTCCACCAACAAAATGGTCACACCCTTCGCACGCATTGAAGCAAAGAGTTCAAACATCTCGTCCACCAAAATCGGCATGATGCCCTCGGATGGCTCATCGAGCAAAATCATGCGTGGGCGCGCCATCATGGCTCTGGCAATGGCCAGCATCTGCTGCTCGCCGCCCGACAGGGAGCTGCCGTCTTGGTGCAAGCGCTCTTTGAGCCGTGGAAATATCTGGGCAATTTCATCCACCATGGTGGCCATATTGCCTTTGTTTTTGCTGGCAATCAGGCCCAATTGCAAATTCTCTAGCACCGACAGGCTGGGCACAATACGTCGGTCTTCAGGAACATAGGCCAAGCCCCTGTGAAAGCGCTCGTGGGTGGGCAAAGGCAGTATGTCTTGCCCGTCAAACAGCACGCTGCCACTGCGTTTGTCCACCAAGCCCATGATGCTGCGCAGGGTGGTGGTTTTGCCAGCGCCGTTGCGCCCCATCAGGGTCACAATTTCGCCTGATTTCACCTCGAAATCCAAGCCTTGCACCACATGGCTACGGTCGTACCAAGCGTTGAGTTGTTGTATTTTTAGCATGCTGCGCAATCAGTGTTGACCCAAATACACGCGCTTGACTTCCGCGTTGTTGCGAATCTCATCGGGTGTGCCCTCGGCCAGCAGTTCGCCATGGTGCAGCACCAGCAGCCGCTTGCACAGCCCCATAACGAGTTTCATCTTGTGCTCCACCAACACAATGGTGCGCTCGGTGGCCAGCTCGGTGATTAAATCCATCATCACCACCGTTTCTTGGGGTGACATGCCAGCGGTGGGCTCGTCCATCAGCAGGAGCTTGGGCGCGCAAGACAGCGCCATAGCCACCTCTAGCGAGCGCTGCTGGCCATGTGCCAGATCACCAGCCAGTTTGTTGCGGCTGTGCACCAAGCCCACTCTTTCCAGCAAAGCATCGGCGCGGTCTGCCAACTCGGTATACGCTCCTCGCGCACGCACGATTTGGTAGCGCGAGCTTTGCATTTGCAGCGCCACGCGCACATTTTCATGGGCACTGAGTTGCTTGAACACGTTGGTGATTTGAAAGCTTTTGGCAATGCCCATGCGGGCATAGGCATGGGGCTCTAGGTGGCTGATGTCGCGCCCTTCAAACAGCACTTGACCTTGGCTGGGCGGGATGCCGCCACTGATCAGGTTGAAAAAGGTGCTTTTGCCAGCGCCGTTGGGCCCGATGATGGCAGTGATCTCACCGCTGTAAAACTTGGTGCTGATATTGTGCAGAGCCACAAATGCACCAAAACTGCGCGAGACTGCGCGCACCTCTAGGATAGGGGATGTGCTCATGGCGAATCCTTGCTAGGGCTTGATTTGTTTTGCCAGCGTGCTATCCAATGCAGAGCAGTGCCCCACATGCCTTTGGGGAAAAACAGCACAAACACCATAAAAATGATTCCCACCACACCCATCCAATAGCGTGTAATATTGGTCACCACGTCTTCCAAATACAAAAATACCGCTGCGCCAATGAAGGGGCCAAAAAACGTGCCCATTCCACCCAAGAGGCACATCATCACCGCTTGGCCCGATTGCAGATAATGCAGCGAATCAATCGGCACAATGGACAAATGCAAAGCACGCAGCGCGCCTGCCAAGCCGCAAATGGCAGCGGACAACACAAACACCAAGAGTTTGCTGCGCGCCACATCGTAGCCACAGGCGGCTGCCCGTTTTTCGTTTTCGCGAATCGCCTCTATCACAGCGCCAAACGGTGAGCTGAGCACCCGCGACACAAACCACAATGCAAATGCCACAAATACCAAAATCACATAGTATTTGTTCAGTGGGTTGATGAAATCGATGCTGATACCGGGCAAATCGATGGTTTCTACCTTCACGCCGCGCAGGCCGTTTTCCCCGCCAGTCCAGCGCTCGGCTTTGTAGAAAGCGTAATAGACAATTTGTGCCAAGGCCAGCGTCACCATAGAAAAATAAATGCCGCGCGTGCGAATGGCCAGATAACCAATCACCAAGCCAGCCAAGCAAGAGGCAGCTACTCCCACAAGAATAGCGGCCCACCAAGGCCAAGCGGCATGCACCACAGCAATACCTGCCAAATAACCGCCCACCCCTAAAAACGCCGCATGCCCAAATGACAGCATGCCGGTGTAGCCAAACAGCAGGTTGAAACCCACCGCATACAAGCCAAAAATCAGGATGTTCACCGCCAATGCTTCATACGGCATTAAAAACGGAAACACCATCAGAAAGGCAATGACGGCTGCCACACGGTGGGCACGGATGCGCTCGATTGCAGAGTTCAGAGTAGCGTTCATCAGCCCATAGCCCCAGTTTTGCCAAAAAAGCCCTGTGGCCGGATCAAAAGCACCACGGCCATCAGCACGAATATCGACATTTCTGCATATTCGGGCGCAAACAGCGATGTCATGGCAAACACAATGCCCACCAACAATCCTGCGACCACAGCCCCGGGCAGTGAGCCCATGCCGCCCACCACGGTCACCACAAACGATTCAGCCAAAATGGGAATGCCCATTTCAGGATTAACCGCCCGTGTGGGTGCTGCCAACAGGCCAGACAAACCTGCAATGGCTGTGCCAATACCAAACACCAAGAGCCACACTTTAGAGATATCAATGCCCAGCACTTTCACAATTTCAGCATCGCGCGAGCCCGCGCGAATGATCAATCCATAGCGCGTTTTTTCAATAAAAAGCCACAATCCCAGCACAATCACGGCGGTGGCTGCTATCAAAAACAAACGGTAGAGCGGAAAATGGCCAAAACCCAAATTCACCGAGCCCTTGAGCGTAGCAGGCGTGGAGCTAGGCAAGCCTTCGACGCCAAAGACGATGCGCATGGCTTCAATCAACACATATGACAGGCCAAAAGTCAGCAGCAAAGGGTAATCAATGCCGCGCCCATACAAAGGACGCACCAAGAATCGCTCACACAGCAACCCCAATGCGCCCGTAGCCAAGGGCACCAGAACCAAACTGAACCAAAAATTGCCAGTCAAACCCATGGCGTAGACGCCAAAAAACGCCCCCACCATGAA
>JAYTMT010000171.1:0-5829 GCA_043728315.1 Polaromonas sp. | reverse complement strand
ACCAAGTCACCTTTTTTAACAAAAGTCTCTGATGCATGGGCGTAGCGGGTGATGAGGTCGTTGCCGTGGTCTATTTCCACCATATTGCCATAGCCAGGGTGGTATTCCTGCACCACCACTACCCCACCTGCGGCTGCCAAAATAGGCCTGCCCGTATCAGCCTGAAAGTCCAGGCCTGTGTGCAAGGCCGAGCGGCCAGTAATAGGGTCGCTGCGAAATCCGAACGAAGAACCCAGCACGCTGCCCGGCACGGGTTGGGCTGTAGGCACCATCATTTTGCGAATTTTCTGGTCAAACAAGCGAGATTCCACCACCGTCAATAAATCCACTTTTTGGTTACTCAACGCTTCCAGATCGATCAACGTGGCCTGCAACTCTTGCAGTGTCAAATCACGCCCGCCGATCAAAACGCCGCCTTTGCCACCAGCATTTGTCTTGGCCGCCTCGGGTACAGGTATGCCCGCCAGGCCCGAAACACGCTCGGTGATGGACTCTAGCTGAACCACTTTGGCCTGCATCTCGCCTACCTTTTTAGCCATTGCGTCAAGGTTTTCGCGCATAAAGCGGTCACGCTGCTCAAACTCGTCTTTGACTACCAGTTTGACCAAGCTGCCCACTATAGGCCAGCCCTCGCGCGCGCCTTTGAGAAACACCCAGTGGTACAAGATGGCTGCCACCAGCATGAGTGCCAGTGACAAACCCAAGCCCGCCAAAATCAACTTGGTGCCACTCAAGTGGATAGGCCGCGTTTTGGCCAACCAAGCGTCCGTGATAATCATATGCATACTGTGCTCCTGAACTCAAAACAGTGGCATTGCGTTGAACGAACTACCACCTGCCCCCTGATTTTTATATACCGAACTATTATCCGCCCTATTTCTTGGCCTGTATGGCTGTGTTTTTTCCAGCTGGTTTCACTCTCTTTGACGGGTAATGTAAGGTTTTTCTATGTCCACCATCAAGCTTGCGCCGCGCTACCCCCGGGCCTTACAGCCCAAACAAGCCATCTCCGTTATTAAGGCTGTAGAGAGTGCGCCCACATTGGCACGCTTGGTATCTGCCGCGCGCGAATCACAAAACTGGCTGCAAACGATTGCGCCTTTGCTGCCCGCAGCATTGCGCAGCGGTGTGCAAGCAGGCCCTATTGAGAACCATAATTGGTGCCTATTGGCCGCCAACAGCGCTGTAGCCGCCAAACTACGCCAACTCAGCCCAGCATTGTCGGCGCATTTGCGGTCTCAGGGGTTTGACGTGCAGACCATACGTATCAAAGTGCAAATGCGCGTTTAGGCCTTTGTAGCCCGCCCCGGTGTTTACCTAACACACCTGCGCCTTAAAGCCGTACTGCCCCATCCAACTCTTGGCTGCCAAACAGTTAGGGCACCAGGTGGCGCTGTACATCACTACGTCGCCCACCTGCGCACTGGCCGCTAGCTGGGCCAGCTGCTCGGTGCTAGGGTTAGCGCCGATGCGGCCCGCGCGACTGGTACCCGTGGCATCAGCCACCGTAGCGCCAAAATTGTGAAAAACTAGCCAAGTGCTGCAGACCATTGCCAAGCCTATTAAGAGCTTGACCCACGGCACATTGCCCAGAAGACCTTCGCCCTGTGTCCCGTACGCGGCCACTTTGCCTTGCGTAGCATGGGCCTCTTGCACTGCCGCCGCATCGCCCCCCCGCCTTGGCATAGGCCACGCCGCAGGCAGGACATTGCCAGCTACTGACGGGCTTCTATGCATAAGGCCATGCCAGGCATATCTAAGCGTGGACAAGCTCTGGCACTACGCTCAGTCTTAAACCCACAGCGTGCAGCTCTTTGCTAATGGTACTGAGCGTCGGGTTACCGTCCTCACTGAGTGCACGAAACAGTGTCTTGTCGCCCATATCAGCGCGGCGTGCCACCTCTGCCATGCCGTGCGCTTTGGCTACAGCGCGTAGTGCTACCAGCAAGGTCGCGGGTTCGTCTAGCTCCATGACTGCTTGAATGTAGGCAGCGGCTTCAATGGGGTCTTTCAGGGCTATGGCCAGTATGTCGTCATAGCTGGTGTCGCGTGGTGCGTCCATGGTCGGCCCTTTACTCATCGTTGTTTTAGCCAAGTTGATTTAAGCCGCCGTCATCGGGGCTTGCTGCACTTTCATAGGGGCTTTTTTAAAGCGCAGCATGGCTTGTCGCACGTCATAGGCGCTTTGCTCTGCCAGCCACAGGCGAGCTTCGCCGCCACGGTCTTTGCCTAGCCATGCCTCTATGCGCAACGCCATATCGGGCGATATGCCTGCGCGCCCGTTCAACACGCGGGACAGCGACACGCGGGCAACGCCTAGTTGCACAGCGGCATCGGTCACGCTCAGCCCCAAAGCGGGCAGCACATCATCGCGCAGCGTTAGGCCGGGGTGAGGGGGGTTAAACATACGGGTCATAGTCGTTCTCCAAGTTTCAGTGCTAATCCTGATAATCCACTAGTACAGCGTCGATACCTTCAAAAGCAAAAGTCATACGCCAATTGCCGTTTACCCACACTGAGTAATGCCCCTTGAGCTCGCGCCCTAAAGGATGCAAGCCCCAGCCAGGTAAGTTCATGTCGCGTGGGCTAGTGGCTTCGTTTAAACGGCCTAACATTCTTTCAAGCCTTGGGGCGTGGGCGGGCTGTATGCCTGCTTTGCTGCCTTTCTCAAAAAAAGAGCTGCAAGCCTTTGTGGCTGAATGACTTAATCATGTGTGATTGTATCGCGTATCGTTACGCATTGCAGATGCGCAACCAAGCTGCTTTAAAGCTGATCACTTCGCCGTCAATGCGTAATTTGTTAGGTAGTCAGCCCAGCGCTGCATCATGGCTGTTCGCAATGGCAAATGGCACGCTATGGTCTTCGCCCATTTTCATTTTGCTTCCCGCAATACACCAGATTGCTTTTTCCAAATCAAACTCTGACCACTCAGTACGGCGCAGTTCGCCGGGTCTCACAAATACCATAGGAAGTATTTTGAGTGCATTTACTACTGAGCGATGACCGCATAGCCGAAGATTGATCGCAACAGCGATGTCAATTCTTCTGGCTTGGTAACGGCTGAGTAGTGCGCTTCTGTGGGCTTTACTAACGCACGCTGCAGATTGAGGGTCGGATCAAGTTCAGCTTTGCGGGTCACAATAGCGTGTTTGAATACGTGGCTGCATAGGTTGGCGACGCGGTGGGCTGTATGGTGAACTTTTCAGACTCCTAGTCGTTTAACTACGGTATCTAGCAAATCGGGAGCAGTGCTCTGCGAAATTGGTCGATGTCCGATCAACAGCCAAATGTTGTGCTCGAACCAGCCTTTGAGTTTGGATTGCGTGGATTCAGTGCGGTCGTTGCTGGTTTTATCAAACAGCTTGGTATTTTTGATAAATGCGTCTGTTAATGCCATGGTGCAAATAGGTTTGATGGTATTTATTTTTTGGCGTTTTTAGATACCATCAAAGATCCCATCTTTTTATTGAGATTCGATGGTATCTGGCAGAATGTTCTGAGGCAAGAAAAAACCCACTACGCTGGTGAGCGTGCGGGTTTTGAGACAGTTTGAGACTCTGTGAATCCATGACTTGGTGCCGCTTGTCGGAATCGAACTGACGACCTACCGCTTACAAAGCGGTAGTTATATTCCTTGAAACCCGCATGAATGCTAGGTTTCATAAGTTTAATTTGACTTTTTGGGACAGTTTTGGGACAATTGAGTTTTTAGCAGTTCAAATAACTCAATGGCACTTATTGAAAAGCGCGGCGATCTTCAATGGCGCGTTCGCATCCGCATTCACGGTCACCCTAGCATATCTAAAACCTTCTCAACAAAGAAGGATGCTGAACACTGGGGCAAAACGTACGAACTCAAAATTGAGCGCGGCGAAACCGTTGACATGGAAGCGCAGCGAACAACCTTCGAAGAAGTGGCGCTTCGCTACCAGGCCGAAGTAACTCCGCTGAAGCGGTCGGGCCAGTCCGAGGGCTACCGCATCAACCTACTGGTTAAGCGCTTCGGGCCGTTCTTTTTGACTGGCCTAAGACCCATGGATATAGCCGCCTTTCGAGACGCGCGCCTCAAGGAGGTGTCGGGCCAGAGCGTGATTCACGAACTGAACACCATGTCGGTCATTCTGGAGCACTCGCGCCGCGAATGGGGCATACAGCTGCGAGAGAACCCCGTCAAGCTTGTACGCAAGCCCGCAAAGGGCAAGGCACGGGATCGGCGATTGAGCGCCCTGGAGCTTGATTACCTGCTTCTGTCGGCCAGCGAAGGCTACGCTAGCAACATGAGGGAAATTATCCAGCTTGCTCTAGAGACCTCATGTCGACTTGGTGAGCTGCTTGGACTGGAATGGTCAGATATAGACCTTAAAAAACGCACCCTGCATTTGCGTGACACCAAAAACGGTGACAGTAGAACCGTCGCCCTCTCGATGGCGGCCATTGAGACCCTCAAGGGCATGCCCCGGGCAATCAGTGGCCAAGTGTTTAGCTGGAAGCGTGCGGATTCATTCGATAAAACATGGCGGCGCTGTGTAGAGCGTGCAGCGCTGATCTACGATAGAGACAACCCAAAGAAAAAAACGCCTGCGGGATTTTTAGTAGATTTGAAGTTTCACGATTTAAGGCACGAGGCCGTTTCCAGGCTGTTCGAGGACAAGGGATTGAACCCTTTTGAAGTGGCTTCCATGTCCGGGCACCGAAGCATGCAGGTTCTGCGTAGATACACTCACTTGGATGCTGCCAGGCTGGCCACAAAGCTGGGCTAGAAGCCCGACCTGCGAGAACTTGGGGAGCGCACAGCGTGCGCTAAGAGCCCACGGCGTGGGCGGGGGACTGCTTTATAGGATGCGGCAGGGCTACCCTCTACCTGTCCTCCTCACCTCCCCCTATACAAAGAAAATTTCACACACTTACGGCCAACTTGTATCAAGGTGCCGCACTCCCTGGCGCTCTTTACACGCCCAGTTGGTTTAGGCTTCGCCACATGGCCGCTCGAGCGGCCATCAGAAGCGTGGCTTGTTTACCTCCTGCTTTACAGGGCGCGCAGGCACCGCCTAGGCGCGCCACCGGCTTCGCACACGTCAAGTGTGGTCGCACTCCCTGCGGCCGTCTGTGTGCCTTGCGCGCAGCGCAAGGCATGCGCTTCGCGCCCAGTCCCGGCACTGTGCAAGACTATGGTCTACGACAGTAGATCAATGTCTACTTTGCCCCCTCTGGCGGTGTCTCTGGCTTCTGCACTTGCTGAAAAAACTCATCCAAGGCTGCGTTAACAGCCTTGGATGCGGCAGCCTCCCTGGGCTGCCGCCACAGCTGCTGCACATGGCACCAGTCATATACTGCCGCCGCGTGGCCGTCATCGGTCATGCTGGTCTTCACGCAATGTAAACCCGTCAACAACCTGAACCTGCACCCACGGGGACTGATACCCCCGTGTTGCCCCGCTCGGTATCCACTCTGGCGCGTCCAGCGCCTCGCTGCCAGGTTCGCGTTGCTCGTAAATGATGGTATCCATGGTTGGTTTCCTCGGGTAGTCTTAGAAAAGATCGTAGTGCTCATCGGTAGGCCAAACAGCAGAGTCCATGGACTGCAACGCGTCATCGATGTGGCTCTTTGCCTGGAGCAATTGGCTCCTCAACATGGAGCAATCACGGTAAATGCCGTACCCATTTGTGCCAGCACCTTCGCGTAATAAATCTAGCGATTTATTCCAAGAGACGCGAATTTTCTCGGAGGATTTGCAGGCAGCATCAATTACCCGCGTGGCATCTTGTTTCGTCATCATGATCATTTCTCTCTTTCTGTTAAAAAATTTATTCGCCTGTGGTGAAAGAAAA
>JAYTMT010000170.1:0-4130 GCA_043728315.1 Polaromonas sp. | reverse complement strand
GCAAGCGTTGCGCCAGTAGATCCAACTACCTTTGTCAACCAGTTTGAAGCCACCGGTGGCAAGTTTGCCGGTTATCGACGCTCTGGTGCTAAGGGCATTTGCGCTGCAGGCGAGTTTATCGGCACTGCAGATGCCCGTGGGTTATCGTCTGCTTCGGTTTTCAGCGGCAAGGGTGTGCCGGTGGTAGTGCGTTTCTCAGTGGGAGGTGGCAATCCAAATGCGCCAGACAACGCAAAATCCCAGCGCAATCTTGCATTACAGTTTAACTTGCCTGATGGCGAGCGCTGGATGATGGGTAATATTTCTGCGCCCGTTTTTGGCGCGTCGACGCCTCAGCAGCTTCTTGCGCTGCTGGTCTCGCGTCAGGCAGATCCAGTGACAAAAGCAGCCGACGCGGCAAAAGTTAAGGCTTTTAACGATGCCAACCCCGAGGTACTACTGCAAGGCAAACACTATGCATCCCAGCCTGTACCTGCAAGTTTTGGCAGCGTGAACTATTGGGGCGTGCATGCACACGGCTTTGTCAATGCCAGTGGTGCAAAACAGTTTGGCAAATGGATTTTTGAGCCCGTTGGAGGCCTGCAGGGCCTGACTGACGACGAAGCCAAAGCCAAAGGAGCCAATTTCCTTTTTGACGATTTACGCCAGCGTGTCAAAGACGGCAAGGTTGCCTTTAACTTCAATCTGGAGCTGGCACAAGCTGGTGACAAACTTGACAGCGCCACAGTACCGCTGCCTGAGGGTCGCAAGAAAGTCAATTTGGGCATGCTGAAAATTACTTCCGTTTCTGAAGACGGCGGCGGGTCTTGCCTAACTACCAACTACAACCCGATGGTGATGCCAAAAGGTGTTGAAGCATCAGCTGACCCCATGCTGGCTGCCAGAGCAGCGCCGTACGCAGTATCGCTTGGCAGGCGGCTGGGCGAAGGCGCTAAGCAATAGTTATTGTTGCGCTGACTTTCGCAGCAGGCAATGGTTAATGCCTCTGCCTGCGGCGCGTTCTTTCAATCCCTTGTAGCTGGCGTTGATGCCAATCACAGCATTTCATATTGGTATTTTTTGAACGGCTATTTTTATTTTTAGACCTATTTTTGAGAACATCATCATGACCCACTCTCGCAGAACATTCTTTATGCAATCCCTGACGCGTGCTTCAGCGCTCGCAGCGCTGGCAACGGCTACAACTGCACAGGCACAAACGCCAGCCCCTACCGCCGTACTTGAAACCAGCGAACAAGCGCAGGCACTTGGCTACAAAGCTGACAGCACAAAAGTGGATGCTAAAAAACACCCCAACCGTGCTGCCGATCAAAACTGTGCAAGCTGCGTTTTATATCAGGGCAAAGCTGGCGACAACGCTGGCGGATGCGCTGTGTTTGGCAACAACCTGGTAGCAAGCAAAGGCTGGTGCGGTGCCTGGACTAAAAAGGGTTGAGCAGATCAGTGACGAGCATCGAAACGCTCACCTAGTTTCAGCACATATACGGTTTTGCAGCACAGGCACTTTACCTTGCCTGATGCAGGCCATTGCAGGTTAACTTTAGGTCAACATCGCTTGACGTAAGGGCCGAACGGTGTACGCCGCCCAGCACCTGCGCGCGTCCGAGATGCGGACAAGTGCGCCTCGTCTTGAAACATTAGCTTGATGGACTGGCCACCTAGCCAGTCTGCGATGATGTAGTAATCCCCCGAAATTTAAGCTCAATGCGAAGTAGAGGGTTGATGAATTGAAAGATAGGCCTGAAGCTTTATAGCGGGCGTTTGCCCATTCAAACCCATCGCCTTGTATCCTTCAACAAAATCAACAACTGATCGGCTCTGAGCGGCGAGGCCTCTAAACCAGACTTTTGATAGAAGCGGGCGGCATGACCGTCAATGGGGACGGATAGGAAATTCAATCGAATGAGACCAAATATGGCACGGATTTGGGGCACTCAAAAGCCACTGATCCCTGCCGTTTGAACCGTCGCAGCCAACGAAATGGAAAAAATGGTCTAGCTGCTGCTCGCCAATTGGTTTACGCGCGCAGGCCTACCCCGCAGCTGAGCTGAAACGCTGCTTGGATCGCTGTGTCGATCACTCACCAAGTAACGCGCTGATCGACCTCGTAGTCCGGTGCCGGTTGCGCCGCCAGATCCCAGTCTGGTTCGACTTGGGCACCCTCACCCATCTGCGCATCACAGTCCTCCCGCAATGGTGGCCCCGCGCTGGTGCGATGTTGGGCGGCGCGGCCTACACCCCGATGTGATCAAGCATTTGCCGTATATCGGCACTGTGCGTGATGAACGCAATGATGCGCATCTGCCCGCCGCACAGCGGGCATAGCAGCGGGAACACCTCATAAATACGGGCGATCAGCACTGCCCACAGGTAGTGCGCCTGTGAGCGCTTGGGCGGCGCAGGTTCGGGCTGGGGAGCAGCCTTGTCCACATTCGCTGCACCGGGGCTGTGGCTTCGCAGGCTTTGCGCAATAACGTGCAACAAGATACGCAGCACCATGTTGAGCACTGCCCCTTCGCGTTGCATGAAGTAGCTTAGCCGCTTTGGAACAAACAGCACCCACTGGCGCACCGCTAGGCGGGGGAAGACGTGGTCTGTGAGATGCACCGCCGTCACCACCATGCGCGGCGTGTTGCACGACGGGCAGACACCCCGGCCTTTGCAGGAGAAGGCCACAAAGTAGTCGTGCGCGCAGTCAGAGCAGCGGGCGCGGGCAAAGCCGTGGGCAAAGATGCCGCATTCGAGGTATTTGCCAAACGCCTGGCGCACATAGGGCTTGGGGGTGCGGTGATCGCCCTGACCGTCGAACTGGCCTGCACTGGCCAGCGCAAGCCAGAAGTCGGCGATGCTGCACTCAAACTCGGCCAAGGCATCTTTGTTTTGGGTTTTGTGGCACAATGTCATACAATGTTTGATACTTAAGGTGCCATATGGAGCTAATTATCCGCAAGCTGGGCAATTCAGCCGGCCTCACGCTGCCGCCAGCTTTGCTGCGCGACATGGATTTTTCTATAGGCCAATCCTTGCTGGTGGAGCGTACCGCTAGCAATGCTATCGTGCTGCGCCCCAAACCCACGCGCAAGCGCTATACAGCCGCTGAGCTCAACAAGCAATGCAATTTAAAAATGCCCATGCCGGCCGATCTGCAAAGCTGGCAAGATATGCCGCCCGTAGGTAGCGAAGCGCTGTGACCGGCGCAGTGCAAAAACCCGCAGGCAAAACCCCCAGGCAAGGGGACGTGTTGCTCATCAGCCTAGACCCCACCTTGGGCACTGAAATTCAAGGCACACGCCCGGTGCTGGTGCTGTCCAACCAGGAATTCAATCGCCTAGGCCGTGCGCTCGTGGCCCCAATCACCCAAGGCAATTTTGAGCGGGTAGCAGGCTGGGCCGTGACGCTTATGGGCGCAGGCACTCGTGCTCAGGGCGCAGCCGTCATCAGTCTGTGCCGTGTCCTGGACTGGCAGGCCAGACATGCCAAGCGGATAGAGACCGCGCCCGGCGAGGTTATGGACGAAGCGCTCGCCAAGCTGGAGGCCATGACGGCGTAGGTCTTAGGCGGCGTATGTAGCGGGTATTTGCTACTTGTCTGCCCAGCTGTTGACTTATGCGCGAAGTCGGATAGCGCCGCCACATGCGCCGCTACCGCAAGCAATGTAGCCCACGCCTATCTCACGGGCTTAGTGGGCTTGGGGTTCTGATATTTCACCGGTGATGTACACATCGGCCCCGGCGGCGATAGTGAGGCACATTTTGTGCAGTGTCGCTACTTTGTTTTAGGGCTAACCTTTGCGTTGCGTAAGCCTGAAGCCACTCTGAACCCTGAATTTTTAGGTTTTTAGCCACATAGGCTGCTTAGCCTATGCGGCAAACGACAAATGCAAGCCCGTCTTGGGCGAGTCATAAAAGTTACAAATGGTCTATTCATGACAAAAATATCATTTTCAGCAAAAGTTAAAAATGTATATAGAAATATGTCGGGGCATTCAGCTACGTCTGAAGAAACATATGAATCCTACAGCTCAAATTAACAGCAATATATCCACTATCAAATTGTCCGTGCGCGATGAAATGCAGCCGCTGACCGAAGATCAGCCTGCTACTGACGCAAACATTACCGAGCAATCTCCT
>JAYTMT010000169.1:0-3616 GCA_043728315.1 Polaromonas sp. | reverse complement strand
CATGCGCGCATAACCCGCTGGCGTGATGTAGTTTTTGCCGCCTGCGGGCAACGGCGGCAAAACGAGGTCGTCGTTGTCAGAGTCGGAATCGTTTTCTTTGGTGAAGGCTTTGCTCATGGTGTGACGTGGTGTGGCAAGGCGGGACCGGTGCGCTTTGTAGCAGTGTATTCCAGCTTGGGAGCCAAAACGCTATAAAAATAATAGCTCTTTGCGCCCGTAAATAGACGGCTTCGGCTACTTTTCTCTTGAAAAAAGGCTAATTTTGGGTTTTTTGGGCTGCGCGCTGTTTAAAGCCAGTTTTGAGTGCATTTAAGTGTTAGAACCCAATAAATACGCGCGTGAGCAGTTGCTAATTTAATGGCAATTAACTGCCCGCTCAGGTAATGCAAAACTCTTTGATGGCCGACGCGTAACGTGGTGCACAAAGAAAAATAGCCTAGAGGGGTGAGCCTCTAAGCTATGGTTCTAGAACGTTAATTCTGGTGCGGCTGGCAGGAATTGAACCCACGACCCCTTGGTTCGTAGCCAAGTACTCTATCCAACTGAGCTACAGCCGCAACGACCCAAATTATAACTTATTCAATCACGTCAAATGGTGGGCCGTCACAGACTTGAACTGTGGACCAAAGGATTATGAGTCCTCTGCTCTAACCAACTGAGCTAACGGCCCAAACCAAGACGCATTGTAGATGCCTGCTTGTTGTGGCTATTTGCTGTGGCTCAGGGCGGTGCTGACCAGCTTGGAGGTGATGTCGACAATCTGGATCATTCTTTCGTACGGCATGCGCATAGGGCCAATAACGCCCAGCGTGCCAACTACCTTGCCGTCCACTTCGTAAGGTGCGGTCACGACTGACAATTCCTGGTACGGAATAACCTGGCTTTCGCCGCCAATGTAGATGCGCACGCCTTCGGCTCGGCTAGACACGTCAAGCAATTTCATGAGCTGGGCTTTTTGTTCAAACAAGTCAAACAGCTTGCGCAAATTGCCCATGTCGCTTGCAAAATCGCTCACCGTCAGCAAATTTCGTTCGCCTGATATGACGACTTCGTCGCGTGACTCAATGGCTTCGGAGCTGACCTGCACAGCGGTTTGCATCAGCGTGGCGATTTCCCCGCGCAGTGCCTCCACTTCGTTTTTAAGGCGCTCTCGCACCTCTTCAATGGCCATGCCGGCGTAATGTGAATTTAAAAAATTGGCCGCCTCAATGAGCTGCGACTGCGTGTAGTCGGCTTCAGTAAAAATCACGCGGTTTTGCACATCGCCTTCGGGCGAAACGATGATGACTAAAAAGCGCCGCTCAGACAATCGCAAAAACTCAATGTGCCTAAATACCGAACTGCGCCGGGGCGCCATCACCACACCCACAAACTGCGACAGGCTGGACAGCATGTGTGCAGCGCTGCTAAGTACTTTTTGTGGCTGGTCAGGGGCCAGACGTGCTGCGCCCAAGCCCGGAGCATTCAGAAATGGGTCGGACTGAGTCGTCAGCATGGTGTCTACAAACAGCCGATAGCCTAGCGCCGTGGGTATGCGGCCGGCCGAGGTGTGGGGGCTGACGATCAGGCCCAACTCTTCCAGATCGCTCATCACATTGCGGATGGTGGCGGGGGACAGCTCTAGCCCAGAGGCTTTGGACAGCGTGCGCGAACCTACCGGCTGCCCATCGGCGATGTAGCGCTCAACGAGCGCTTTTAACAACAGTCTTGCACGATCGTCCAGCATTCGTTCATTCTACGAAGCTTGCCGCCCTTCTTGTGATGTAATTTGAAAATGAAATCGCAATTTCGTCATGTCGCGCTCGTCGGCAAATACCACGCCCAAGGCTCGCGCCTGGCTTTAGAGAGCGTTGCGCAGTTCTTGAACGCCCAGGGTTGTGACGTTGCGATTGAAAAAGACACTGCCAACAACACCGGCCTGACCCAATACCCGATTTTGGACGTGGCCGGCATAGGCGCGCACTGCGACCTGGCCTTAGTGGTGGGAGGGGACGGCACCATGCTGGGCATTGGCCGTGTGCTGGCCAAGTTTGGCGTGCCGCTGATTGGCATTAATCAGGGTCGGTTGGGGTTTATCACGGACATTGCATTTGACGACTACCAAAGCGTTTTAAGCCCCATGCTGCGCGGCGATTTTGAAGAAGACCGCCGCTGGATGATGCAAGCGCAAGTTGTGCGTGATGGGCGCTGTGTGTTCAACGCCACTGCCATGAATGATGTGGTGGTCAATCGCGGCGCAACCTCGGGCATGGTGGAGCTGCGGGTGGAGGTCGATGGCCGTTTTGTGGCTAACCAGCGTGCTGACGGTTTGATTATTGCGTCGCCGACAGGCTCAACAGCCTATGCGCTGTCGGCAGGCGGACCGCTTTTGCATCCTTCAATTGCAGGTTGGGTGTTGGTGCCGATTGCCCCGCATACCTTGTCAAACCGGCCCATTGTCCTTTCAGACATAGGGGAAGTAGCTATTGAAATAGTAGCGGGCCGAGACGCCAGCGCCAACTTTGACATGCAGTCCTTGGCGAGCTTGATGCTGGGCGACCGGATCACAGTCAAACGCTCTGAGTACCAAATGCGCTTTTTGCACCCGAAGGGCTGGAGCTACTTTGACACGCTGCGCAAAAAGCTGCACTGGAACGAAGGCGTAGCGTGACCTATTTTCTTTTGGTTGTCTGGCCATGAGCCTCAAGCGAATATCGTTACGCGACTTCGTGATTGTTCGCGAAGTCGACCTTGATCTGACGTCAGGGTTCACCGTTTTAACGGGCGAAACCGGCGCCGGAAAATCAATTTTGATTGATGCGGTTCAACTCGCGCTTGGCGCGCGCAGCGATGTGGGTATGGTTCGTGAAGGCGCTTTGCGTTGCGAGATAAGCGTCGAGTTTGACAATCAATTGGCGGTGACAAGCTGGCTTGAAGGTGCGGGCTTTTTGCCTGGCGAAAGCTTGCTGCTGCGCCGCACAGTTGATGCGCAAGGGAAAAGTCGCGCGTGGATAAACGGAAGTGTGGCTACGGTTGCGCAGCTCAAAGACCTTGCCGATAAGCTGGTGGACATTCACGGTCAGCACGCTTGGCAAAGCTTGACTCGCCCCGATTCAGTCAGAGGCCTGCTAGACGCTTACGCCGGTGTCAACACCGAAGCACTGGCAGCGGCCTGGCAGCTGTGGCGATTGGCACAAAAAGCTTTGGCAGATGCACGGGGCGCACAAGACAACTCTCAACGCGAGCGCGAAAGACTCTCTTGGCAAATTGCCGAACTCGACAAGCTGTCGCCCGGGTTAAATGAATGGGACGATCTGAACGCGCAGCACAGCCGCTTGTCAAACGCTCAAACCCTGCGCGATGCCGTGCAAACCGCGCTTGATGCGCTGGTCGATGCCGACAGCAATGCGTCCGCCTTGCTGGCCAGAGCGGTGGCAGAACTTCAAAATTCTGCGCAATACGAAACGCAATTTGGCCCAATGATTGAAGTTTTAACCAATGCATCAGCCCAGATTGACGACGCCGCGCATTCTCTGAACCTATACGCTAGACACGCGCAGCTCGAGCCGCAGCGACTGAGCGAACTGGATGAGCGCATGGCGCTGTGGATTGGTTTGTCGCGTCGTTATAGGCGCCA
>JAYTMT010000168.1:0-17607 GCA_043728315.1 Polaromonas sp. | reverse complement strand
CTCATGTGCGACTGGCGAATGGCGCTGCCTGCAAGCAAAGCGCGGTAGTATTGCGCCACATCTATCTGCCCCGGTTGGCCTCGCAGGGCGTGTATGCGTGGGTCAAACGGGCCGTCGCTGCCTCTGGCTGCGTCTACCGTGAGCGCTCCTATTACCAGAGCGGCTTCTAGCACAGGCTCAAAGCTTAAAAAGGCGTGCAGCGCCAACGCAGTGGAGGTTTGTGTGCCGTTGATCAGTGCGAGGCCTTCTTTGGCTTGTAGCCGCAGCGGCGCGATATTCGCTTGCTTGAGCGCCTGTGCAGCACTTACCCGCTGGCCATGCTGCAGCATTTCGCCCTCACCAATGAGGGCCAAGGTCATATGCGCCAGCGGTGCCAAATCGCCTGAGGCACCCACTGAGCCTTGGCTGGGCACATAGGGCACCAGCCCCGCGTTGAATACGGCTATGAGCGTGTCAATGACCACCTCGCGCACGCCTGAGTAGCCACGCGCCAAGCTAGCCGCCTTGGTGGCCAGCATCAGGCGCATCACAGGCGGGGAGAGCGGCTCGCCCACGCCCACGCTGTGGGATCGAATCAAATTGAGTTGCAACACATCCAGCTGTGCTTTGCTGATGCGCTGGTTGGCCAGCTTGCCAAAGCCCGTGTTCACGCCATACACGGGTGCATCGCCATCGGCCGCACGCTGTACCACCGCTGCACTGGCTTGGATCTGCGCTCTTGAATCAGGAGCAAGCTCTAGCGCAATGCCCCCCGCATGGATGGCTTGTAATTGCTCTAGGCTGAGCTGGCCGGGTTGTAGCAGCATGGGCTATGCGTCGCTTCTATGTGTATGAGTGCAGTGGGTGTATGCGGTGTGTGTATGCGGTAGGTGTGTGCAGCTTGTGTTCACGCTTTAAGCATGGGCATGTTCAAGCCTTGCTCGCGGGCGCACTGCACGGCAGACTCGTAGCCCGCATCGGCATGGCGCATCACGCCCGTGGCGGGGTCGTTCCACAGCACGCGGTCGATGCGCTTGGCAGCGGCCTCTGTGCCATCGCACACGATCACCACGCCCGAGTGTTGCGAGTAGCCCATGCCCACGCCGCCGCCGTGGTGCAGGCTCACCCAAGTGGCGCCGCCAGCCGTGTTGAGCAGGGCATTGAGCAGCGGCCAATCAGACACGGCATCTGAGCCATCTTGCATGGCCTCGGTTTCGCGGTTGGGTGAGGCCACAGAGCCAGAGTCTAAGTGGTCGCGCCCGATCACGATGGGGGCTTTGAGTTCGCCGCTTTTCACCATCTCGTTAAAGACCAATCCTGCCAAGTGGCGCTCGCCCAAGCCAATCCAGCAGATGCGGGCTGGCAGACCTTGGAAGGCGATGCGCTCGCCCGCCATGTCCAGCCAGCGGTGCAGGGCTTTTTTGTGGGGGAATAGTTCTTTGAGTTTGGCATCGGTTTTGCGAATATCCTCGGGGTCTCCGCTGAGCGCCACCCAGCGAAACGGGCCGGTGCCGCTGCAAAACAGGGGGCGAATGTAGGCGGGTACAAAGCCGGGGAAATCAAATGCGTTTTTCACGCCCGCATCAAAAGCCACTTGGCGGATATTGTTGCCGTAATCCACGGTGGGGATGCCCATGGCCTGAAAATCGAGCATGGCCTGCACCTGCACAGCGCAGCCTTGCGCGGCCGCTTGGCGCAGTGCGGCGTGCTGGGTGTGGTCGGCTTGCGCGGCGTGCCATTGCTCGGGGGTCCAATGGGGGGGCAGGTAGCCGTTGACCAAATCGTGTGCAGAGGTTTGGTCGGTGACCAAATCAGGCCTTAGCCCGCTGGCTTTGGCCCTACGCACCAGTTCGGGCAGCAGCTGGGCTGCGTTGCCACACAGGCCAATAGAAATAGCTTTTTTCTCGGCGGTGTAGCGCTTGATGCGAGCCAATGCGTCATCCAAATCAGTGGCTTGTTCGTCGAGGTAACGGGTGCTTAAGCGAAAATCAATGCGGCTTTGCTGGCACTCGATGTTGAGTGAGCACGCGCCTGCGAAGCTTGCTGCCAATGGTTGCGCGCCACCCATGCCGCCCAAGCCTGCAGTCACAATCCAGCGCCCCGCCCAATCACCGCCATAGTGCTGGCGGCCCGCTTCCATGAAAGTTTCATACGTGCCCTGCACAATGCCCTGCGTGCCTATGTAAATCCACGAGCCCGCAGTCATTTGCCCATACATCATCAAGCCCTTGCGGTCTAGCTCTGAAAAATGCTCCCATGTGGCCCATTTAGGCACGAGGTTAGAGTTGGCAATCAGCACGCGCGGTGCATCGGCATGGGTGCGAAACACGCCCACGGGCTTGCCAGACTGGACCAGCAGGGTTTCGTCGTTTTCTAGCTTTTTGAGCTGGAGCAAGATCTCTTCAAAGCAATCCCAGTTGCGGGCAGCCTTGCCAATACCACCGTAGACCACCAGCGCCATGGGGTTTTCAGCCACGGCGGGGTCAAGGTTGTTTTGCAGCATGCGGTAGGCGGCTTCGGTTTGCCAGCTTTTGCAATGCAGGGTGTTGCCAGTGGGTGAGCGCACCTCGCGGGGTTGCGCGATCGTCATAGTGTGCGGCTGCGCGATCGTCATACTGTGCGGCTGCGCGCTGGCTTGGGTAGATTTCGCAGCTAGGGGTTGGTTTAAATTGCTCATGCTAACAACTCGCAAATAAATAGTGGACTTGTTTGAAATGTACTTGTACATACAAGTAAGGTCAAGTAAGATTTACCCTAGGTTAAGAAAGTAAATACATGCCCAAACCAGTGCCAGCCTTGGCCAAACATGCCGCGCCCCACAATGCTGCAGTAGCCGCACCGCCGCGCGCCCAGTTTCAAAAAGTGAAAGACTTTTTGGTGCATGAGATGGAGCGTGGCCGTTATGCGCCGGGCGCGCGCATGCCGTCGGAGGCGCAGCTGGTGGCGCAGTTTGGCGTGAGCCGCATGACGGTGAATCGGGCGCTGCGCGAGCTGCACGACAGTGGCATGGTTAACCGCGTGCAGGGCGTGGGCACTTTTGCCGCGCCCATGAACCGCCTGTCGTCGAACTTGACCATACGTGATTTACACGAAGAAATAGAGTCACGCGGCCACCACCACCACGCGGTGGTGCATCTCAAGCGCGCCGAGCTGGTGACGGCGGCGCTTGCTCCGCGTATTGGCCTGTCCGAAGGCGCAGCGGTGTTTCATACATTGATCGTGCATTTTGACAATGGTGTGGCACTGCAATGCGAAGACCGCTATGTGAACCCCACCCGTGCGCCTAAGTATTTGGACGTGGACTTCACCCAAACCACGCCCACCCAGTATTTGCTGCAAGTGGCACCCCTGTGGCAGGCGCAGTATTCCATAGAGGCCAGTGCGCCCACGCGCAAAGAGGCGCGGCTGCTTGGTGTGGCAGAAACCGAACCTTGTTTAATCGTGAACCGCAGCACTGTGAGCCGCAACACGCCGATTACCTTTGTGCGCTTGGTGCACCCGGGCGGGCGCTACAGTTTGCAAGGGCAGTTCAAGCCATGACAGTGGCTGTGTTATCGGCGTTAAGCGTTGCGCCGAAGGCATGGCGCAATGGCGGCGGCGCTACGCGCGAGCTGCTGGCTTGGCCCAATGCAGCGGATTGGCAGGTGCGCATCAGCTTGGCCGATATTGACCGCGATGGCGCGTTCTCGGAATTTTCGGGTGTGCAGCGCTGGTTTGGTGTGGTGCAAGGCGCGGGCGTGGCGTTGGATTTTGATGGTGGGCAGGTGGTGCAAACTTGTGGGTCTGGTGCACTGCAATTTGACGGCGCACTGAGCCCGTATTGCCGTTTGTTAAATGGTCCAACACAGGATATGAATTTGATGCTGCGTGCTGCTGATGCTAGGCATGGCGCTATGGATGGCGTAGTGTCTGGCAAGGAGTGGGGCAATGCGATGCCGCTGCGTGCGTTGTTTGTAGCCACGGCGGGCGTGTGGACCGATGGGCTTCAAAGCAAGCGTTTACAAGCATTAGATTTTTTGTGGAGTTTGGATGCTGGTGCAACTGCGTGGCGCTTTGATGCAGATACTGATGCAGCCGCAACAGCAACAGCAACAGCAGCAGCAACCGTAAACGCCAGCACGCAGGGTTCATGGTGGTTGGGCGCAGACATACACGCATACATAAACGCACACAAGGATTTGGCATGAGCACTGCACTACCCGTCACGCTGTGGCACAACGCATCATTGGCCACGCTGTGCTCCACGGTTGCGCATGCGCCCGATTGGGGTTTGATTGCCGATGGGGCAGTAGCCACGCAGGGCGAGCGCATTGTGTGGGTGGGCGCACGTGCGGCCATACCTGCTGATATACGCGGGCAAGTCAGCACCGAGCATGACATGCAAGGCGCTTTAATCACGCCCGGCTTGGTTGACTGCCACACCCATTTGGTCTATGGCGGCCACCGCGCCCATGAGTTTGAAATGCGCTTGCAGGGCGCTAGCTACGAAGACATAGCCCGCGCAGGCGGCGGCATACGCTCCACAGTGGCTGCCACCCGCGCCTGCTCGGATGCGCAGCTGCTGGCCAGCGCCACCACCCGCGCCCAAGCGCTGATGCGCGAGGGTGTGTGCACGATCGAGATCAAATCTGGCTACGGCCTGAGCCTAGCGCACGAAGCGCGCTGCCTGCGCGTGGCGCGCCAGCTGGGCCAAGCGCTAGGCATCACCGTGACCACCACCTGCCTGTCTGCCCATGCGCTGCCACCAGAGTTTGCGGGCAGGCCAGACGATTACATCAGCGCGGTGTGTGAATGGCTGCCCACGCTACAGGCCGAGGGCTTGGTAGACGCTGTGGATGTGTTTTGTGACACGATTGGCTTTAGTGCGGAGCAAACCAAGCGTGTGTTTGAGGCAGCGCAGGCGCTGGGCCTGCCGATTAAGCTGCATGCCGAGCAGTTGAGTGACCAAGGCGGCGCAGCCTTGGCCGCCAGCTACGGGGCGTTATCGTGTGACCATTTGGAGCACCTGAGCATAGAAGGCATAGCGGCCATGGCCAGCGCTGGCACAGTGGCGGTGCTGCTGCCCGGCGCGTATTATTTTCTGCGCGAAACCAAGTTGCCGCCCGTGCAAGCCCTGCTTAGCGCGGGTGTGCCGATTGCCATAGCCACAGACCATAACCCCGGCTCATCGCCCACGCTCTCGCCATTGCTCATGCTCAATATGGCCTGCACGCTGTTCAAGCTCACGCCTTTGCAGGCGCTCTTGGGCATGACAGTGCATGCAGCTCGGGCGCTGGGCTTGCAAGACCGCGGGCAGCTGGCCGCTGGCCAGCGCGCTGACTTTGCCGTGTGGCAGCTGGAGCACCCCAGAGAGTTGGCCTATTGGTTTGGCAGCAATCCCTGCGTGGGGCGTGTGGTGGCTGGCAAAATGGCGCATGTGACAATCGGGATGAGCTCGACGAACGAGACTGATCAGGCACATATTGAACACCACTTATGAACACCGTATTTGAACTACACCAAGGCACAAGCCCGCTGCTGGTGAGTGTGCCGCATGCGGGCACGCGCATCCCTGCGCATTTGCAGGCGCTGTACACCGCCAAGGCCTTGCAGGTAGACGACACCGATTGGCTGCTTGACCAGCTGTATGCTTTTGTGAAAGCGCAAGGCGCTGGGCTGATCGTGCCGCAAATTTCCCGTTATGTGATTGACCTGAACCGCCCGCCGCAGGACGCGCCTATGTACGCAGGTGTGAACAACACGGGGCTGTGCCCGCTCACGGATTTTGAAGGTGTGTCGATTTACCAGCCTGAATGTCAGCCTAACGCGCTACAAATACATGAGCGCATAGCTACCTATTGGCAGCCCTACCACGATGCGCTGGCCAATGAGCTGGCGCGGCTCAAAGCACTGCACGGCTTTGCCGTATTGCTGGACGGCCACAGCATCAAGTCGCATTTGCCATGGTTGTTTGATGGCAAGCTGCCTGACTTGAATATAGGCACAGCCAGCGGCACCAGCTGCGCACCCGCGCTGCGCGATGCGCTTGGCCAGCTGCTTGGCCAACAAACAGATTTCAGCCATGCACTCGATGGCCGCTTCAAAGGTGGCTACATCACGCGCCACTATGGGCGACCAAGCAATGGCATCCACGCCGTGCAGCTAGAAAAATGCTGGAGCACCTACATGCACGAGTCCAAGCCCTACGCCATTGACGGGCTGAGGCGGCCAAAAATACAAGGATTTTTGTCAAACCTCACCGCCTTGTTGGCTGATAGCCGCCTACAAACTTATCCTCAAAGTAGCCTGCACGGCGCAGCCCATGGCTGAGCGCGGCCAACGCTTTTGGGCGCAGCAGGCGTGGATTAAGGGCGCTTGGCAGCAGCGCGTGTTGTTGTGCACGGATTTCACAGGGTCTTGGGCTGAGATCAATATCGGGGTGGATGCGCCCAGCGACGCACTGCTTCTGCAAGGGCCCGTGTTGCCCAGCTTGGTCAATGCCCACAGCCACGCTTTTCAGCGCGCGTTTGCGGGCTTGAGCGAGCGCAGAAAATCGGAAGCTGATAATTTTTGGTCGTGGCGCGAGCGCATGTACAGCGTGGCCCAGCGCGTGACGCCCGCGCACCTAGAGGCCATTGCCGCACAGCTGTATGCCGAGCTGCTAGAGGGCGGCTACACACAGGTTTGCGAGTTCCATTATTTGCACCACGCAGCGCAGGGCAGTGCTTACGATGACCCGTTTAGCATGGCTTGGGCGCTCACCGGCGCAGCGGCGCAAGCGGGGCTGGGCATCACGCTGCTGCCCGTGCTCTATGAACGGGCTGGCTTTGCAGCGCCCGCGCTGCGTGCAGACCAAGCGCGCTTTGCGGCGGATGCGCAATTTGTGATGCAGCTTAAAAGTGCAGTGGATGCGGCCCAGCTGCCACTGGTCAACACAGGCGCAGCCGTGCATTCGCTGCGCGCAGCAAGGCCAGAATCTGTGCATGCGCTTAAAGCTTTGATGGCCAACACAGACGCCCCTTTGCACATCCATGTGGCCGAGCAAATGGCCGAGGTGAACGATTGCTTGGCCACCACGGGCCAGCGCCCCGTAGAGTGGCTGGCCAAGCAGGGCTTGCTGGATGCACGCTGGCAACTGGTGCACGCCACGCACGTCACCGCGCAAGAGATTGACGCGGTGGCTGATACTGGCGCGCAGCTGGTGATCTGCCCCAGCACCGAAGCCAATTTGGGCGATGGCCTGACCGATGTGGCGCATTGGCTGCGCGCTGGCGTAGGCATGGCCATAGGGTCTGATAGCCATGTGAGCCGCAGCTGGCGCGAGGAGCTGCGTTGGCTGGAATACGGACAGCGCCTGCACGCGCAGCAGCGCAATGTGTGCGCAGCGCCAGCGTCGGGTCAGGCTGCCACGGCGCAGCGGCTGTTTGACGCGGCGCTAGCTGGCAGCGCACAGGCAGCAGGGCTGGCAAAGCATGGCTTGGTGGTGGGCGCACGTGCCGACATGCTGGTGCTCGATCCTCAGTGCGCAGGTCTCTTGGGTGTGCCGCCCGACTACACCTTAGATGCCTTTGTGTTTGCTGCCGATAGCGCCGCCATTGACGCGGTATATGTGGCAGGCAAGCAGGTGGTGCGTGGCGGCAAACACGTGACCAAAGACAGCATTGCCACGCAGTATGTGCAAGCCATGCACGCCCTGTGGAGCGGTGCGGAGTAAGTGCTTAATTCCTGCTAAAAGCGCATTGCGTTTTGCCAGTAAAAGTGCTACATCGGCTTGAACATATGCGCATACAAACGGCTCACCGCCAGCTTCTCAGTGCGCCCCGCCAGCCGTGCGCAAAGCTTGCCAGATTCGCCCCGCTCCACGCCAGTGATGGCGCTGGCGCGTACGAGGGTGCTGCGGTGGATTTGCCAAAATACATCCGCGTCAAGTTGCCCGATTAAATCTTTGATAGGCGTGCGAATCAGGTATTCGTGCCCAGCTGTGAGCACCCGCACGTATTTATCTGCCGCTTCAAAATACAGCACCTCGTCAATGGGCACCATGTGTATGCTGCTGCCCACACCTGCTGCAATGCGTTGCAGTTTGGGCTGCGCAACTGCAGAAGATGCCAGCAGGGCACGCAATTGCGCCAGCGTGGCTTGGTCGCTAAACACTATATTTTCAGTAGCAGAATATGACCGTATGACGCTGACATTGGCCAGTAATTTCGTAAATAGTCGGTTTAAAGTGCTTTCTAAGCGCTCGTGCTGCACCGGTTTGAGCACATAGTCCACCGCCTGTGTTTCAAAAGCCTGCACAGCGTATTGGTCATAGGCGGTGATGAAGACCAAGAGCGGCAGTGGCGTGCTGTCGCCCCAGCCATCGGCAATTTCGGCGGCCGCTTCTAGGCCAGTCAGGCCGGGCATGCGGATGTCAAAAAACAGCAGCTGCGGGCGCAGCGCCAGCGCCTGCTGCACCGCAGAAATTCCGTCGCCCACACGCGCCACCACGGTCAACTCTGGCCACAGCTGTGCCAGCATCTGCTGCAAGGCTTGCGCCAGCAGCGGCTCGTCTTCGGCCAGCAAGGCAGTGGCCTGCGGTCTGGCGGCGCGGCTGGTGGCCAAGTTTACTGGTTCAGGCATGTGTTTTTTCCATATTCACAGGAAATTTAAGCAGTGTCATCGTCATATAGCCATTGTTAGCTACTATTTCTATAGTACCTAACGCGCCGTAGGCGCTGTGCAAGCGCTCTCGCACATGGGCTAACCCAAAGCCTAGCGTGGGCTCTGCATGGCCTGTATAGCCCACACCCGTGTCGCTCACCATGATCTGCAAGCGGCCATCAGAGGCCAGCTCTGCGCGCACTTCAATGCGGCCCCCTTGCACCTTGGGTTCCAAGCCGTGCTTGATGCTGTTTTCAACCAATGGCTGTAGTAGCAAACTGGGAATACCCACCTGCGCCAAACTGCTGGGCAAATCTAGCGTGTAGCTAAGGCGCGGCCCCATGCGCACAGCCATCAGCTCCAAATAATCTCTTAAGCGTGCAAACTCCGCAGACAGCGGCTGCACACTGGCCCGCGATGCCCCCAGCGTGGCGCGCAAGTAGTCGTTAAGCCTATCGAGCATGGCCGTAGCGCGCTCAGGGTCAGTGCCAATCAAGGCGCGCAGGTTGGCCAAAGTGTTGAACATCATGTGCGGTTCAAGCTGCGACTGCAAAAGCGCCAACTGCGCCTGTGTGGCTTGGCGCTGCAAGGCTTCTTGGGCCAGCGCACTTTTTGCAAACCTGTCTTCGCTGGCAAAATAATAGGAAGCTGCAACGCCTGCGGCAAAGGTCAAGCTTAAGAAGCCCACCGCAATGTTGGGGCGCGCCCGCCAAAAATCTACAAACGAAAAGCCCGTGAATTGGTCACCCAGAAAATTGCCGCCAATATAACCAACCACAATGCCCAAAGGCACCCAGCAAAGCATGAATCGCCGCGACCGATCGGGTCCTGCAACCAGCGGGCCGAGCATATCTATCCATATCCATATGAGCAATCCAATGCTTTGCGAATACACCAAGTCGATATAGAACGGATGCGGGCTACCCAGCGCAACGCCACAGGCAATCAAGGTATTGAATGCCAGCACTTGCAAGAAGCGGATATGCAGATTGCGTGGCCAAGCCAAAGTAATCTTAGGGGTTGAGAGCTGCATGAATTTCATTGTACGCAGTTAGCGCACTTAGCTGCGCAGTGCATACACAAGTGCTGCTGGCATAAGTGCTGCTGGCATAAGTGCTGCAGCTTGGTAATTCACCAAGGATCGCGCTGCGCTATCAGCGCGCGGCGCTCGCGTTCAAGCAAGCGCTCGCGCAGGGCGCTACCCACCCCTGTGAACCACACCACCAGCGCGTGGACCAGCAAACCAAGCCCCCAGCCCAAGGCGGGGAATACCGACCAATGCCGCCCCTGCCATAAGGCAATGCCCATCAGCACTGCGTTGACCGACAGGTAAATGCCAGCGTGCACTAGCCAACCGGCTTTGGCATTGGCGCGTTTGCGCGCTAATGCCTCGAATTGTTCATGCGTCATAGCGCACTCCTTTTGTAAATAGCAGCCATCACACGACTCCTAGCCATTGGTGCCATACCAATTGGCCTAAATAGCGCCCGGGCAAAAGCGTGAATACGCCCGCAGCAACGCAAGCGCCGATATAGGTGGCCACCATGGTTTTGCGATGTTTGGCGATGTCACCTCGCACTAATGCGCGAAAGGCGATGAAAAGGCTCACCAAGGTGTAGGGCACAAACAAATGAATCGGCGTGTAGCCTGCGATATTAGGAAACTGGTAATCGCGGATGAACATGGCAGACAGGGCGGTGGCCAGCATGAAGCTGACCCACGCATAGCCAAAAGCGCGGTGCAGCTTGGGGCGCTGCAGAGCGCCTTTGCGCGCCCAGATGGCCACTGGGCCGATGGCGATAGCGGCTAAGGCGCTGCCCATGTGGATGGCGATGGTCGGTGTCAGTTGCATGGGCTCGAGTATTGCGCGGGCGTTGCATGCGTTCAAGCGTTTTGCGACGAAATGCCACATTGGCGGCGCGAAGCGCAGAATTTGCAGGGTGTTTGCTTGCCTTTATGGGATGGGGCAGGGCGTTTATGCTGTGTTTTGGGGGTTGAATACACAGCAGCGAATCCAGCAATTGGCTAGCCCACAGGCAATACCTGCGGCCAAGCGGGTAAAGCGTGTGCGCCAAGCGTCTAAACTATTGCCTGTTGCCGTGCTGTGCTGCAAATCGCTGTTTAACTGTATATTTACGGTTTTTTAGCATGATGTCAGCGCCATATGGTCATAGTATGCTATTAATTTTGGAGTAATTGCCTTGGACATCACCTTGCTTATCAAAGCCGCCATCATGGGCATCGTGGAGGGTTTGACTGAATTTTTACCCGTATCCTCCACAGGGCATTTAATCCTAGCGGGTGCGCTGCTGGGTTTTGACGACGAAAAAGCCAAGGTTTTTGACATTGCCATTCAAACGGGCGCGATCTTTGCCGTTATTTTGGTTTATTGGCAAAAAATCCGCAGCACCATGGTGGCGCTGCCCACCGAGAAAAAGGCGCAAACCTTTGCCCTGAATGTGTTCATTGCCTTTGTACCTGCTGTGCTCTTGGGGCTGCTATTTGGCAAAGCCATCAAAGCGCATTTGTTCACGCCCACGGTGGTGGCCACCACCTTCATCATTGGCGGCTTCATTATTTTGTGGGCTGAAAAGCGCCAGCAAGCTGCGCCGCGCATCGCCGATGTGGACGACATGACACCACTGGATGCGATTAAAGTGGGCTTGGTGCAGTGCCTGGCCATGGTGCCTGGCACCAGCCGCAGCGGCGCTACCATCATTGGCGGCATGCTGCTTGGTTTGTCACGCAAAGCCGCTACTGATTTTTCGTTTTTCTTGGCCATGCCTACGCTCATTGGTGCAGGCGCATACAGCCTCTACAAAGAGCGCGCCGTGCTCAGTGTGGCCGATGTCCCCATGTTCGCCGTCGGGCTGCTTTTTTCGTTTTTAAGCGCATGGCTGTGCGTGCGCTGGCTGCTGCGCTACATTTCCACCCATAATTTTGTGCCTTTTGCGTATTACCGCATCGTATTTGGCATCATCGTTTTGCTCACCGCTTGGACGGGTGTGGTCAAGTGGACGGCTTGATTGGTATTGCCTCACGCAGGGAGCATGCGGTCAAAACAGGACACCACAATTGCACTTTAATTTATATCGCTGGGTGATATACTTTATGTAAATTAGAAAATCACATATGCACCAGCTTAAGACCAGAGTTTTCCAGCGTTGGCAAAAGAAGGTGGGCATTACTGATGGGGCTTTGCTAGCAGCATTGGCTGAAATGCAGGCGGGTTTGATAGACGCTGATTTAGGCGGCGGAGTAGTGAAAAAGCGTATCGCGCACAGCGGACGAGGTAAAAGCGCTGGAGCAAGAACATTGCTTGCCACGAACAAAGGGGCACACTGGTTTTTTATCTACGGCTTTGAAAAGAACCAGCGCGCCAACATTACCCCATCGGAGCTGGAAACTCTGCAAACGGTTGCAGAGGGTTTGCTGGCTTTGAGTAACAAAGCCATAGCCATTGCGATAGACGACGGCGCATTATTGGAGATCAAAATATGAGTACCATCAGCGATAAACCAGCCAAAGCCAGCGTCAAGCCTGCGGGCAGGCGTGTGGCCGCAAAAACGGCGCTGCTAGATGCTATGCATGAAACGGCCTCTGACTTGCACCGCTTAGGTCTTATTGACATGCACAAGATGAAAAAAATGGACGCACTCTGTCTGGAGCCGGTACCGGCCTACAGCGCGCAAGATATCAAAACGCTGCGGACTCAAAATAATTTGAGCCAAGCAGTTTTGGCCTCGGTGCTTAACACCAGTTTGAGCACGGTGCGTCAATGGGAGATTGGACATAAACACCCCAGTGGCCCATCGCTCAAGCTGCTCAGCTTGCTGCAGCGCAAGGGCTTGGATGCTGTAGTTTGAAATAGGCACGCGCATCTACTATTGGGCGGCCAGCAACCGCGCCAACCCTTAAAAATTAGCGAGTATTGTCGCTAAATCAATTTTTCGTGCGGCGTGCTGATCTTGCGCAAGGCAGCGCTGCGCACCGCATCTACCTTGAGCGGTGTGTCGGTGTGGCCACCATTCCACATCGGGTCGGGCAGGCTGTCAAACACTTCGCGCAGTTTGTTGCCCCACGCACCGCGCAGCATTTTTAAATACGGGTTGTTGTCTTCGATGCACACGATGTTGTTGGATTTGAGCGCGTCCACTTCGTACACCGCCAAATCCAGCGGCAGGCCCACCGACAGGTTGGATTTGAGCGTGGAATCCATCGATACCAAGGCGCATTTGGCCGCTTCGTCCAGCGGCGTGTCGGGGGTGATCACGCGGTCGAGCACGGGTTTGCCGTATTTGGATTCACCGATTTGAAAATACGGCGTCTCAGGCGTGGCCTCTATGAAATTGCCAGCGCTGTACACATTGAATAGGCGCATGGCCTCAGTGCCAATTTGCCCGCCAAATACGAACGATACATTGAAGTCCACCCCTGACTGCTTGAGCGCCTCGGCATCGCGCATGTAGACATGGCGAATGGCAGAGCCCAAGATACGTACCGCATCAAACATGCTCTTGGCGTTCCAAATCGTCATGGATTCGCCAGCTTCAGATTTGAGTTGCTCCACTTGCAAAATCTCGCGCACCGATTGGCTGATGCTTAAATTGCCCGCTGAGAGCAGCACCATGAAGCGGTCGCCGGGTTTCTCATACACAATCATTTTGCGAAAAGTGCTGATTTGGTCTAAGCCCGCATTGGTGCGGGAGTCGGATAAAAATACCAAGCCCGCTTTGAGCTTGATGGCAACGCAGTAGGTCATGGTTGGCTCGCTAATTTTTTCAGTTGGTAGAGGGCATCGAGCGCTTCGCGTGGGCTCAATGCATCGGGATTTAAGGCTAATACAGCCGATTCTAATGCAGAGTTTGCTATGGATTGTGAAGCGTCAATGGCTGGCGCTGCAAACAAATCGACTTGGTCTTGCGCATCTTGCTGCTGCGCCTCCAGCGCGGCCAAGGTGTTGCGCGCATGGGTGAGCACACCCGCTGGCACACCCGCGAGCTTGGCCACGGCTATGCCATAGCTCTTGCTGGCAGGACCCGCCTCTATGGCGTGCAAAAACACAATGTCTGCGCCTTTTTCTACCGCGTTCACATGCACATTCACCGCGCGGCTGTGCTGGGCCGGAAAATGTGTGAGCTCAAAATAATGCGTGGCAAACAGCGTGAAAGCCTGCGTTTTGCCATGCAAATGCGCCGCTATGCCGCTGGCCAAGGCCAAGCCGTCAAAGGTGGATGTGCCGCGCCCAATCTCGTCCATGAGCACCAGAGACTGCGGGCTGGCGCTGTGCAAAATTTGCGCCGCTTCGGTCATCTCTAGCATGAAGGTGGACTGCGCATTGGCCAAATCGTCGGCCGCGCCAATGCGGGTGTGGATGGCATCCATGGGTCCCAAACGGCAGGCAGTGGCGGGCACATAGGAGCCCATGGCGGCCAAGAGGCAAATCACCGCAATTTGGCGCATGTAGGTGGATTTGCCGCCCATATTGGGGCCTGTGATGATTTGCATGCGGGTGTTGGCATTGAGCAGGGTGTCGTTGGCAATAAAGCTGCCGCTGGACATCTCGGCCAAGCGCGCTTGCACCACGGGGTGGCGGCCAGCGCGTATGTCAATGCAGGGCTCTTTGACAAACTGCGGGGCGCACCAGTTGAGGGTCAGTGAGCGCTCAGCCAGTGCGCACAGCGCGTCCAGCGTGGCCAAGGCGGTGGCCAGTTGGCTCAGCTGGGGCACAAAGGCTTGCAACTGGTCTAGGATGCCTTCAAACAGGAATTTCTCACGAGCCAAAGCCCGGTCTTGGGCGGACAGGGCTTTGTCCTCAAAGGCTTTGAGCTCGGGGGTGATGAAGCGCTCGGCGTTTTTCAGGGTTTGGCGGCGGCGGTAGTCATCGGGCACATTGCCCAGCTGGCTTTGGGTGATTTCGATGTAAAAGCCATGCACTTTGTTAAATTGCACGCGCAGGTTGGCAATGCCGGTGCGCGCTTTCTCGCGCACCTCCATAGCTAGCAGGAAGGCATCGCAGTTCTCGCTGATGCCGCGCAGCTCGTCTAGGTCTGCGTCATAGCCATGGGCAATCACGCCGCCGTCGCGCACCAGCGCTGCAGGCTCTGGCAGCAGGGCCCGCTGCAATAGTTCGGCGCAACCTGTTGGTGGTGTTAAAAACTCGGCTATTTGAGATAAAAAACCTGAATGTCGCCGTGATATGGTCTTTATGCGCTCTGATTTTAGCAGTGTATCGCTCAGGGCTACGAGCTCACGCGGGCGCACTTGGCGCAGCGCGATGCGCGCCGTGATGCGCTCTGCATCGCTCACGCCTTTGAGCGCTTTGCGCAGTGCTTGGGCGGCGTTTTCGCCGTCGGCTTGGTTACTGCGCAGCTGGCCAATGGCCTCAATGCGCATGGCGGCTTGCTCGCGCGCGCGCAGGGGTGTAAGCAGCCAGCTGCGCAGGGCGCGGCTGCCCATGCCAGTTTGGCAGGTGTCGAGCAATGAAAACAATGTGGGAGCGTCTTTGCCACTGAGTGTTTGCGTCAGCTCAAGGTTGCGCTGCGTGCTGATTGGCAGCTCTAGCAGTTCATCGCCCTTGTGTACCTTGAGGCTGCGCACATGGGGCAGCGCTTTGCCCTGCGTGTGCTCTGCATACCAGAGCAGGGCAGACGCTGCTGCGTGGGCGTGCGGCAAAGCATCTGCATGAAAGGCCAGCAGCGAGGCGGTTTGCATTTGCTCGCACAGCTTGCGCTCACCCAGTGCTGCATCAAACTGCCAAGCTGGGCGCAGGGTAAAACTTAAAGCATGGCTGAAGCGCAGTTGCTTGATTTTTTCTTCAAAGGCAGGCGTTACATCGGCGCTGTAGACCAGCTCAGTGGGCGCCACGCGGCTCACCCATGCTGCCAGCTCGTCTTGGCCGCACTGCGCAAGGCGTATTTCAGCTTGCGTGACTGACATCCACGCAATGCCCAGTTGGTTGCGCGGCGCTTGGTGAATGGCCAGCAGCACGGCATCGGTTTTGTCGCTCAGCAGCGCAGAATCGGTGAGCGTGCCGGGGGTCACCACGCGCACCACCTTGCGCTCCACCGGGCCTTTGCCAACACCCACTTCGCCCACCTGCTCACAAATGGCCACCGACTCACCCAGCTTAATCAGCCGCGCCAAATAGGTTTCTACCGCATGAAAGGGCACACCCGCCATGGGAATCGGCTCGCCCGCCGACTGGCCGCGCTTGGTCAGCGTGATGTCTAACAGACGCGCAGCTTTTTCTGCATCGGCAAAAAACAACTCATAAAAGTCGCCCATGCGGTAGAGCAAGAGCGTGTCCGGGAAATCCGCTTTCAGCCCCAGATACTGCTGCATCATGGGCGTGTGGGCAGACAGATCTGGCGCTTTCATGGTGCTAGCTGGCGTGTGCTGGCATGCAATGCGTGGTTAAAGGCAGATTGCAAAACGCCTAGCTTCACACCAAAGCATCAGTTGCAGCGGGTGGCACTGCGGGTGGTGTAGCATCCGCTTGGCGCACGCCAGCCTTTTCCCCAGCGGTTGCAAACTTGCTGTATTTGCCCAGCACGGTCACCAGTTGGCCATAAATTTTAGGGTTAGCAGCCATGCATTCTTTTTGCTCTAAAAAGTTGGCCTCACCGGTGAAGTTACCCACCAAACCGCCAGCTTCTTGCACAAGAAGAGAGCCAGCGGCCATGTCCCATGGCGCAAGGCCAGTTTCAAAAAATGCATCGCAAAAGCCTGCGGCCACATAGGCCAAATCCAGCGCTGCAGCACCCGGTCGGCGCATGGCGGCGGTGCGCTGCATCACGTCGCCAAACATGCGCATGTATTGGGGGAAATCATCGCCCGGGCGAAACGGAAAACCCGTGGACACCAAGCAGTCAGACAGTTGGCTGCGTTTGCCCACACGGATGCGGCGGTCATTCATATATGCACCGCGGCCTTTGGTGGCGGTGAAGAGGTCGTTGCGGGTGGGGTCATAAATCACGGCCTGCTCAATTTTGCCCTTCACGGCCAGTGCAATGCTCACGCAATACACCGGAAAGCCGTGGATGAAATTGGTAGTGCCGTCCAGCGGGTCAATGATCCAGACGTTGTCTGAGCCCTGTTTGCCATGCTCTTTGCCCGATTCTTCAGCCCAAATCGCGTGGTCGGGGTAGGCGGTGAGCAGCAGCTCGATAATGGCTTTTTCGCTGGCTTGGTCAACTTCGGTGACAAAGTCATTGACCTGCTTTTGCGAGATGCGCACCGATTCGATGTCCAGCGCGGCGCGGTTGATGATCGCTCCTGCGGCGCGGGCGGCGCTCACGGCCGTATTGAGCATGGGGTGGAGGTTGCTGGACATAGATTGTGTGAAGAGTTAAGAGGCCGCAAGGCGATGCACGCGGCAATAGAGTGATTTTCCCACGAAAATGCCAGCGCCCAAGCCAGTGGCAGTATCTGTTGCATCGTATTGCGAAGCAGGCTTTTCCGGTTCGCCCTGAGCTTGTCGAAGGGTTTTTGTCTTGCTTGGTCACTATTTCCTCCGCTCGCCCGAGTTCTTGCCATGTTTGGTCACTTCTGCGGCTACAGGGAGCTGTGCCAACGCGCAAACGGATCGCTGGCCCCTTCGGGGTAGCTGGTTTTTTCGAACAAATGGGGGGAGTGTTCATAACTCGCCCTGCGGGCTCAAACAGATGAACACTCTGATCCCCCATTTGTTCAAAAAAACCAGCCCAGCGCCCTGATTGTTTGCGCATTGGCACAGCTCCCTGTAGCCGCAGGGCGAGGTTTTTGCTCGGAGCGGTTGGAAACTGCTCAGCTTGATAGTCAAAAGTTTGTTTGCGCCTTGTTTCGCGCTTAGATTTGCATTTTTATGAAAAATAGTGGCAATGTCAGCGTCATATGGTCATAATGCGCTACATTTTATATAGTAATTGATATTCTAAGAGTAGCGTGCCTCCGGTATTAAAACCTCAAAGTGAGCATAGCCCGAGCAGCGTTTTGGCTATCCCGACGCGCCCTCATGCGGTGGGT
>JAYTMT010000167.1:0-30893 GCA_043728315.1 Polaromonas sp. | reverse complement strand
TCTTCATTGGCCTGCGCTATTTGGGTGGCCAGCTTGTTAAAGCGCATCAAATCGCGCAGCATGCGCCAAAAGCGCAGCCGCAGCAGATTGCTGCGCTGGGCAAACACCGTGGACAGCTTGCTGCCACTCCACTCCAGCGCCGCATCGCCAAAAGCGCGCGGCACTTGCACCGAAAACGACATGTCGCTCTTGGCCGTTTGCACACCCAGCTGGGCAAACAATGCAATCAAATTCGGATAGGTACGCTCATTGAAGACCAAAAACCCCGTGTCCACACCGTGGGTGATGTCACCTTGCGGGCCAGGCAGGGTGACATCCACCGTGTGCGTGTGGCCACCAAAATAATCGCCCGCTTCAAACAGGCTGATCTGCGCCCTACCAGAGAGCGTGTGCGCAGCGGCAAGGCCAGAAATACCTGATCCTATGATGGCGATGCGGGGAAGGACGCTCATGGCTTGGGGTGAAAACAGAGAAAAGTTTGAAATATTTACTGAGTAGTGTATATTATGACCGATTAGTATAAAAATGCCAATGATCGCAATCCCTAATAATCACCATCCGCTGTCTACTGACTTTAAAGGCAACAAACAAAGTTTGCCGCAAAAGCCCTGCGTGCAGTGTGGCCGCGCCATGGTCTGGCGCAAAAGCTGGGCTAAAAATTGGGCCGAGGTGAAATACTGCTCGGACCGCTGCAAAGGCGATGCCAAGCGCGCCAAATCCCCCGCACATTGACCTGCGCCTAGACATGACTCACAAAGTACGCCATCTGATCCTAATTTTGGGCGACCAATTAAGCTTTGACAACCCAGCTTTGACAGGATTTGACCCTGCGCAAGACCATGTGCTGATGATTGAGGCGCAATCGGAAGGGCAGTATGTCTGGAGCCACAAAGCGCGCATTGCGCTTTTTCTGTCTGCCATGCGGCATTTTTGCAACGAGGTACACACCAAGCGCTGGCCCTACACCTATGTGCAACTCAATGCGCAGAACAGTAAGCTCACATTTTCAGAGCATCTTAAGACCATATTACGCCGACATTGCCCTGAAAAACTCAAATTATGCTTTCCCGGCGAGTGGCGCATGCTGGCTTTGCTGCAAGAAGCGGCATCTGGCACCGATACGCCGCTAGAGCTGCTGGAAGACACGCATTTCATGTGCTCCCGCGCAGAGTTTGCACGCTGGGCGGGCGACAAAAAAGAGCTGCGCATGGAGTATTTTTACCGCGAGATGCGGCGCAAGCACGGCGTGCTGATGGAAAAAGGCGGGCAGGGCAAAGAGCCGCTGGGCGGGCAATGGAATTTTGATGCCGACAACCGCAAGCCCTACCCCAAAACCGGCCCGGGTGAAATAGCGCCGCCCGCGCTGTTTGCACCCGATGCCACCACCCAAGAGGTGTTCAAACTGGTGGAGCAGCATTTCCGTGACCACCCCGGCTCGCTGGAGCACTTTATTTGGCCTGTTACGCGCGCACAGGCTTTAGAAGCGCTGGACCGATTCGTCCAAACCCGCCTGCCACGCTTTGGCGACCACCAAGACGCGATGTGGACCAACACGCCTTTTGGCTGGCACTCGCTGGTGTCCACTTCGCTTAATCTGCACCTGATCAGCCCGCGTGAAGTCATAGCCGCAGCCGAAAAGTCCTTTGTAAACAATGGCTTAGCGCTGGCTGGCGTGGAGGGCTTCATTCGCCAAGTGCTGGGCTGGCGCGAGTTCATTCGCGGGGTCTATTGGCTGGATATGCCAAAAATGAAAGATGCCAACCACTTCGGCCACCAGCGCGCCCTGCCCAAGTGGTATTGGACGGGCGAGACCAAAATGGCCTGCATGCAAGACTCCATAGCCAGCACCCTTAAGTACGGGTACGCGCACCATATCCAGCGCCTGATGGTGACTGGGCAATTTGGCGTATTGGCCGAAATTCGCCCGCAGGAGGTGTGCGACTGGTATTTGGCGGTGTATGTGGATGCCATAGAGTGGGTGGAGCTGCCCAACACCGCGGGTATGGCGCTGTTTGCCAATGGTGGGCGCTTTACTTCTAAGCCCTACATTGCCAGCGGCCAGTATGTGAGCCGCATGGGCAATTACTGCAAAGGCTGTGTGTATAAACCCGAGCAAAGGGTGGGAGCTGATGCCTGCCCTATGACAACTTTATATTGGCATTTTTTAGACAAACACGAGGCCAGCCTGATGAAAAACCCGCGCACATCGCTCATGGCCAAAAATATCACCCGCCTGAGTGCCGATGAACGCTCGGCCATCAAAAGCCATGCCCAAGCGCTGCTGGCTGATTTGGACGCCTTGTGAAGCGCTGTGAAACCCTAGACATCTAACTGACACCTTTGCTGCGTAAAATAGCTTAACGACTGGAAAAAAGGCATCCTATGCTCTACCCCGAACTTTTCAAGCAACTCGAATCCGTCCGCTGGGACATGGACAAAGACATTCCGTGGGCCAAATTTGAAAGCACGCAGCTGACCGACGAACAGGCGCAAACCATCAAAATGAACGCGATCACCGAGTGGAGCGCCCTGCCCGCCACCGAAATGTTTTTGCGCGACAACCGCGACGACTCGGATTTTTCGGCTTTCATGTCGATTTGGTTTTTTGAAGAGCAAAAGCATTCGCTGGTGCTGATGGAATACCTGCGCCGCTTTCGCCCCGATTTGGCTCCCACCGAGAAAGAGCTGCACGAAGTGCGCTTTGAGTTTGAGCCCGCGCCCGCGCTTGAAACGCTGATGATGCACTTTTGCGGCGAGATTCGGCTCAACCATTGGTACCGCCGCGCCAGCGAATGGCATACCGAGCCCGTCATCAAGCACATTTACACCACGCTCAGCCAAGACGAAGCCCGCCACGGCGGCGCGTATTTGCGTTACATGAAGCGGGCCATTGGTAATTTTGGCAACGATGCCAAGGCCGCGTTCACCAAAGTGGGTGTGCTGATGGCCAGCGCACGGCGCACAGCGCAGGCGCTGCACCCGACCAACTTGCATGTGAACAAAGCGCTTTTCCCGCGCGACACCATCCAAAGCCGCCTGCCTAACCCTGAGTGGCTTGAGCACTGGCTGGACAAGCAAATTAACTTTGACGCGGTGTGGGAAAACAAAGTGATTGACCGCATTTTGCACAATATGAGCCTCTTGATGGAGCGCAGCTTTGTGAATGTGCAGGAACTCAACCGCTACCGCAAAGAGCTCACGCGCGAAATCGCCCAAGCCGCAGGAAGCTTGGGCGTGCCGGTGCTACACAGCCAGCCCAACGCGGTATGAGCTTGGCAGGTCTGAACCCAGCGGGCACTGGCTTAGCTGGCGCGAGCGCAGTGGCTATGAACACGGTAGGCACGGGCGCAGCGGCTTCGACCCCAGCGGCTACTCACCCAGCAGCCTCCAGCGAGCCAGCTTTTTTAAGCAAAATCCACCCCCGAGCAGCGGCGGCGGCCGCCTGCGCAGTGCTGCCCAAGCCCGTAGTTTTTACCAATGGCGTGTTTGACGTGCTGCACCGTGGCCACGCCAGCTATTTGGCCGCTGCGCGCGCGCTGGGTGGCAGCTTGGTGGTGGCGCTCAACACCGACGCATCGGCCAAGCGCCTAGGCAAGGGCCCGGGCCGCCCGCTCAACAACGAAGCCGACCGCGCCGCCCTCATTGCCGCGCTGGAATCGGTGCGCATGGTGACATGGTTTGACGAAGACACGCCGCTAGAAATCATCGATGCCCTGCGCCCCGAGATCATCGTCAAAGGTGGCGACTACGACATGCAGCTCCTCAAAGAAGCGCAATTGGTGCAAAGCTACGGCGGGCAAGCACTGGCGCTGTCATTTGTGGATGGCTACTCCACAACGGCCTTGGTGCAAAAAATTCGCGCGGGCTAATTGTTCAATTTGGAATTTATTTTGCGTTTTTCGCGTCATCTTCGCGCATTTCGCGCTACTTGACCCAAGCTCTAGTGATCAACTTTTAGCTGCGATCACTCCCCCGCCCAAGCACACATCGCCGTCATAGAGCACGGCCGATTGACCGGGCGTGACGGCCCACTGCGCATCGGGGAAATTCAGAGAAAAGGCAGCGCCATCGGCCGACAAGAGCGCGCAGGCTGAGTCCGCTTGCCGATAGCGCGCCTTGCTGCCATAAGCGCCCAGCGCGGGCGCGTGGCCTGCGCACCACGAGGCATCCAGCGCATCCAGAGCGCTCGATTGCAGCCACGGGTGGCCATGCCCTTGCACGACCCACAGCACATTGGCCTGCATGTCTTTGCGCGCTACAAACCAAGGGCTGTGGTCGCCGCCGCCGCGCTGCTTGCCTTTTTCTTTGAGCCCACCAATGCCTAAGCCTTGGCGCTGCCCAAGGGTGTAAAAACTCAGCCCCACATGCTCGCCAATGGTGTGGCCACGCTCGTTTTTAATCGGGCCGGGCTCTTTGGAAATATAGCGGTTTAAAAACTCTCTGAATGGTCGCTCGCCGATGAAGCAAATGCCGGTGGAGTCTTTCTTTCTGGCGTTGGGCAGGTTGATGGAGTCTGCAATGCGCCGCACCTCGGTTTTGGCCAGCTCGCCCACGGGGAACAGCGTTTTGGCCAACTGGGCTTGGCTCAGGCGGTGCAAAAAATAGCTTTGGTCTTTGAGCGGGTCTAGGCCTTTGAGCAGCTCGTGCAATCCTGTGCTCTGGTTTTGCCGCACACGTGCATAGTGGCCTGTGGCGATTTTGTCAGCCCCCAAACGCATGGCGTGGTCTAAAAATGCTTTGAATTTGATTTCGGCATTGCACAGCACATCGGGGTTGGGCGTGCGCCCCGCTTGGTATTCACGCAAAAATTCGGCAAACACGCGGTCTTTGTATTCGGCGGCAAAATTCACATGCTCTATTTCAATGCCCAGCACATCGGCCACAGCGGCGGCGTCCACAAAATCTTGGTTAGACGAACAAAATTCTGAATTGTCATCGTCCTCCCAGTTTTTCATGAAGATGCCAATGACCTCGTAGCCCTGCGCCTTGAGCAAGTGCGCGCTCACCGCAGAGTCCACCCCGCCGCTCAATCCCACCACTACTTTTTGTTTGCTTGCCATGCTTTGATTTTAAGGCGGTATGCGAACGCTTGTTTTGCACGCTCGTTCAGCGTTTGGGCTGTTTCTACACTTGGGCTGTTTCTACGTTTAGCGCGCCCGAGCAGCGTTTTGGCACTCCCGACGCGCCCTCATGCGGTGGGTACACCGAAATCGGTCGATCGGGAGTGCCAAAACGCTGCTCGGGCTATGCTCGCTTATAGGTTTTAATACCGCAGGCACGTCACTCTTGGTTTGCAAAATACTATATAAATAATAGCGCAGTATGACCATATGACGCTGACATTGCCACTATTTTTCATAAAAAGTACAGTTTTAGCACACGACTGCTCCCAGCAAACTGTTGACTATCAGGCAAAGCAGTTTTCACGCTGCCGTTCAGCGCCACAGCCCCTGATGCTGAGCAGTTTTCACCCGTTCTCAACCAACTACTCGCCCTGCGGCTAAGCGAGTGCTGTGCCAATGCGCAAACAATCGGGGCGCTGGGCTGGTTTTTTCGAACAAATGGAGGATCAGAAACGGGCTCTGTCTGAGGGCGCAGCCCGAGTTAGGCCGTTTCCCTCCATTTGTTCGAAAAAACCAGCTTCCCCGAAGGGGCCAGCGACCGTTTGCGCGTTGGCACAGCGCTCGCTTAGCCGCAGCAGTGACCAAGCAAGGCATGAACCTTTCGACAAGCTCAGGGCGAACGGCGAGTGTAAGAACGCTTGGGCAAGCTCAGGACGAACGGAGGGTGTGTGAACCCTAGGGCAAGCTCAGGCCGAGCGGAAAGGGCTTAAGCACACACTCACCACCCAAGCCCAATATGCAAAGGCAAATACACCGCCATGCCCGCCGCTATGCACCACAGCGTGGAACGGGTGGCAAAAAAGCAGGCTGCGCCCGCTGCTGCGCCAAATATCCGTGCGTCTTGCCATGTGGGCGTGAGCACGCCTTGCAGCACCACTATCTCGGGAATAATCACCGCTGAGAGTGCGGCTATCGGGGCGTATTGCAGGCCTTTTTCGGCCCATGTGGGCAGCGTCCATGCCTTGGACGAAATGAAGAAAAATGAGCGCGCCACCACGGTAACCACGGCTAGGCCAGCTATGGTTAGCAATGTGTTGATATCGGTGGTGTCGGCTGTCATGTGCCCGGCTCTTTGAGTGTTGGGCGCAGTTTTTCTAGGCTCACACACATCAGCACGGCCGCGCCAATGGCCACCAAAATATTGAGTTTGAGCGGCAGCGCAAAAGCCGCCACAGCCGCTGCGCCTGCGATAGCGGCCGACACCATGCGCAGGCGGCTGGTGGCCAGCGAGCAGCAAATGCCAATTAGCGCCAAAATACCCGCAAAGCCCAAGCCCCAACTAGGCGGAATGCTGTTACTAAGCACAACGCCCAGCACACTGGCTAGTACCCACGACAGCCAATTGACCGTGCAGCCGCCTGCCAAATAGGCTTCTTGGCAACGCTGATGTACGGCATCACCACCGGCCGCTGGCACTGGAAAGCGCCGCGTGAAAGCCACGTAGCTCAAATCTGCTGTGAAGTAGCCGCTGACCAGCCTGCGCCACCAGACTTGGTGCACCATGTATTGGCGCAAATGCAGGCTAAAGACCACAAAACGCAGGTTCACACACAGGCCAGTGGCCCAAATCACCCACATGGGCGCGCCCGCCACAATCAGGGGCATGGCGGCCAGCTGCGAGCTACCTGCAAATACAAACAGCGCCATGGCCAAGGACTCCCACAGGCTCAGGCCCGATTTCATCATGGCCACGCCCGTCATCAAGCCCCAGGCTGCTATGCCCGGTGCCACGGGAAACATGTCGCGCGCGCCTTCTGCGAACTGAGGGTGTGCCCAAATGCTGGGGCGCAGCTTGTTTAAAAAATCACGCAAAACGCATCCCCACTTGCAGGGGAAATCCACGCAAAAAATCGGCGGCGGGCAGGCGCTTGCCGCCGGCTTTTTGCAGCTGGGTTAAGCGTACCGCGCCTTGGCCTGTGGCCACGGTGATGCCTTGGGGGCTGATATGCATGATTTCACCGCAGTTTTTAAGGTTTTTGAGGGCAATGTCAGCGTCATATGGTGATAGTTCACTATTAATTTCGCAGCGCCATAGTTTAATGACCTCGCCCGATATGCTGCTGGTGCAACCCGGAAACGGGTCAAATGCACGCATGCGCCGCTCGATTTGCACGGCGCTTTGCGTCCAGTCCACCACACTCTCAGATTTGTCAATTTTGTGGGCATAGCTGATGCCCTCGGCAGGCTGCTTGGTAGCTGGCAAGGCATCGGCACCGCCAGCTCGCAAGCGCTGCAAAGCCTGCACCAGCATGCGCCCACCCATCTCGGCTAGCTTGTCATGCAGGGTAGCGGTGCTGTCCTGCGGGTCAATGGCGATGCGCTCGGTCAGCAGCATGTCGCCCGTGTCCAGCCCCGCGTCCATTTGCATGATGGTGATGCCAGTCTCAAGATCACCCGCTTCTATGGCGCGGTGAATCGGCGCTGCGCCGCGCCAAAGGGGCAGCAAGCTGCCGTGGATGTTGAGGCAGCCAAGGCGCGGTGCGTCTAGCGTCCACTGCGGCAATATCAGCCCATAAGCAGCTACCACCATTACATCTGCCCCCGCAGCCGCTATGGCCGACTGCGCCGCTGCTGCGTCATCCGCGTATTTGCCGCCTAGCCGCAAACTGCGCGGCTGCGCCACGGCAATGCCATGCGCCAGCGCCACCTCTTTCACGGCAGACATATGCAGCTTCATGCCCCGCCCCGCTGGGCGGTCGGGCTGGCTGAGCACCATGGGCACGTCAAAGCCAGCAGCCAGCAAGGCTTTTAAGGCGGTGGCGGCGAATTCGGGGGTGCCGGCAAAGATGATTTTCATACGGCTGTTTCCCATTCAAAAACCAAGTCTGGGTCGATGCTGCGCGCCAAGGCGCAGAGTTTGCGGTCACAGCTGAGCAGGCGGCAGCCGTGTTGCTGGGCAGCGGCAATAAAGACCATGTCAAAAACCGGATGCGTATGGCGCGCGGCGCTGCGCAGGGCTTGGCGCATCAAGCTTTCGTCGCTGATGAATTCATCCACCAAATCGGTGGCGTTTTCATAATGCGCCAAGGCCAAAGCGGTGTCTAAGCCCGAAAAACGCACCGCTTTCCACAGTGCGTTGGCCAATTCGCTGTGCATCAGCACGGGCGCAATCACGCGGTCGGCGCGCTCGATGCAGGCCATCAGCGCGCTGGCTTGCGCCGTTTGAAACACCACGTTGGCAGCCGCCGACGTGTCAAGCACCAGCCGCATCAACGCTCCCTGTCTTCACGCAGCCACGTGGCCAGAGCTTGCGGGCTGATAGCTTGCGGGTTGGGTGTTTGCGGGCTGAGAGCTTGCGGACTATTAGTTTGCGGGCTGGCCATCTGTGCGTCGGGTTTCTGTGCGTTAGCAGCGGTGGCTTGCGCCATGCGGATTTTTTGCAGCGCGGCTAGCCGTTTGGATTTCACCTCACCGCCCATGGCTGATGTCAAGTCCACAATGGTTTGCTGCGTCAAGCTGCGGTGCGCCAAAGCCGCCCGCTGGCACAGCAGAGCGTACAAAGACTCTGGCATTTGCCGAATTTGGAGGGTGCTCATGGAGTTGGCTGTTTAAACGTGAGGCAGTTAATGGTGCAAGTGCATGAATTATGCATGCATTGTGCATTGTAGGCTCTCGCCCGCATTTCATTTTGCAATGGTCAGTAATTAATGCTGCGGAGTATGCACGGCACTTGACTTTTTATCATGTCAGTTAGATAATTCAACCATGAAAGCACTGAAATTCATGGGAAGCAGCCAAGACGATTTGGCCGAATTTCCCGCTCTGGCTAAACGAGAGGCAGGATTCGAGCTCTGGCAAGTGCAGCTTGGTTTGATGCCTTCAGACTTTAAGCCTATGCCTACAGTGGGTTCTGGCGCTTATGAAATTCGGCTCAAGGTGCAGGGGCAATGGCGGGTGATCTATGTGGCTAAGCATGAGAATGCCGTGTATGTGCTGCACTGCTTTCACAAAACAAGCCCGAAAACAGCGCAACCAGACATCGATTTAGCAGCAAAACGGTACAAACTCATAGGAGTGCAGCATGGCAAAAACTAAAGACAAAGACGCACAAATCACGCAATCATGCGGCAATGTGTTCACCGACTTGGGCTTTGCACCCGGTGAAGCCGCCGTGATGGCTCTGCGGGCTGATTTGATAGGGCGACTGCGTCTGCTCATTGCAGAGCGCGGCTGGACGCAAATGCAAGCCGCCGAGCAATTGGGCATAGGCCAGTCGCGCGTGAGTGATTTGGTGCGTGGTAAATGGGACAAGTTCAGCTTGGACATGCTGATTAGCCTAGCGGCGCGGGCGGGAAAGCGCGTAGAAGTGGCGCTGGCTTGAGCGGCTAGGCCGTTACGGGCTCGAAACCTATTACCAAACGATGCCCCGCCACATCGGCGGCGCGCAGTAATGTGGTGAGCGTGATGGAGGTGTTGTCGGGGTCTAGCAGGCGTCGCACCTGTGTGCGACTGGTGCGCACCTCCCACAAGTCATCCTGCAAATGCTTGACCAAGGGCATGCCCAGTGGCCAGCCAAATTGCACCGATTGAATATCAGCACCGATTTCTGTTCGCTCTGCTTTACCCAAGGCTTTTAGCCAATCGCGCACGGGCTGCGAAGGAGGGTTTGATCCTTTTTGAGAATTAGGCTGTGGCCAGTATTTTAAAATCTAGCGCCTTGGCAATCGGTTGCATTTGCTTGCCATTGACTGCCCGCATTTCCACAAAACCGTAGTTAGACATGGTTTTGAGCGTGCGTGAGAGGTTGCTGGGCTTGCGCTGCGTGTACTCGGCCAGCGCCGCAATGGATGCGGGCTTGGTCTGCCAAATCACCTTGAGCAAAGCGCGGTTTTCATCACTGAGCACCTCCGCCAGCGAACGCATAGAAGTGAACCAAACCTTGGGGTCACTGGGCTTGGGCTTGAGAATGCCTTTGGCGATATCAAAAACGCGCGCACGCATCTGGTCTTGGGGCAATATTCCTACGGTGATGGTTTTCATCATTAACTCCTCATTCAAGTGGCACGGTGCAGCGATCATAATCAAGCGCCGAATTGTTGAGTTACAGTGAATTTAGATACCTAATCATATCATCCATTGATAAGCATTATGTATTTTACTTTCCATTAGCAGCACGCACGCGCCTGCCGCTGGTACGCAAGCGCCAAGTCAATTGCTGTTGAATCAATCCAGTGCCTCGCAGCAAACCCACCATCATTTTGAAAAAAATATCATACATGTCAAATATGACATACAATTTAATGATGAGTCCTTCTCACAAACCGTTGGTTTGGCTTCGTAACGCAGTCAAAACACCGCCATTTTCAGCAGCGGCGCGTATCGAAGCGGGCATGTTGCTGCGTCAGCTGCAACGCGGCGATAGCATATCCATGCCATTGTCGCGCCCGATGCCATCCATTGGTAAAAATTGCCATGAACTGCGTATTGTTGACAACAACAAAACATGGCGCGTGGTGTATTGCATTCATTCTCTCGCCATCGTGATTTTGCATGTTTTCCCTAAAACTACGCAGCAAACCCCAAAAACCGTGATGGACGTATGCCAAGCAAGGCTCCAAGATTTTTTGAATTACGTGCAGGACAGCGCTAAGGAGTAAACCATGACCAGCTTATTAAACAAAAAACTTCAAAACTCAGACTGGCAAATAGGCCAAGTAGACGAATTTTTGCAGCTCACGGCGCAGGAAAGCGCATTGATTGATATTCGCTTGGCATTGGCACAGGCTACGAAACAAGCCAGGGTAGCGCACGATCTTTCACAGGCCGAACTGGCCAAGCGGATGAAATCTAGCCAATCACGCATCGCCAAAATCGAAACCGCAGACCCTAGCGTGTCGATTGATTTGATGGTGCGTGCGCTGCTGGCCAGCGGCGCCGGCAAAGCAGGTGTAGCTAGGGCGTTGCGTTAGCTACCAAAGCGTCCTGTAACGTGGTTTTAGACAGCTTGGCTTTCGCAGGCTCGAAACCGCAGGCTTAGAGCAGTTTTTGCAAAGCTGCAACCGCAGCCACAATAATGCCCACCGCAGTAATCGTCCAGCGCTGGCTCTCGGCTATGGTTTTGATTAAATCGGCGCGTGTTTTCTCGATCTCTGCACGCACCGTTTCTGTGTCGCCGCGCGTGGCAAGCTGCTTAGAATGCAGCTCGTAACGACGGTCAATCGCGGCGTTGATCTCTTCAGCAAATTTGGCCGCGTCGCTGTCGTCCGCACCTAATTTGCGAAAAGTCTGGAAAACAATGGTGTCGATGCTCATAAATGCATTATAGGCACGAGGCTGTATGCATGTGCGCGAGCACCTACAAGCTATAGCGTGGGGTTACCCATATTTAGAGCTTAGAAAAATACCCAAAAGCACAATCACTGACCCGCACGCACCAGCCGCACATAGCCGGCGCTGCCGCGGCTGCCGATCCCGAAATAGCCATCGCTGAAACCGACGAGCCACGCGTACTGGGCATCGCCCACATACGGCGAGGACGACCAAAACTCTAAAGATGGAGCAGCAGGAAAAGCCACACTGTCGATGCTAGGATTTTGGCGGCTCAAGTCTGCAATGCTGGATAACTCTTGCACGTTAGGAAGCCGCCAGCCAGCTTGGCTATTGGCGAGTGTTAAAGCGGCTGTATGGGTGTGGGTGGTGGCTGCGCCTGTGCAGCCGCTCACACTGGCGGTCATGCCCTCGGCGCAGCGGCGCCATATGAAGCCTGTTTTGGCATCGGTTACCTCAGCGCCATCGGCTGACACGGTGAAAGGTGCGTCGGCAAAACTATGGAGCGAGGTTACGCATAATAATGCGGTGAACATGTGTTTGAATGGCGTAAGCAATGTCATAGCAAGGGCTTTCGTTAAAGATGTGTGTAGGCTCACCTCCTCATCAGTGTGGACTAATAGGCGGCGAACATCGCAGTAGACGGGTGGTAGCGGCTTGACCATAAAATACTAGATAGCTAATTACTGACCGGCACGCACCAGCCGCACATAGCCTGTGTTGCCACGGAGACTGCTGCCGTTGAAGCTGCCGATGCCTGCGCCGAAAAAGACGAACCACGCTACCCGGACATTACCCACGTTGGGCGAGGACGACAAAAACAGATCGGATTTCGTATTGGGAAACCAAGCTGCTTCAATAGTGGGGCTAGGTGAGGCAATGGCATAGTTCACTAAGCTTTGCAGCTCTCTACCAGTGGGCAAGCGCCAATCATTCGCGCCGCACAAACCTGCAGCATTCACCGCATTTTGAAACCCGATGCTGTTAGTCGTAGTATTGATCTGCGCTACTGTTGGTGCGGTAGATGTATTGACTTGGAAAGTGGCGGTATTGTCGTAATTGGTATAGGTCTTGTTCCAGTCGCGCAAGCCGCCATCACTGACCTTTACCTCCCACACCAAGCCGGTCACATTGTCTTTCACGCAGCTCCATGCGGTGGCACTGCTCGGCAAAGTCTCGCCGCTTGCACCAATTTTGGTGTAGCTAAAGCCCAGCGTGCCATCAAGGCTGCTGTTGGTGGCCGTAACGGCATCGCGCCCGCGCATGCCGTCTTGCTGGCTGTTAAGCGCTATGGCGGTGGGGTCGGTGCACAGCACCAGAGTGGCGGTGCCGGTGTTAAAGCACTGGGCAGCGCTAATACCCGTGTCGTTAAGCAACCCAGTGGCTATGGCCACGGTGGGGCTCACGCTGATAACGCTGGCTTTGACATGCGTGGCACCACGGTCATCGGTGATGTTGAGTGTGGCGGTGTAGCTGCCTGCGCTGGTGTAGGCGTGGGTGGCGGTGATGCCGCTGAACGTGTTGAACACTCCGCTGGCTGGGTCGCCAAAGACCCAAAAATAACTGGTAATGGTGCCATCAGAGTCGCTGCTGGTTGCGCCGCTGAAGCTGACCAAGAGCGCGTTGGCAGCGCTGATAAAGTTGGCCACGGGGCTAGCATTGGCCGGGCCGCTTACGCTGATTACTTGGGTATTGGGGGTGGAATGCACGCCGGGGCTAGCCGCGTCCATGACGGTTAGGCTCACGGTGTAGGTGCCTGGCAGGGCATAGGCGTGGGTGGCGGTGATGCCGCTGGCGGTGTTGTTGGTGCCGCTGCTGGGCTCGCCAAAATTCCACAGATAGCTGGCTATGGGGCCTTCGGCATCGCTGGACAAGCCGCCGTTGACGCTCACGCTTAACGGGCTGGGGGTGTTGACCGAAGACGTGAAGTTGGCAACGGGGGCGGTGTTGGCTACCGTGGGGGTGACGGTAGGGGTGACGGTGGCAGTGGTGGTGCCAGCGCCGCAGGCTAGGCCGCCGCACACGGCATCTTGGCTGCCGTGCAAGCGCCATTGCGGTGGTTGGCCTGCACTGAGCTTAACTGCGCTGGCCAATGCGCCAGAGCCTACTGCGCCCGTGGCCGAGACCAAGCTGCCGCGCAACGTGCAGGTGGCTACGCTGGCTATGCAGGCAAAAAACGAGGGGCTATTGATGGATATGGCCCCCGTGTCGGCACGCAGAGCAGCCAGCAGGCTGGTTTTGGTGACTGCGCCGTCTTTGTAGTTGTCGTCTATTAAATCGGCAAAGGCTGCGTCTTGGCGGCCAGCTTGCGTGGCGGCTAGGCGGTTGAATGTGTTGATGAAGGTGGCGATGCCCGAGGTGTCTAGGCCGGGCAGCAGGGTTTGGCCGTTTTGGGTGATTTGCGTAGCGCCGCTGCTGCTCTTGGTAACCAAGGTAGTGTCTAGCACACCGTCGTAGCCTTTGCCGCTGCCGTCGGCTCTGAAGGGCATGGTAAGGGGCTCAAAGGTGTCGGGGTTGAGGCCTTTGGCCGTGAGCTCGGCGGATATGGCTTGGCGCAGCTTGGCGATGGCTTTGGCTACCTCGCCGGGGTTTTGGCTGACGATGGTGGCGGTAAGGTCGGCTGCGCCTGCTTTGCCTGCGGCTATGGCTATGGTGGAGGCTACAAAATCCGTAAACCCAGTGATGTTGATGGTGATGAAGCCGTTAGCCCGCGGGCTGGCGGTGGTGAGCGAGTAATAGGTTTTGCCGTTGGCTCTGTTTTCGCGGGCGCTGGCGATGATGGGTGGGGTAAAGCCTGTGATCTTGGCGCGGTAGTAGCCTTTGGCATCGGTGGTGGCCGAGGCGGATTTACCGTTCACATCGGTGAGGGTAATGGTGGCGTTGGCAAAGGGCCGGCCTTCGCCGCCCGTGCCGTCGGCACCAGAATCACCGCCGCCCAAGCCTGAGCTGTCGCTGCCGCCTACGCTTTCACCAAAGCTGTCGATGCCGCTGAAATAGTTGCTGTTGGGGTAGCCCGTAAAAACAAAGTTGCCCGAGCCGCCTCCGCAGGCTGTGAGCGCTGCGAATGCAGCAATGGCTAAGCTGCCAGCCGCCAGCCGCCAGCCGCCAAGATATGATACAAATTGATTGCGAAAGTTCCGAGTTGTTGCCTTAAGGCGCGGTGGTAGCCAGTGCTGCGAGCGAATGGATTGTGTTGCATGGTGTGACAGTGTGTGATTGGGGGAGACTATAGCTGTTAATCTATTCATGCGCATCCCATAAATGGGGGACAAAGCACCTAGGATTTTCCCTATCACATGAATATGGGATGTTTATGCAAAACTATATTATTAGTAGCAAACTATGACGACTTTACGCTGACATTGGTCAATTTTTGGGGCTTATTTGGCTTGATTTATGCGTTAGGCATGCCCCGCAGCGTCTGCATCGCCAGCACCATGTCGTCCCAGGCCTTGGCTTTCTCGGCGGGGCTGCGCAGCAGGACGCTGGGGTGGTAGCTGGCAATGACTGGGATGCTGGTGCCGCTGTGGGTGTATGCATGCACTTTGCCGCGCAGGCGGCCTAGGGGCTCGGTGCTGCCTGTGAGGGCGGCTATGGCAAAGCGGCCTAGCGCCACGATGATTTTGGGCTGGATCAGGGCTATTTGGCGCTGCAGATAGGGGGCGCATTGGGCCAGCTCCTCTGGGCTGGGGTTGCGGCTGGCGGGGGGGCGGCAGAGCACGGGGCTGGATAAAAATGCATGGCTGCTGCGCGAAAGCGGCGCATCGCTCCACTGGCCGCTGGTGCGCATGGCGCGCAGCATGTTGTCCAAGAGCTTGCCTGCGGGCCCTGAAAATGGCTGGCCGGATGCGTCGTCTTCCTCGGTGGGTGGGTCGCCCACGATGAGCCAGTCGGCTTGGGGTGCTGCGCTATCTATAGCGGACGGGCCTGCGCCAAAGACTACGGATTTGCGCGCTGCGCACAGGGTGCAGGCTTGGCAAGTGGCGGCCTTGGCGGCTAGATGGGGCCAGGTGAGGCTGGCAATGGAGGCGGCGTGCTCGGCGCTGGGGGTGAAGGCCAGTGCCACGGCGGGAGCTGGTGGGGCGGCGCTGAGCGCAGCGCGTGCTGCTAACAGATTGGCAGGGCTGGCGGCGCTGGGCTGGGCTTGGGTATAACTGGCTGTGTGGGATGGGTTAAAGGGTTGGTGCTGAGCGTGAGCGGGCGCGCCAGTGCGCAAGCTTGCATCGGTTTGCCCGCTTGCAATCGCTATATTTTTAGAAGCAATAAATGACGATTTGACGCTGACATTAGCCAAATTATCTATAAATTCTTGTTTTTTAGCACGGGCAGCGGCTGCACTGCCTTCTGGCGCAGCGCCAGTCCACGTGCGGATGCCCATTTCGGCCAAAATGGCGCGTTGGCGGGGGTCTAGGTTGAGCGTCATGGGAAGCGTAGCTTAGCGCAAATTGTTGGCGGGCAGCGCCTCAAGCGCCATCAGATTTTGTAGCTCATGACAATGGCGTCTTCGTGCGCGCCCGGCCCATTGGGGTAGTAGTTTTTGCGCTGCCCCACTTTGGCAAAGCCGTAGTGCTTGTAAACCGATAGCGCGTGGGGGTTGCTCAGCCGCACTTCCAGCCAGATCCACTGCAAGGCTTGGCCGCGCGCCCACAGCGCCATGGCATCCAGCATGGCGCGCGCCCAGCCTTGGCCGCGGTAGGCCTGCGCTACCGAGATGTTGAGCAAATGCAGCTCGTCCACGCCTTTCATGGCGACAAAATAGCCTATCAAGCGGCGATTTGCGTTCTGCGCGCCATCTGCGCTCCCCGCTGCCTCGCCGCCCCACAGGCACTGCGCCAAATAGCCCGTTTGGATGGAATCGGCAAAATTCCCACTGGTCCACGGGAAACCGTAAGAGGCGGCCTCTGTGGCGGCCACGGCTGGCAAATCAGCTGCGCCCATATCGGCGAAATACGCCTCAGCGCTGGGCGGCTCTGGCATGGCAAAGACTGGCTTGGCTGGCTGTGGCGCGGCAATCGCGGGCATAGGCATTGTTGGCGCAGGGGTTTGAGGCACAGGAGTTTGAGGCACAGGAATTTGAGGTACGGGAATTTGAGGCAAATACATCTGGCCGCTGGGTATCAAGCCGCCAAGGCGCGCTTAGCATCGTCGCGCTCGGCCGTGGTTTGCGCCACTTTGTCGCGCACATACAGGGGCAGCGCCTGCTCTGGCCGCTGCGCCAAGCCGCGCGCGAGCAGAGCGGGCGCTAAGCGCAGCATGGCGGTGGCGGTGGGCAGGGCGGGCAGGCAAGCGGGGTGGGGCACATTGCCCGCCAGCGCATAGCCCGCAGGCGGCTCCCAAGCCTCAGGCTTGATTAAATCGAAGTTTTTTGAAGAAATTTGGCCAATGTCAGCGTCATATGGTGATAGTGCGCTATGAAAATCATAATACGCCAGATACCACTCCCCCATGCGCGCATCCAGCGCCGCGCAGATTTTCACTGCTTTTGCAGCGCCAGTAGCCTCAGGTGCGCCAGCTGCGGCAGAATTACCCACAGCGCCAGCAGCACCACTAGCGCCAAAATGCAAAAAGCGCGCCTCATCGGCCACCGCCGCCAGCGTGTCGATTGGCAGCACCAAAAGCCCCGCCCCAAAAGCCAAGCCTTGGGCCACCGCGCAAGCCGTGCGCAGCCCCGTGAACGAGCCCGGCCCGCGCCCAAAAGCAATCGCGTCCAGCTCAGCCAGCGCCAGCCCCGCCTCTTTCAAAAGCGCCAAAATAGCCGGAATCAACTCAGCCGAGGTGCGCGCCCCACCCGCCGAGCTGTGCGCAAACACAGCGCCCCCATGCTGCACCGCCAGCGACATCACATCAGTACTGGTATCAAAAGCAAGCAATTTCATAAATATAAAAATAATAGCAAACAATGACCATATGACGATGACAATAGTCAAAAAACAAAAAAAACTAAGTAAAGCAACCAAACGAAGCAACCCAAATAAAACAGGTATTCTTCGGTATTCCTTTAGCGTCTTTTGCGTAACTTTAGCGCCCTTCGCGGCCGGAAGTTCGGTATTAAAGGCCGTGGGGTTTCAAGCCTTAACCGCCACAGCCGAAGCCCGCACCCCCACCACTATTCCAGCAGTCACCATGCACAGCCCCGCTATCAAATTCCAATACAGCGGCTCGCCCAAGAAAATCACCGCCCCCATGGCCGACAGCCCAGGCACCACGGCCGTGAGCATGGTGCTGCGAATGGGCCCAAAATACTGCACCATCTTGGTAAAGCTGATGCCCGAAATCACCACCGAGCCGCCGCCCTGCCACAGGGTTTGAAACGCAATCTCGCCCCAAGGCGCCGTGGCCAGCTTGCTTTGCAGCACGCCCAGCCACACCGCCAGCGCATAAAAAGGCACATAGGTGACCACACAAAACACAATCACCGCAATGGTGGCGGGCACTGCAGACAGCGCGTATTTGCGGCACAGCACGGTGTAGGTGGCCCAGGTGGTGGATGCGCAAACAAACAGCACATCGCCCACCCACACATTGCCTGCGTTTTTCACCAGCGCTTGAAAAATCGACACCCCACCCACCAGCACCGCGCCACCAAAAATCATGGCCAAGCCCAACTTACGGCCAGCGCTCAGCTGCTCTTTAAAAAAGAGCACCGAGAGCAAGGCGGTCGTGAGCGGTAGCATGCCAGGCATGAGCACCGAGCCGTGGGCAGCGGGTGCAAAGGTAAAGGCCGTATAGGCCAACACCGCATAACCCACTCCGCCAAACAGGCCTATGGGCAGCACAATGCGCCAAGGCAAGGGTGACAGGCCAAGCCATGTTTGCGCCACGCCGCTGGCATCTGTAGCCTTGCCTTCGCGCTGCATTTTGCGCACCAAAAGATAACCCCAAGGCAGCAACACCAGTGCCGCGCCCAAGATGCGGCACAGCACAATGTCCAGCGGCGTGAGGCTGCGCAGCGCCATGAAGCGTGCCACCACAATGAAGCTGGTCCAGACAAGAATAGTGACGATGGCGGCGCCAATGCCCACAGATTTAGGCGACAGGCGAGAGATAAATTGCATGCCCCATTATCTCAGCACTGATAATGGCAAACTCAACTGCAGACAAAGCGCTAGACAGCCCATTGCATCCGACTTCATTTTTTGCCCTGCTGACTGGCGCTGCAAGCTGCTTTTCACCCACGCCTTTTCATCTCCATTTGCCCACACTGCGCGCCATGCCGTCTATTTCACGCTTTTTTTTCACCACCAGCCACCGCGCGCGCCTGCCCAGCTTGGCACTAACCGCGCTGTGCTTGGCCTGTGGCCTGGGCACTGCAGCCCATGCCGACACGCCCCTGCCCCGAGAAGTGCTGCAAGCATTGGCCCGCGCTGGCGTGCCCGCCAGCGCCGTGAGCATGGTGGTGCGCGGCATTCCCGCAGCGGGCAGCGCCACCAGCACGACAGCCGTTCCCGCTGACAGCCTCCCAGCCGCAACGAGCGCCACCCTGCTGAGCCACCACGCCCACACCGCCCGCAACCCCGCCTCGGTGATGAAACTGGTTACCACCTATGCTGGCCTTGACATGCTGGGCCCCGATTTCACTTGGAAAACCCGCATTTACACCGACGGCAGCATCAGCAACGGCGTGCTGGACGGCAACTTGGTGGTGCGCGGCGGCGGCGACCCTAAGCTGGTGGTGGAACGCATCGCTGAGCTGTTTGCCCAAGTGCGTGCCAAGGGTGTGCGCCAGGTGCGGGGGGATTTGCTGCTGGACAACAGCGTGTTCAACCTGCCCGATACCAACCCCGCCGATTTTGACGACGAGCCCCTGCGCCCTTACAACGCTGCGCCCGACGGCCTTTTGGTCAACTTCAAATCCCTGATTTTTACCTTCACGCCTGACCCGGCCAACCGCCGCACACTGGTGCGCACCGACCCGCCCATTGCGCAGGTAGAGCTGCCACTGGAAGTGCCCCTGAGCGCGGCTGCCAACGCGGCCTGCGGCGACTGGAAAAGCCTGCTCAAGGCCGATTTCTCAGACCCGGCCAAAATACGCTTTGGCGGCACTTACGCTGCCAGCTGCGGCGAGCGCGTGTGGCCCGTGGCCTATGTGCAGCCCCGCGCGTATGCGGGCCGCGTGCTGCAAGCCATGTGGCTTACGGGTACGGGTACGGGTACGGGTACGGCTACGGCTACGGCTACGGCTACGGCTACGGCTACGGCTACGGCTACGGCTACTGGAACTGGAACTGGAACTGGAACTGGAACTGGAACTACAAATACAAACGCAACTGCCGCAGCCACAGCCATCCCCGCCATCGCGCAAACCGCCAGCCTACTGGGCCAAACCCGCCAAGACAAGCTGCCCGCCACGGCCCGCCTGCTGCACACCGGGGACTCCCTGCCCCTGAGCGAGATCATTGCCGACATCAATAAATTCTCAAACAACGTGATGGCCCAGCAGCTGTTTTTAAGCCTGTCGGCCTACCCCGCGCGCAAAGCAGCGCCCGCGCCAGCCAGCCCAGACAGCGCAAGCCCACCCTCACCAACGGCATCGGCCACCTCCAGCCCCAGCGGCAACGGCAACGGCGCAGCCACACGCCGAGCAAGCTTTGAGGCATCGCAAAAAATCCTTGCCCAGTGGTGGAAAAAAACCCTGCCTGAGGCCAAAGCGCCAATTTTGGACAACGGCTCAGGCCTCTCGCGCAAAGAGCGCGCCAGCGCCCAGGCACTGAGCGATTTGCTGCACCTGGCCGCCGCCAGCCCGCAGGCCGAGGTGTTTGCCAACTCGCTGGGCATTGCTGGGGTGGACGGCACGGTGCAGCGCATGCGCGAGCGCAACCCGCAGGCCCAGTCATTAGGCCGCGCCCAGCTCAAAACCGGCACACTCAAAGACGTGGCCGCCGTGGCAGGCTATGTCACCGCGCTCTCAGGCCAGCGGATCAGCGTGGTTGCCCTGATTAACCACCCCAATGCAGGCGCAGCCCGCCCCGCGCTCGATGCACTGGTGGAATGGGCTGCCAAGCAATAAACCCGCCCAAGCAGCCCACCGAAGGGCTTTTGCACACAGCCAATTGGCCCACAACCCAAGCAACCGACCATGAAAAAACTCAAACAAAACGGCACACGCCACTGCCCCTGCGGCAGTGAGCGCGCATTTGATGCCTGCTGCGGCCAATGGCTAGAGGGCTTGGAATTAGGCCGCCACGCCCCCAGCCCCGAAGCCCTCATGCGTTCGCGCTACAGCGCCTATGTGCTGGGCGACATCGCCTACCTCATGGCCACATGGCATCCCAGCAGCGCCCCCGGTGATTTGGAACTGCCGCCCACCCAATGGGTAAGCCTGCAAATCCTGCACGTAGACCAAAGCCCAGAGGCCGGTGTGGTTGAATTCATAGCCATCTACAAAGTCAACGGAAAAGCCGCCAAAATGCACGAAGTGAGCCGCTTTAGCTGCGAAAACGGGCGTTGGTTGTACATTGATGGGCAAATATCGGAGTAATTTGTTTACCACTTACTTACTATTTATTTAATAGCGCACTATGACCATATGACGCTGACATTGGCAGTATTTTCTGCAAATTACTCTTCACAGGCAGATTTCTAATGACCCCAAACACCCGCCCTGCACCAAACTGCACGCCACGCTTGCTCCAACGTATGCAGCGCCTTTGCAGTGGCGCGCTGTTGGCAGCCAGCCTGCTGGCCGCAGGCTGCGCCAGCCCCAGCCACGCGCCGCTGCCCACAGTAGCCGCCGTGGATTTGCCGCGCTACATGGGCGCGTGGTACGAAGTGGCATCGATCCCCAACAAATTCCAAGCCATGTGCGTGGCCGACACGCAGGCGCGCTACACGCTGACCAATGGCGAAGTAGGCGTACACAACCGCTGCCGCAACGACAAAGGCGAAATCACGGGCGCGCAAGGCTTTGTGAAAGTGGTGGAGGGCAGTGCCAACGCCAAGCTCAAGGTGAGTTTTTTCAGGCCTTTTTATGGCGACTATTGGGTGCTGGCGCTGGACCCGGACTACCAGTGGGTGCTGGTGGGCGTGCCAAGCCGCGAGCTGGCATGGGTGCTCGCGCGCAAGCCTGCGCTAGAGGCCTCGGTGCTCGCTGGTATTTTGGCCAAAGCCGCCGCACTGGGGTTTGACCGCGCAGCTTTCAAGCCAACGCCGCAAACCCAGCCTTTGGCACCCTGAGCTCTGAAGCGGCGCGCTTGGCAGGCAAGTGCAAACTTAGAAGGCTAAGGCGCGGTGTTTTTCAGCCAAGCCCCCACAATCCCCACCGCATAGGGGCCGGCCACCGCTTGGGTGAACGCTGCAAAATCCACATGCGCCGCGTCGTCGGCGCGGTCAGAGATGGTGCGGATTGCCGCAAACGGGACGGCATAGTCGTGGCAGACCTGCGCCACCGCAGCGCCCTCCATTTCCACGCACAGGGCATCGGGCAGCTGGGCGCGCAGGCGCTGCACTTGGGCGCTGCTGCCCACAAATTGGTCGCCACTGGCAACTAAGCCGGTGTGTACGCGGGCAGCGCTGCTGGGCAGTTTCAAACCATTTAAAATCTGCATATTTACAGAAATTTTGCCCAATGTCAGCGCGATATGGTCATTTATTGCTATCAAAAGTGAAGTGTTTAAGCTTGCATCGGCATCGAAACGCGAGCGCCCATAGCGCGGTACTTCGTAGCGGGGAAACAGCGGCGACACATCCAAATCGTGCTGCATAAAGGCGCTGCCCAGCACCACATCGCCCACCTGCACATGGGCAGCCAGCGCGCCCGCCACGCCAGTGAACACGATGCGCTGCACGCCAAACTTTTCCACCAGCGCAGTAGCCGTGGTGGCCGCCGCCACTTTGCCAATGCCTGACAGCGCCAGCACCACCATATGCCCATGCAAGCTGCCCAGCCAAAAGCTGCGCCCCGCGTGTTGCACTTGTCGTGCGTCTTGTAGCAAGGCATGCAAGCCCGCTTGTTCTTCGGGCAGGGCGCTGAGGATGGCGGTGGTCATGCGGGGGTGGATGTCGGTTAGGGCTTAAAAAAAGCGTAGCAGAGCATCACGGCAGCTGGTGGTTCACAGGGCCAGAGGCAGCGGCGAAGCTACTTTTGCGCAGCCCGAACCGCCAGCCGTGCAGCAGCGAGCCGCTGCTCAAGCTGCGCGCCAAGGAAATCTGCCGACGCGACACCTGTGATGCGCTCGGCCACCTGAGCCCCTGTGGCATCTAAAAAAAGCAGGGTGGGCGTGACGCGGGCTTTGTATGCCACGGACATGTCTACACCAGTCAACTCTTTGCCAGGCGCAAATCCCTCAAAGCGCTGGGTTTTGTCGTTCACGGTGAACTGCACGGCCTGCAAGCCTTCGGCGCGCATGGGCAATAGGTAATTGCGGCGCAGCAGCTCGCACCATGGGCAGCCCGGCAGACTCACCAGCACTACCAGTGGCTCGCCCTTTTGCACGGCATCGCGGGCGGCTTGGGCAAACGAAGCGGGCGTGGGCAGGGCAGACTCTTTGGCTTGCGCCCAAGCGCGGCCTAGCGGCACCGCCAAGCCTGCCAAACCTGCCAAGCCCGCATGCACTAGCGTGCGGCGCGCCTGCTGCTGCGCGCTGGAGCTTGCGGGCTTGGCATGGCTTTTCAAGCTATTTTTTACAAAAAATTTGGTCAATGTCAGCGTCATATGGTCATAGTGCGCTATTATTTATGAAGCAAATTTATTCATGCAGCGCAGCTTAGCAGGTGCTGCGCCAGCTCCTGCGGCGCGCCCACCATAGCATCGTGCCCTGTGGCCATGTCGATGCTGCGCGAATGGGGCAGCCACGCGCCGCCCCACAGCTTGCTGCCAAGCACGCGCTGGCGCATCGGGTCGATGGTGGGCGAGGCGGGCGCTGTGCAGCTCAGATAAGTGCGCGGGATGCTGGCCACGCGCTGTGCGTCAAAGTGCAGGGCATCGGTATAGGGCGTGGCGGGGTGTGCCGTCATGCGCCGCTGCACCCAAGCGGCATCGGCTTCAGACAAGCCCCAGACACTGGCTTGGGGCGCTGGTATGGCGTAATGCGGGTGCGCGGCAGCGCCCTCCAAGCGGCCATCGCGCACGGCTGCGCTGTGGGCACTGCCCCAGCTCTCACCCACCTCGGGCACCACCGCGTCAAGGTAACATATGTGCCGGATGCGCTGGCCCGGCAGCTTAGCGCCCATCTGGTCGGCCACACCCGTGCCCACCATGCCGCCATAGCTGTGCACCACCAATACAAAATCATCGAGCTCCTGCGCCTGTATGAGTCCTAATACGTCGTCAATATGCGTTTGCAGCGTGATGCTTTTGCCCAAAAGCGGCAGCAAGTGGGCCCGCTCGCCCACGCCCGTGAGCGTGACCGCATGCGCGGCGTGGCCAGCAGCTTGTAACAATGGCGTCACGCGCTCCCAGCACCAAGCACCATGCCATGCGCCATGCACCAGTACAAAAGCAGGTTTTTTCATGGTTTTACAGTTAAATAGCCTGATGTCGGCGTAATATGGCTATATCATGCTCTGATTTTGAGAGTATGCTGCGCAGCACTTCATCGGTGTGCTGGCCCAAAAGCGGGGGCGCTAAATCGGTGCGCACGGGCGTGGCCGACATTTTGATGGGGCTGCTGACCAAGGCCACATCGGCATTGTGCGGGTGTTGCCAATGGGTGACCATGCCGCGCGCGGCAATGTGCGGGTCGGCAAAGACTTCGGCCAAATTGTTGATTGCGCCGCAGGGCACTTTGGCCGCTTCCAGCGCGGCCAGCCAGTCGGCTTTGCTGCGCGTGCGCATCATGGCCTCTAGCATGGGCACCAGCACATCGCGGTGTCGCACACGGGCTTGGTTTTTGGCAAAGCGCGCATCTAGGGCAATCTCTGGGCGGCCAGCCACGGCGCAAAACTTGGCAAACTGCCCGTCGTTGCCCACCGCCAAAATCAAATGGTCTTTGTCGCCCGCTGCATTGGGTGCGGTTTCAAACACTTGGTAGGGCACAATATTTTGGTGCGCATTGCCAGCGCGGCCGGGCACTTTGCCGGTTTTTTGGCCGCTCACCAAGTAATTGGCCCCCAAGTTAGCCAGCATGGCCACCTGCGTATCCAGCAGCGCCATGTCGATATGCTGCCCCTGCCCTGTGCGCTCGGCGTGGCGCAGGGCGGCCAAAATGGCGGTGGTGGCATACATGCCGGTGAACAAATCGGCCACGGCCACGCCCACTTTTTGCGGGTTGCCGCCCAAGTCGTCGCGCTCTCCCGTGACGCTCATCAGCCCGCCCATGCCCTGAATCGCATAGTCGTAACCTGCGCGGTCTTTGTAAGGCCCGGTTTGGCCAAATCCGGTGATGCTGCAATACACCAAACTGGGTTTGAGAGCAATCAAAGAGGCAAAATCCAAGCCATAACGCGCCATATCGCCCACTTTGAAATTCTCCACAAACACGTCGCAGTGCAGCACCAGCTCGCGCATCAGGGCTTGGCCTTCGGGCAGGGCAATGTCGCAGGTGACTGAGCGTTTGTTGCGGTTAGTGCCCAAATAATAAGCCGCATCAGTCGTGTCTTGCCCCGCGTCGTCGGCCAAAAACGGCGGACCCCAGCCGCGCGTGTCGTCCCCGCCCACGCCGTCCTTCATGGGCCGCTCAATTTTGACCACGTCAGCCCCCAAGTCAGCCAAAGTTTGCGTACACCAAGGGCCCGCCAGTACGCGCGAGAGGTCTAAAACACGGATTCCGTCTAATGCATTCATGGCAAGAAGGGTAAAAATAGGGTGAAAAGTAGCTAGCTGAGTGCTTATTGGGCGTATGGCTTAGAGCGCCAAGGCTTTGGCAAATTGGCGAAAATCATCGAGCTGCTCATCTGAGATGCGGTACCGAGTCGTTTGAGTACCACGCGCGCGATACAGCGGCGCAGGGAGTCCAATTTTTGCGCGATGTCCATGCGGCACGCCTCTGCGCCAATAAGCGCGTCACATAGGGTATAAAGTCTGCAGTATCTACAGCGTTGCGAATCAAAAGGCAGGCAAACAAGTCGTTGCTACCTTTGAGGCGCTGGGCATCTTGGATGATTTGGCCCATGATGGGCTGGCCAACATGGCGTAGGTCTACCAACTCTACCGCGCAGCCGCTGAGCAGTGCAATGCCCTCTATCAGCTGTTTTTTGCGCATGGTGCTCAGCGCTTGTGTGGCCTGCACCGCCACGTCAATATCGCTGTCCGTATGGGCGCTGCCACGCGCTTGCGAGCCAAACAGCAATGCCAATTCAATATCGGCTTGCTGTTCAAAAAAAGCGCTTAAGGCAGTGTGCATGTCGACATTATCCACTTGTAATGGTGTCAAAGATACTGTAACGGCTAGTGCGAGTTAGATTCCAAAGAGTTGTTAGTCATTGACGGTTTAATGCGCATAAGTAAAAAATTGAAACAAAAACGTTTTACTATTGACGCGGCTGCGGGGGGGGTATATTGGTTAACGCACCGATACGTGTGCGTAGTTGTTTTCACATACAAGGAGAATCTATGAGAGTGCTATTTACAAGTGAAGAGATGGGAATCTTAGGTCGCGGTGGTGATGGCGGCGGCGGCGGAGATGGTGGGTACGATGGAGCCGCGCAGGCTGCAGCAGATTATGGAATTGCAAATCAACAAACGAATGGCGCTCTAGCATCTGGCGAAGAATCGGTTGCAGGTTTGGGTGCATTTGGCCAAGCTGTACTTGGTGCAGTGGTGGGATGGGGTATCGGTAAAGGGTTGGATGCGGCCACTACTGCGCCAGCGAATATAAACAGCGATCCAAATACAGTCCCAGATTTTACAAATAGCCCATTTTTTAATCAAGGCGCATAGATTTACAGGTGATCCATTTATAACAATGGGTCACCTATATATGTCGACACACAATGCCATTCAATATCAGTAGCTCAATAAAAAATATCTATGCTTTGATACTTATTTTTTGTTTGATTAGATTCGCTGTCTTCAACTGGTTTTTAGATGCTTCAGTTTTGCAAAGCACGCAATACTTGCTAACCCATAGACAATTGTTTATTGCATTAGTCCTCGCTCCAATTGTTGAGACACTAATTCAGATGTTATTTGACAATTTGTTCAGGCGAAAAAAAATAAAACCTAAAAATGCAATGCTATTTGTGTCGGGGGCAGCTTTTGCAGGCTTGCACTTATCTGCAAGCAACACAGAAATAATTAGCGTGATGTCATCTATTGCAACGTATTTTTGTATGGGTCTTCTCCTACAACTTTTATATACAAAGGCGAAAGATGTCAGCGCAAACCCGTATTTGTTGACCGTACTGGGGCATCTAGCGATAAATTCTTTCGTTGTTTTGTCAATACTAGTTAAATCTGGATTTTGAATTCTATAAAACATGGTGGCAAGGTTTTGCGCTTTAGTTTCTTCGTAACTGATCCTAGTCAAAAGAGTGCTATCGGTAGCTGATGATCTTTAGTTGCGGCACTTGCTTTAAGTCATCTTGAATAAATTACTTATCCTTGCGATCTTACTTCTGTGTGCTTTGAGTGGCGTACTATTTGGCTTGGATTTACCTAGGCTAGCACGTGCAAATGGCTATGTTGACAGTAGCGCCACCCCCATAAAAATTTACAGCCCTGTTGTCGCTGTTGTAACAAAAATTCATTGGGGAAATGGTCAACTTATTCACGCTGGTAGCCCACTAATTTTTGCTACGACTGAGCGCCCCCAAGGTGGCACATTTGTAGAGGTGCAGCAGCGCGCGATGCTGTTTAATAGACTTAAGCAACTGCGCTTTGAGCTTGCTCGCACCCGAGACGGATCAGATTTTCTAGGCACGGCTTTAGCACTGCGCGGTGTAGCTGTAAGGCGCGAGATTGATATGCTGGCACAAGAAACGCGGCTGCAAAATAACAAATCAGATTTATCTAACTTGCAACTTGTTCGCTACCAACAACTCAATGAACAAGGCTTTGTATCCACTGAAGCCGTTAATACTAAGCAGGGTGAGTTACTGGATATGTCCGCTAGAGCTCTGGCGCTACAGCGGGCTGAGAGCACTCTAACGCGAGAGTTGGAAGCCATACAGTCCGAAATTATTTTGAATGTGCAAAAAACTGAGGTACAGCTTAGCCAATACAAACGAGAGATACTTACGCTTGAGCAAGAGGTCAATGAAAGTCAGTCTAAGCAAGTTGAAATTATTTCAACTGCTGGCGGGATGGTGACCCAACTGCAAGTGCAGGCTGGGCAGCATTTGAAACCTGATGTACCAGTAGCGGTAATTGTGCCAGTAGGTGCCAAACCACAAGTCACCCTGCTGCTGCCATCGCGCTCAGTGGGCTTTGTGAAAATTGGACAAGCAGTATCCGTACGTTACCCAGCGTACCCGCACGAACACTACGGACGGCACATTGGTAAAGTACTTGAAATTTCGCAAGTAGCGCAGCTTCCCAATGAAATACCTAATCAAATGCAAACGACAGGGGAGCCTTTATTCACTGTCAAGGTCTCGCTGCCTAGTTCTGCGTTGAAAAAAGATGGCTCATCATTTCAGCTTTCACCCGGCATGCTTGCTGAGGCAGACATTCAGTTAGACAGACTCAAGATTTACCAGTGGCTTTTGCAGCCGCTCTACAGGCTAGGTGGGCGTTTGTGATTCCATTGAATATTAAGAAAAATTGGTTTTTGGAGATAGGCGGGTTATTTGGTAAGGCAATGCCACTGTATTTGCAAATGGAGGCTGCTGAATGCGGTTTGGCATGTGTAGCTATGGTTAGTGCGTACTATGGCAATGACTTGGGGCTGGATGCGCTGCGAAAACGCTTTGATGTGCCCAGAAGCGGTATGAGCTTGCAGCAACTTCGTTTGCTTGCAGAAGCGCTAAACTTTACCGCTACAAGTGTCGAGGTAAGTGCGCATGAGTTAAAAGCAGTTGGGCTACCATTTATCGCGCATCTGTCTAAAGGTCATTTTGCCGTGGTGACGGCGATAAACAATCGCTTTGTTACGCTTTCAGATCCATCGGAAGGTGTGAGTCAATGGCCATTAGCTAGGTTCAACACAATTTTTACAAATACTGGACTTAAGTTGTCACCTAGTCCTGTGTTTCGCCGCAAAGCGCCTGCGCCTAGACTGGAGATGTTGACATTCTTAAAATCATTACCAACTTTGCGTGGCGCATTGATTAAATTGTGCTTTTTTTCAATGGCGTTAGAGTGCATCGCCTTGCTTTCCCCTTATTACATGCAAATTACGGTAGACCATGTGCTGGTGACCGCAGATCTGGATTTGTTGAGTATTTTGGCGTTGGCTTTCTTATTGTTACTTGCATGCCAAGGTGCGTTTAGCGCGATGAGAGGTTGGGCTGTTTCTAGTTTGACGCAAAGTGTGGGTTACCAAGTATTTAGCCATGTCAACAAAGTACTATTCAAGCTCCCAATTGAGTATTTTTTGAAGCGCCAAATAGGTGATATTTCATCGCGCTTTGATTCTCTGGCGCAAGTGACCCAGTCGTTAACGCGCAGCAGCATCGAAATTTTGTTGGACGGCTTGGTTGCAATAGGCTCATTAGCCATGATGTTTTTGTATAACCCACAGTTGGGATTCATAGCGCTAGGCGGCGCTTTATTAACCATTTGTAGCAAGGCTTTTGTATTCACATCTTCGGTACAAATAGTAGGTGAAAAAGTACACCTAGAAGCTCGCCGTACCACGCATTTAATTGAAAGTTTGCGTGTTTTACATGCGCTAAAAATGGCCAGAGCAGAGGATGTGCGAACATCAGCATGGTCAAGTATGACGCATAAAATTTTTGGCAAAGCGTTGCAGCTTGACCGGATTAACTTGGCCAGCAACACCATATTAATTTTAGGCAGTGGACTGGCGCATTGTGCGGTGGTTTGGTTTGGTGCGAGTTTGATTTTGAAGGGGGAAATGTCCTTAGGTATGTTGTTTGCCTTTTTGGCATTTCAGGCTAACTTCAATGCGCGAGCTGCTGGCTTTTTTGATAAATCTCTAAGTCTGCTATCCCTCAAAAGCCACTTCGGTCGTGTAGGTGACATTTTATTTACTGAAACAGAGCCTTTTGCAGAGAAGGGCACGATAAAGTTTATAGAAGTATCTGTCTCTCTCTCCGCTACAAATTTAGGTGTGCGTTATTCAGCAAATGAACGCTTTGTGGTGCGAGGGGTTAACTTCGCCGTGCAGTCCGGCCAAATGGTATGTGTAACAGGCCCCTCGGGCTCTGGGAAAACCACTTTTCTTGGTGGTTTATCAGGCCTGTACACGATATCCGAGGGATCGGTGAACGTAGGTGGGATTTTGCTTAGCGGCGTTAATAGGTCTGCTCTTCGTGAGCACTTAGCCATTGTTTTGCAACACGATGATTTGCTTGAAGGCTCAATAGAGGAAAACATCGCGTTTCAAGCGTTTCCTATTGACCATGATTGGGTTGTTAAATGCGCAAAAACGGCAGTGATTCACGACGAGATTTTACGTGCGCCTAAAGGTTACCGTACTGTGCTGGGCGAGCGTGGCAATGGTTTGTCTGGTGGCCAACGCCAGCGTGTGTTGATTGCAAGGGCGTTGTACCATAAGCCAAAGTTGTTATTTTTGGACGAAGCCACCAGCAACCTTGACGTAGCTACCGAGCATCAATTACTTAGCAACCTTCGCCAAAGCGGCATCACAGTTGTTATGACAGCACACAGGCCCGACGCTATTGCAATGTGCGACAGAGTTTTCTCACTTTCAGAAAACAGATGGCATGAGGCTGTAAACAGAGCAAGCACTACAACTATAGTTCCGTTCGGATCACTGCATAGCGCTGTGTAAACCCAATACGTCGCCATAGCCGAACCTGTGCGGGTTGGCAGAAACCTTGCACTTTACTAGCTCCGCTAAGTTTCAGCCAAGCTTTTAGTTGCTCCCAATGCACTTGGCTAGCAACAATACTGCTGCCACCAATGCTGAGTACATTGGCTACTCGAAAATTCGCGAAATTGACAAACTGGATCACCATTGCACCGCGTAGAAGCTGATTCTTGTCAAAACCCACCACCAGTTCAGCATTCCCTTGGACGATCAATTGACGCACTTGCGATATGTCAATCTCACCTTCACCAAGAGCCAACCCAGCCTCTATAAAGCTTACGCAATGCGGCCAAACCGCATCCAGCTTGTCTGTCTTTATGCGCTCAATTTTGTCGATGGCTGTATTCATACGCGGTAAAAAAAGAATTTTTGCATACTTCGCAGAGCAGGTGAAATACTGAATTGCCATTGCACATATGATAGTTCACACGATAATGACGGAATGATTATTTTTCACCTTTTGTCATGTGCACTAATTATTTTTATCGCAAATCTGCTGGCCGCATGCACCCCCACCATGAACTGGCGCGAAGTGCGCTTTGACAACAGCCCGGTGGCGGCCCTGCTGCCCTGCAAGCCTGACCGCGCCACGCGCAGCATCGCGCTGGGCGGGCTGGCGCGCAGCATGGTGATGGCTGGCTGCGAGGCTGGCGGGGCGATGTTCACGGTG
>JAYTMT010000166.1:0-2716 GCA_043728315.1 Polaromonas sp. | reverse complement strand
TCAGCATGACGCTTCTGCCGCTGTGCAAGGGGTTCGGTTATGAAAGCGCAAGCAGCTGCAGCTGCATCCACGATCCAGTTTGACTTACAAGCCGTTAGCGTGCGTTTTGGCGCACGGGAGGCGCTCAAAAACGTGGATTTGCAGATCGCCCAAGGCGATAGGCTGGCTTTGATCGGGGCCAACGGCAGTGGTAAAAGCACCTTGCTGCGGGTGCTGCATGGTTTGATTTCAAGCACATCCGGGCAGGCTGGCCAGATGTCGGGGTGTTTTCACCTGCATGAAGACGTGCGGCAGGCCATGCTGTTCCAGCGGCCACACATGCTGCGCATGAGTGCGCAAGCCAATGTCGCCATGGCTGCATGGCTGGGCGGGACGCCGTGGGCGCTGGCTAAAGCGCAGGCTTTGGCGGCTTTGCAGCGTGTCGGTCTGGCAGGTGAGGCGCGCCGACCTGCCAGAGCTTTGTCGCAAGGCCAGCAGCAGCGTCTGGCGCTGGCACGGGCCTGGGTGATGCAACCCAATGTGCTGCTGCTGGACGAACCCACCGCCAGCATGGACCCCCACGCCAAGCGCGAGGTAGAGCACTTGATGCAAGAATTTGCCACGTTTGCAGATCCCGGCAGCGGGCAGGCAATGACCCTGATTTTTGCCAGCCACAACCTGGGGCAGGTCAAACGGCTGGCCACCCACGTGGCGTATCTGGAGCATGGGCAGCTCTTGGTGCATTTGCCCGTTGATGTGTTTTTTGATTCTGCGTGTTTGCAGGCCGTGTCGACCCAGGCGGATGCTTTCTTGAAGGGTGACTTTGTCTGAACGCGGCTTGAATGGGGTGAAATCAGTCGAATTCAGCGGGTTTTGATGGTTTTGGCTGGATTTCCTTCCAAAATATGTCTCTAGCCGGCGTATTTATTGTCTAAGTAGCTATTAAATATATAGCATTATTGATGTCGATGAATATCAGTGAGGCCTTGGCTTGCCGCTGCCCAGCTTGCGGTACATGGTGGCACGGCTGATACCCAGCGCGCGGGCGGCTTGGGCGACGTTGCCACGTGCTTGAACAATCGCCTTGCTGATGACCTCGGCCTCCATGTCGCGCAAGCCATGGCCGGCTGCGTTGTTGGTGTCGGTGTGCAGCGTGCTGAGCTTGCCTTCCTGGTCAGGCCGTTGCATCATGGTCATGAGCCGCAAACCCGACCACAGCGGCGCTTCAAGCACCGCATGGCTGCGCCGCGAAGCGTCAAACAGCATGCTGAACGGCATGGCAAACAGGTCGCTGCAATGCACCGCGACGTGGGCAATGTGCATCAGTTGCGGCATCATCATGCGGGCGTGCTGGTTGGCACCCAGCACACCACCGTCGTTATCCAGTGCGATCAAACCATCGGTATCTTCACCCAAAGGCTGGCCGGGCCAGTTGATGCGCAGCAGCAGGCCATGCTTTTGCTGCAACAGCATGGCGTTCTCAATGGTGCGGGCGGACTGGGCGGTGAGGTGCTTGAGTTCAGGGCGCTCCGGGACTTCAATACCGGTCAAGTCGAGCATGCCGATGCAGCGGCCGTCCGAGCCAAAAAGGGGAGAACCTGCGCAGCTGAAGGCGGCATTGCCGTCATAAAAGTGTTCGTTGCGGTGCAGCCAGACCGAGTGCTGCTCGCTCAGCGCCGCGCCTATGGCGGTGGTGCCTATGGCCTGCTCAGACAAATCTACGCCGATTCGTGTGATCAGGCCCGCCCGGTGGTCGCGGCGGTCGATGGGGCCGTTGACGTCGATCACGATGCCATCGCTGTTGGTCAAAATCGCAAAATAATGGGTATTGGCAATGGCGCGCCCGAGTTTGTCGAGCACGGGTTTGGCGGCGCGCAGCAGATCATGGTTGTCCACCGCAATGCTGCGCATGGCTTGTCCCGATATATGCGCAAATTCCACGGTTTTTTGTGGTTGATGCCCCTGTGACAGGCAGCGCCGCCAGGAACGCTCTATCCAGCCTTCAACATGGCCGGTCTGCAAAGGCGACCCTTGCTCAAACACGGCACGCCGTGCCAGGTCAATGCTGCTCAAACGGGTGTTTAAGCGGGTGTTTGAACGCGTGTTACTGATGGGCATGGTGCTGTGCTCATGACTTGGGACGATTCAACTTTGGAAAATGATGTGATTATGTGAATTTAATGGAATTGTGATTTTTAGACAAGTAAGAAGTTAAGACAATTCATTTGTGATTTATTTAACGATCAGGGAAGATGGACTGGCAAAATGAACGAAAAAGTACTACACTTTAGCAGCGATGTAACAAAGTTGTAACTTAATTAAAAGATTCTTACTAAACTTTTAAGAGCTTGTACGGAATTATTCATTAAGCTTGGACACCAAGCATAAAGTCTGAATCTGAGGTCTGTAGCCCATTTTGTTACAAAGCAGTGAGACGATTTGAGAAGAAATTAAAAAGAAGTTCAGCAGAAGTTAAGAAGAGCAGTCAGATTAGAAGACGGTGTGACCTCGGACGAAGGTTTTTTGATAAACAGCTTGTTCATTGAATATCAGTGGACCTTCTTTTAAGTTGGACTTGGGTAATATTTACATTGATTTATAAAGACAAACTTCAGGAAATTAGTTATAGCATCGTACATTGATGCGTAACTACTTCACTAAAATTTGGTAAGGTACATATCGTGAACGAAGATCAAACACAAAACTTTCGCAGACTTGCGCTTGCCGCTTGGATCAA
>JAYTMT010000165.1:0-10805 GCA_043728315.1 Polaromonas sp. | reverse complement strand
CACTGGCTGATTTGGTGGGCTTGCAAACCATCAGCTTGGATGTGCGCGACCCCGTGGGCACCTGCTTGAGCCAAGCCTGCCGCGAGGCCGATGTGCGCTTGCAATCGGTGATTACCGTGCAAACCAACCACGCGGCGCTGGCGCTGGCCCACCACGGCCAAGGCGTGGCACTGGTCGATGCCTGCACCGCCATCTCGGCTGATTTGAAGCGAGTGGATGTGCTGGCACTGGCCCCACAAATTGGTGTACCGATCAAGGCGCTGCGCCCGATCAACCGCCCCAGCTCCCTGCTGGCCAGCGCCATTACACAATGCGTGCAGCAGGTTGTGGCGCAGGCGCTGGGCCAATAGCTTGGTGGTTTTCAGCTTGGCGTGGGTTACTTAGACTTCAGTTAAGGCGAGCAGGGCGCTGGCCACCCGCTGCGCCGTGCCAAAAGCCAAGGTCAGGCCCAGCGCGCCATGCCCTGTGTTGACCAGCAGATTAGTCGGCCCGCCCGCTTGCACGCCCACAATGGGCAAGCCTGTGGGCGTGGCCGGGCGCAGCCCCGCCCAAGGCTGGGTGCTGGTGCAGCCCGCTAAAGCTGGAAACAGCGCCGCTGTGCTGCGCTGCAAACTGCCAATGGCCGATGCTGACACACTGCGGTCATGCCCCACCAGTTCGGCCATGCCCGCCACCCGCAGGCGGCTGCCAATGCGTGCAAACACCACTTTTCGGGCAATATCGGTCACGTTCACTATGGGCGCAGCGGCCATTGATTGCGCCAAATCTAAGGTGATGCTATAACCTTTGATGGGGTATACAGGCAAGCGCAGCCCCACGCCGCGCGCCAAGGCCACACTGCCCGCGCCCAAGGCCAATACAAAATGCCTAGCTTCGAGCAGCCCCGCCGATGTGTGGACTGCGCGGATACGGCCCGCGTCCATTTGCAAAGCGCTGATCTGCGTGCTAAGCACAAAGCGCACGCCGCGCTGGCGCAGCACCCGCTCCAGCCCTTGGCACAGTTTGAGGCTGTCCACCGCCGCCTCCGATGCCGTGTGTACCGCCCCAGCCACAGCGCCACGGTAGCCTGCCAGCGCTGGCTCAATCTGGCGCGCGCGCTCGGCGGTCACCGCCTCTTGCATGCTGCCCAGCAAGTTTTGCAAATCCACTTGCCGCTGCGCTGCTGCAAAAGATGCGGCATCGGGGTAGAGCACCAGTTTACCTGTTTGCGAATAGTCGCAGTCTAGCTTTTCTTTTGATAGCATGGCATCAAACCCTGCTTTGCTCAGGGCTGCCAGCGTGAGCAAAGCGGCAGTGGTGCTGGCAGAGGTGCTGGCATTGCAGGCGCGCAAAAAATCCATGCCCCAGTGCCACTGCTGAGGGTCAAGCTGGGGGCGAATTTTGAGTGGGGAGTGCGGGCTAAGCAACAGCTTGGGCAGCTGCGCCCAAATGCTGGGGTCAGCCAGCGGCTGCACATAGCTGTAGCTCAGTTGCGCGCCATTGCCGCCGCTGGCGCCTGCGCCCACAGCGCCTTGGTCGACCACGGTCACCTCCAATCCTTGCTGGCGCAAGACATAGGCCGTAGCCAGTCCAACGATTCCAGCGCCTAAAACACAAACATCCATGTTGACATCCTTTTGCAAATGCGCAAGCTTATGGACAAAGCTGCGCTTTGCACAATGCTGTTGGCATGGGCGGCCATGATCAAAAGTTATAGGGTTAAAACCTGTTTTAATCCATTTTTGCAGGGTTTTCACCCATACTCCATAACTTTTAAGCATGGATTTAGGGTCAATAGGAATTGTTCGAAACAGCTTGTCGTGCTTACACTACGCAGGTGTTCAACCCCATCCATTTTTTTAAAAGCAAAGGCAACGTATGAAACTCCGCACCCTCAGCATGGCTGTAGCCCTTTTATCTGGCTTGGCCGCCACCACCGCAGCGCAGGCCGATACGCTCAAGAAAATCACCGATTCGGGCAAAATAACACTCGCCTACCGCGAGTCCTCCGTGCCCTTTAGCTACTTGCAGGGCGCAGGCCAGCCCATCGGCTTTTCGGTGGACATTTCTAACGCGATTGTGGACGCGGTAAAAAAGAAAATCGGCAACAACAACATCAAAGTTGAACTACAAAGCGTGACCTCTCAAAACCGCATTCCATTGCTCACCAACGGCACAATTGACCTTGAATGCGGCTCTACCACCAACAACAGCACGCGCGGCAAAGACGTGCAGTTTGCTATCAACCAGTTCTACACAGGCACACGCCTCTTGGCCAAAAAGACCTCTGGCATTAAAAACTACGGCGATTTGGCCAAAAAGACGGTGGCAAGCACCACTGGCAGCACCAACGCCCAAGTCATTCGCAAATACAACACCGACAAAGCGCTGGGCATGGACATCATTTTGGGCAAAGACCACGACGACTCCGTGCTCATGGTGGACAGCGGCCGCGCGGTGGCATTTGCCATGGACGATATTTTGCTATTTGGCTTGATGGGCAATGCCAAAAACCCAGCCGAATGGGAAGTAGTGGGCGATTCACTGCAAGTAGAGCCCTATGCCTGCATGCTGCGCAAAGACGATCCGAAATTTCAGGAGCTGGTCAATGGCGTGATTGGCGGCATGATGAAATCGGGCGACTTTGAAAAGCTCTATACCAAGTGGTTCATGTCACCCATTGCCCCCAAGGGCCAAAACCTGAACCTGCCCATGAGCAAAGAGCTGCGCGACAACCTCAAAGCGCTCAGCGACAAGCCCGCGCTGTAAAACAGCATGCAAATCGTAGGTATCTTGGGCGGCATGGGTCCTGCTGCCGGGGCAGACTTTGCCCGCCAGTTTGTGCAGGCCTGCGCCCTGCAGATGCGTGCGCTTGGCCTGCCCGTCACAGACCAAGGCTTTCCTGAGCATTGGCTAGCGCAAGTGCCCGTGCCCGACCGCATGCTGGCGCTGCGCGAAGCGGCCAGTGGCATCACGCTGGGCAGCCAGCAGCCGCTGGACCCCATGCTGCAAGCCCTTGGCCGCTTAGCCGCACTGGGTGCACGCACAGTAGCCATTGCCTGCAACACCGCCCATGCGTGGCACGCCGCCTTGCAGGAACGCTTTCCACAAATAGAAGTGCTGCATGTGGCGCAAGAAGTGACCGCGCATTTAGTGGCTACCGGCGTGCGCCAAGTGGCGCTGCTGGCCACCGAGGGTACTTACCGCACGGGGCTGTACAACACCGTGCTCGGCCAAGCTGGCATTGCCTGCATCAACCCCACGCCAGAAGAGCAAAAAACCCTGACCCAAGGCATTTTTGACGGCGTGAAAGCAGGCAACCTGCCACTTGCGCAAAGCTGCTTTGCACAAGTAGCGCTGTCAGTCACGCAGCGCCACGGCCCGCTCCCCCTGATCATGGGTTGCACCGAAATCCCGCTGGGCTTGGCGGACGTGGCATCGGTCGCACAGCTTCAGTTGATCGACCCTTCAGAAGTGCTGGCGCAGGCACTGGCGCAGCGGGCGTACAGTTGACCCGCCCCAGCATGGCTTGAAAACGCTAGCAAAGCGTAAAATACGCAGATCTGACCATGCGTACCAAAGACGACAACAAACGCCTCGCTATCCGCCACGCCACGGTGCAAGAGGCTATCCAAAGCGGCTTAAAGTCTGCTTCCGTGGCGCGCATTGCGGCGCGGGCAGGTGTGTCTGCGGGCACCATATATTTGTATTTTCCCAACAAGGAAATGCTCTTACAAGAGGTTTATATAGACATCAAGCTGGAGTTTCACCGTGTGCTGATGGGAGCCATTGTGACTGGCGGGGCTACCCAAGCTGGCAGTGCGCAAAATCTTCGCGCCATGTGGTTTGCCATGCAAAAGCATTTGGAAATACATGCCAATGATTTTGTATTTTCTGAGCTCGTGGGAGCGGCGCGCTTGTTGGATGCGGCGCACCAAGCGCAGGTGGAGCAGTTGGGCGCAGATATAGTGCGGGTTTTGCAAACTGCAGTAGCAGATGGCACGCTCTGCGATTTGCCTTTGGACACGCTACGGGCTCTCTTGGTGTCGCCTGCCAACTTTTTGGCGCGTCAAGCGGCTGCTAAAGGCGTGGCGTCTGCGCCTGCGGTGGTGGCTCAGACATTTGATGCGATTTGGCGCGCCATTGCAAAATAGCCTCTCTCCATAGTGCGCAACGTCTGTGGCCTTTGACGCAGCATATGGCTAATTAGTCGCCATTCTGTATAATGAACAAATTTTCATTATGGGAGTTTGCCATGCATTTGAAGCCATTTTCACGCAGATCATTTAGCCAACTGAGCGCCTTGGCGCTTGGTGTTGTCCTTGCATCAGGCTCGCTGGCCCAGGAGAAAATCATGCTCAGTACCCAACAGGTTAAAAACGGCTACATTGAAAACGCCGCTATGGCGCAATACCACCGCTGGTTTCAGCTGTATGAAAACAATGCCGTGCCAATGGCCAACCAGCTCGATCTATTGGCCCAAGATGTCAGGGTTAAATCTGGCCTGGGCGAGGCGGTGGGACATGCGGCCTATGAGAAGCGTTTGGCCGATATTCCTAAAACTTGGAAGAATGCCCACCGCGTGCTGGACTCGCAAATCACCCTAGGCGATGGTGGCCGCATTGATCTGGTGGTCAGCATCGAATACCTCAACCAAGGCGCTAACCCTGATGGTTCACTGCGTGCAGCGCGCTTGAAATACACCACCCAGCTGCAAAGCAGTGACACGGTGTTGCCTAAATTCACGGCACTTACCATCGAGCCAATCGCCGCTACCGACACCAAGCAGTTTGTCGACACCTACCCAGAAAATCGCTTAAAAAGCTTGGCGTACTACTGGCTTGCCTTGGTCGAAGACCCCGCGCGCCGCTTTGATCCGTTTAAAGAAATTTTGGCAGCTGACTTTAAACTGGACTTTTCCAGTGGTGTGATACCCGATATGGAAGGTTTTGAAAAATGGTTTCGCGGCCCCGCCTCTGCTGTCGCTGCCAGTACACACCGCATACGGGCATTCAATTTCAGCCAAGTGGCATCGGGCGCTTACGAAGTGAAGATGGATTTGGACTGGCAGGGCATTTTGCCAAATGGCATAGAACTAGCAGCCAAAACGCGGCACACTTGGTTGGTGCAAGACGACGTGAAAGAACGCTTTGCCAGAATTAAAAATGTACAGGTGCAGGTGCTGCAGCCCTTCGCTCCGCTGGTGCGCTAGGTGGCTACAGAATAGGCTCTAAGAGAATATTTGGCCAATGTCAGCGCCATACCGTCATAGTGCGCTATTGAAAACATAGCTTCACCGTTTTAACCCAGTTGCGCTAAACTCCAGCTTATGAACGCACCACTTTTAGCCCCCAAGTACATGTCAGCAGAAGAATACTTTGTTTGGGAAGAAACCCAAACCGAGCGCCATGACTTTTACTATGGCGAGGTGTTTGCCATGGCAGGTGGCACGCTGGCGCACAACACGGTGAGCCTGAATGCAGCCGTGATGCTTAGGTCTGAGCTCAAAGGCAGCCCCTGCCGCGTATTCATGGGTGATGTGCGGGTGCAATTGTCCAAAGCACATCATTACAGCTACCCCGACGTGTTTGTCACCTGCGACGCACGCGACACCGCGCAGCAATCGGCCATAGTGGTGCAGTATCCCAGCCTGATCATTGAGGTGTTGTCACCCAGCACCAGCGCCTACGACGTGGGGCTCAAGTTTGAGGCCTACCGCGGATTAGAGTCGGTGCAAGAAGTGCTTTTTATCCACATTGAGCGGCGCAGCGCCGACCTCTACCAACGCAGCGCAGCGCCGCAATGGACGCTCACGCCTTTGGATGAATCAGGGGTTTTGCACCTCACCAGTGTGAATCTAAAGCTTGCCGTGCGCGATTTATTTGAAGGTGTAGCGCCTAACCAAGGCTCTGTTGTGCCCATGGTGGCGCAAACGCACGGACTGCCGTAATTTTCTAAAGAAATTTGGCCAATGTCATGGCCATATGGTCATGTAAAGCTATAAAAAATAGAGCAATTTCAGCTGCCCAGTCATGGAGCCACAGCGGCCGCTGCCAAGCCAGCTAACGCATTTGTCAGATTCGCCACCACAGGGCAAGCAGGCGCGCCATGGCGTTTAGCCAAATAGTCTGCGCCGTTGTAGCTGAGCATGGTTTTACCAGCTGCGTCTTCCCACACCAAGGCTTTGTTGGGCAAATCTATGCCCGCTGTTTGGGCGCATTCCATGAGCGGCGTACCGCCTTGCGGGTTACCAAAAATCAAAAGTTCGGTAGGACGCAGGGTTTTGCCAATTTTGGCAGCGCCTGCGGCATGGTCAATGCGCGCAAACACGGTTAACCCGCGCTCCTTGACTATCGCCTCAAGGCGGCTCATAGTGGCAGCAGCGCTGTGAGGGCTGCTTATGGTAACCAAGCCCTCGGCCTGCGCCCAAGCCATGCCAGACAAGCCAATGGCAAGTGCTACAGCCGTAGATTTAATCAATGATTGTGCGCGCATGAAGTGCTCCTGTTGTGAATAAAACCTTTGGTCGTGGTGAATTCCAAAGCATTACAACCGATTGCAATAAAACTTGCGCAGATGCCGCTTGGGCTAAACTAGCGCGATGAACCAAGCACTTTTTGCACCCAAAGGCATGACAGCCGAGGAATACTTATTGGCAAGAAACGCAGCTCGAACGCTACGACTTCTACAGCGGCGAAGTATTTGCCATGTCGGGCGGCACCGATGCGCACAATACCGTGACACTCAACGCCGCAGTAGAACTCAAAAACCACCTCAAAGGCACGCCGTGTCGTGTCTTCATGAGCGACGTGCAATTGCAGCTTTCTAGCGCCAGCCACTACGCCTACCCCGATGTCTTCGTTACCTGCGACCCCCGCGACAAAACGCCAGAATCATCCTTGCAAAAGCAATTCCCCCGCCTCATCATCGAAGTTTTGTCCCCCAGCACTTCTGACTATGACCAAGGCATTAAATTTGATGCCTACCGCGCCATTCAAACCGTGCAAGAGGTGCTATTTATTCAAGTAGACCGGCGCACCGCCATGCTGTACCAGCGCAGCACCTCCCCCCAATGGCTGCTCACGCCCGCCACGTTGGCTGACACCCTCAGCCTAAAGAGCGTGGGGCTGGAGTTGGCGGTGGCGGCGTTTTTTGAGGGGTTAGACCAAGCGCAGGCCGCGCTTAATGCCTGAGGGCGGGGGAGGGCTCGGGCGTGGTGTGCATGGGGTTTGGGTGGTAGCTGGTGGTTTAAGACAATAAGCCAGCCCTTGACCACCATGAAAAATGAGAGCGCTAGGCTCGCTTGAAACTCCCTATCTGCCAGCCAAATCTGGGCGGAGAGCATTGTGTGCGGGATGGGAAAATTCTGGGTGACCCGCGCGGAACTAAAGCCAGCCAACTGCTGACCCATTAGCTGACCTCACACAAAATTTATCCAGCACGCGCACAATGCTAGGCCGTAGCCCACCAACTGCGCACGCAGCGCCCAGCGCAATACTCAACGGATCGAGCCTTTCATTTTCAAAAATACAGAAATGGCAATTCATAATATGAAAAATGTGGCATGCTGCAATGCCGCAATTTTTCTCAATATAGAAAATCAAATTCCACATTTTGAAATACGCATGCAAGTTATTGATTTATATAAAATTAGAATTACTCTTATATAAGACATAAGACTCTTGCATAAGTCTTATATAAGAGTTAAAATAGAGGCATCGGCAAACAAATTGCTGAACCTTTATTTTTAACCTTGATGGAGTAAACGATGACTGCAAACTGGACACACCTGAGCCGCGACGAGCAAATTGCCCAAATTGAAAAAGACTGGGCGACCAACCCCCGTTGGAAAGGCATCAAACGCGGCTACAGCGCTGCTGATGTGGTGAAACTGCGCGGCTCTGTGAAAGTGGAGCACACCCACGCCCAGCGCGGCGCTGAAAAGCTGTGGAATTTGATCAACACCGAGCCGTTTGTCAATTCGCTAGGCGCGATGACGGGCAACCAAGCCATGCAGCAAGTGAAAGCTGGCCTGAAAGCTATTTATTTGAGCGGCTGGCAAGTCGCGGGCGATGCCAACAGCAATGGCGAAATGTACCCAGACCAGTCGCTGTACAGCGTGGACTCAGTGCCAAAAGTCGTTAAGAAAATCAACGCCACTTTCACCCGCGCTGACCAAATCCAATGGGCCGAAGGCAAGGGCCCAGGCGATGCAGGCTATATGGATTACTTTGCGCCTATCGTGGCCGATGCCGAGGCTGGCTTTGGCGGCGTGCTCAATGCGTTTGAGTTGATGAAAGCCATGATTGAAGCAGGCGCGGCTGGCGTTCACTTTGAAGACCAATTGGCTGCTGCCAAAAAATGCGGCCACATGGGCGGCAAAGTGCTGGTGCCTACCCGCGAAGCAGTGTCCAAATTAGTGGCAGCCCGCTTGGCTGCTGACGTGATGGGCACGCCCACTATTTTGCTGGCTCGCACTGACGCAGAAGCCGCCGATTTGGTGACCAGCGATGTGGACGACAACGACAAGCCATTCATGACCGGTGAGCGCACCATCGAAGGCTTTTACCGCAGCCGCAACGGCGTGGAACAAGCCATTAGCCGCGGTTTGGCATACGCCGAGTACGCCGATTTGATCTGGTGCGAAACTGGCACGCCAGACTTGGCCTTTGCCAAGCAGTTTGCCGATGCCATTCACGCCAAGTTCCCCGGCAAGCTGCTCAGCTACAACTGCTCGCCATCGTTTAACTGGAAAAAGAACCTCGACGACGCAACGATTGCCAAGTTCCAACGCGAATTAGGCGCAATGGGTTACAAATTCCAGTTCATCACGCTCGCAGGCTTTCACGCCCTGAACTACGGCATGTTTGACTTGGCCTACGGCTACGCCCGCAACAACATGACGGCATTCGTTGAACTCCAGCAAAAAGAGTTTGCCGCAGCAGACCGTGGTTTCACCGCTGTGAAGCACCAGCGCGAAGTGGGCACTGGTTATTTTGACTCAGTGACTACTACCATCGAAGCCAACGCATCCACCGCAGCGCTCAAGGGCTCTACGGAAGATGAGCAGTTTTTTGATGCGCACAAGGCGGCTTAATAGCCGTGTAGCCCGAACTACATGCTGTTGGGCTGAGCCAGCCTTCGTTCGGGCTGAGCCTGTCGAAGCCTTCATGCCAAAGCCCGCAGACCTGATTGGTTTGCGGGCTTTTTGCCTTATTGCACGGTCGAGCACTGTCTCAGTCCCGTTCGGTTTGCGCTTATCGAAGGCTTCATATAAAACTCCGCGCAATGTAGACACTACAAAAAACGCAGCACACTATGACCATATGACGCTGACATCGCCATTATTTTTCATAAAAATACTGATCTAAGCACGAAACGCAAGCTAAGTGAACACCTCGCCCGCGCCCATGCCAGTACGCCGCCTGCCTGCGCCTTGGCCTGGGCGCAATGCTACAAAACTTTGACCTGCACAAGGCTGCATGAAAACCCGCAAAGTAGCATCAATTAAAAACAATCGTGCGATCACGGATACGCACACGCCGCACCGATATGTCTTTTTGAAACAAATTGCCCGAGCTGCCTACCAGCAAGAGCGCACCGGGCGTGGATACCCCGCAGTTTGCGGGCGCTGTGCCCGAAAGGCCAGCAGTGGATGCGCAGGCTTGCGTGCGGGGCAGGCCGCCGTCTGCCGACACACCGTCTACGATGCAGGCAAAGGGGTAGCCCACCAGCGGGTTGAGCGGGCTGCCAGTGCCGGGGTTGGTCAGCAGACCCAGTTGGTTCACTTGTGTGGCGCTGAACGGGTTGGCCACGATGTTCCAGTGGCTGTCGGCAAATGAGCTGGCGTAGCGGGTGTAGCCGTTGCCCACGCTGTAGCCCGCCGCGTAGTTGGGATTCCAGACAATGATGCGCCTGCGGGCTCGTAAATCTGCCACCGTGAGCAGGCTCAGGTCTTCGTCGGCGTTGCAGTCTAGGTCAACAATAAAGTTGATATACACGTCGGCCACCACGCCGGTGTTCACCTTCACATCAAACTCTATGCCGCCAATGTCGCTAACTTTGAGTCCATTGAAACCGCTTAAGCCCACAATGGCTTTGTTGCCAGTGCCGCCGCCTACAAAGCCGCCTACAGGGTTAGCGGCGGTAGCGGGCGTAAGCATGCGTAGCACAGTGTCTGCGCCATCAGCCACCGTTTGCACCGTGACCGAATTGCCTTGGGGCATGGCAGATAGCAAGGCCGTGGTGAGCGTGCCCACTGCTGTGCCGGGGGCGGCTGGCATGGCAGCGGTGCTGGTGCCATTTTGACCAGCTGCGCCTGTTTGGCCCGTGGCACCGGTTTGGCCAGTTTGGCCAGCACTGCCCGTGGCCCCGGCTGCGCCCGTTGCACCCACCGCGCCAGCTGGCCCAGCCGGCCCTTGACCAACACCCACCGTGCTCACATCGCCACCACAGCCGCTACCCAGCAAAACCGCCAAACCCAGCGCCGCACACAGCTGCGTGATGCGCAGGCTACGGCAATCAGAGTTCGCAAAGCGCCAAAATAAACTATGCATACTTCTTCCTTAGCAATGATCGCTAATCATAGCCAATCTTGATTAGTTACCTGCCTCAGACAGCCGTAAAACCGTCAAAGGATGAGGTTTAGTAGTCACCGCAGCGCGAAGCAGCCGAGGCACCATGGCCGCCAAGTCAAAGCGGCGATTAAAGCGATAAGCAAACTCCGTCAAATAACGCGCACCATACTTGGCGTGGTCAATCGAATGGTACGTGCCATTGAGCGAAGTCTTCAAATTGCCCAGTATCGTGTTCACCCAGCGAAACTC
>JAYTMT010000164.1:0-7379 GCA_043728315.1 Polaromonas sp. | reverse complement strand
CCACTGCACATTCATCGTCGTGCCCAAGTGCAATAACACCCATGAACGCACGAACGACACCGCTACTTTTGCCACGCCCAGTAGCAGGATGCCCAACGCCACAACTGTTAGCAAGTCCTTGTCGCCAGATACTAAGGCATCGTCTACAATCCATTGTGTTAGAAACGGTCCTAACAGCGCAAATATCTCTAGCGATAAAGCCAACACCAACACCTGAATAAGTGAAGTTTTGAGTCCACGCACGCGGCCCATTAACCCGCGCAGCCGGATGGACTGCCGCTCTTTGCGCTTTTTAAACCCAAGTTTGGGTTCAAGTTCTAGCGCCACGCCCGTGAAATGCTTTGACGCCTCCTCCATTGACAGCACCTGCAGCCCAGCCGACGGGTCGTGAATAACCAGCTTGTTGCCTTTTATGCCTTTAAGCACCACAAAGTGGTTTAAGTTCCAATGCAATATCGCGGGTAGGTTAAGTCGCTCCAGCGTTTCAAGCTCGACGCGCAACGGCCTGCACGACATGCTCATACGCCCTGCTATTTGCAGCAGCTGCGGCAAGTGTAAGCCTTTGAGTGATACGGTAAACCTACGCCTCAGATTAGGTAAATTTGTTTGAAACCCATGGTAACCAGCCACCATGGCCAAGCACGCCAGACCACATTCTGCCGCCTCTGTTTGCAAAATGAGGGGCAGTTTTTTGCTAAAGCCAAGGTTTAATTCATCAAGCACGCCCATTACAACCGCCCCGACACGCTGTACAGCGGCTCCATAATCCATTCCAGCAACGTGCGCCTGTCCAGCCAAATGTCTGCATTCACCTGCATTCCCGCCAGCAAAGGCTCACGCTTGCCATACGCCAGTACATGCCCCAGCTCGGGCAATATAGTCACCACGTAGTACACGTCTCCAGCAGGCGCAGGAAACGGCAGCTCTTGCGGCGACACTGCTGTGCGCGATATTTTGACCACCTTGCCTGCATGGCTGCCAAACTTTTGGTATGGAAAAGCTTGGTATTGCAGCATAGCCTCGTTGTCCAGCCGTACAAAGCCAACGGATCGACTGGGAATATACAAATCTGCTTGGAGTCGTGTGCCCACAGGTATCAGGCTCATCAGTGGCTGATCTGGGTTGGCACGTTTGCCTTGGTCAATTTGTACAGCGGTGACCATGCCGTCTTGCGGTGCCAACACATACGATTCGCGCCGCGCCTCGTTTTCAATGCCCGTAGATTTAATCTCGGCAATCGCCCGGTCAAGCGCGGCTACATCATTGCGCTCGCGAAGCGGCAGGTTGTTAAGCTCTGCCTGCAGCGCGGTGGTATCACGTTCACTGGCTATTTTGCTGCGTAGCAGGTCACTCATGCGGCTTTGCTGGTCGATTAGGCTGGCCCGCTTTTCCGCAACCGACAGTTCAGACACGTAGTTTTCTTTAAAAAGCTGCACATTCCGGTCCACCACCATTTCAGCCAGTTTGACGCGCTTTTCTTGCGAGTTTATGGCGCGGTCTATTTGGTCACGTTCTTTAAGCAACTGCGCCAAGCGTTTTTGCGCAGAGTCTGCTTGTTCAATGTAGAGTTGATGTAGTTTAGATTTTTCGCCAGTCAGACTTTTTTCGCGAACATCAAGTTGTTTAGCAATCTCTATCTGTGTGTTACCTTGCTGGCTGGCGCGCTCAGTTGAAATAACTGCAAGGACATCGCCTTTTTTAACCTGCTGTCCTTCTTTTGCACGCAATGAAGTGACAGCACCTATTTGTTGAACGTAGATTTTTAGAAGGCCTTGGTCGGGAACTAGATACCCGGATACGCGTGCTTTCTTTGTATACTCGCCCCAGACGATAAAGAGTAAAGTACTCAGTGCCAAAACCAAAAACATCGCAACTAAAAATCCCCAACTTGTTGTACGAGATAGAAAAATATCGCCAAGCCAAGTGTCACGCCTGTTTGAAAAGGACTCTTTACGGAATAGCTCTTGACTGATAAAAAACTCCTATGTGCAATAGACGGGTATTGCGCAAACGCACTTCACTTTTTACGAATGTCACTATATTTGACGGTCTTGCCCGGCGTCATTGCATCACTAGAATTTAGATTGCACTTACTGGCATCTAAGTTTTTGTACCAACTGTCGAACTCAAGGCGCTGAGGTGGTCGCATAATGCAACTTGGGTTGTTAAAAGGGTGGCCTAAATGCAATAGTTGGTGACCAAGTTCATGTGCGAGCAATGCTGCGGCATATTTTGCAGCTTCATCTTCGCTGTATTTTTTGCCTTTTCTTAGTTCAACTGTTGTTGCATCAGCGCTATAAAAAGGGTAAACGCTCAGTACGGAAAAAGCGCCATGTTTAGAAAACGCACTAGTTCCGGTAATTCCATTACTGACGCCTCCGCGCAATGCACTATGAACGGAGTTTTCTGAGACTTCAGCGCTGGCAATTAGCTGGTTCGTTAATACAATTTCAAACGGTAAATTTGCAAAGCCCAAGGTCGTCCAAAAATGATATTGATTAAATAAATCGTTGCCTAATAATGTGGAACCGTCTTGTAGTGATTGCACACCCCACCGATTCATAAGCGAGACTTGAGTTTCAGATAAGGCATCAGCTAGGGCAACCTCACTATTCTCAACAAGCGGTTTTAATAAGTATGGTTTGACGTAATTGATTAAATCTTCTATGTTTTCACCGCCCAGTTTCAGATCTATTCGCATTGCTTTTTTAAGGCGGATTACATCTGAATGCGAGGACAAATCCAAGGACTGATCCTTAATCCAGTCTTGATCGTCTTTTCTTATTAACAACTTAGCAATTTTTATATTGGAAAATTTAGGCTCTACGAAAACTACATTAACTCCCAAATGCTGATGAACTAAAACTTGCGTATTTAACAAAATTTGTTTTACTCTATTTGCTTCAAGCAATGGCAATCGCTCATTATTTATTACCAAGCTTCTTAGCGTAATTGTTTTTGATGTAACAGGCAAAGGAACAAATTTTTGCTCTGCATCTTGAGCGAAAATACCTGTCAAAAATAGCAAATAGATCAACAAAAAGCGTATTAAAATTTTAAACATTTCTAAGTCATTATTTTATATATTGTTATGAAGGCCGTACTTTAAGTGGCTGTAAGGTTCAATCAAAGTATCGCAAAGTTAAGACTTTTAATTTAGATTACCTAATTTCAGTTTGATTTGATGTACGGCACGGACGTGCCGTACGAATTCAATTTAACCGCGAATGCCCACCGTAGCAGTAGCGCCGCCAAAACCACGGCGGCCTCCACCAAATGAGAAACCCCCACCCTCAACGCCAAGTCCGCCTAAAAAATTATCGCCCATTGGATTTGAAGCAACTGTGTACCCGGCACCTACACCGCTGTCGTATGCGCCATCGTAGTTGCTTCCCGCCGTATCGGAGCCGGTATCGCTGTCATGGTCGCTGTCATCGCCCCCACTCACATGCAATAGCTCCGCTGCTGTTAATTCACGGTACCCCCAGTAGCGTGTTGTGCTTGTCACTTCTTCATTCGTTTGCAGTTCCATCACATTTCCTTTAAGTGTAAGTGCCCCTCAGTTAGGCACGCGTTGGCTATATCGAGAACCCTTCTCGGTCTAGCATTCTCATCTCTTGCGCTTTATGCGCAAGGCATGGGAATTGGTACAGAGTACGTTGCTCTATAAGATTGGCGCATTCCAAGCGGATTAGATCTTGTGCAAATTGGGCTGGATTAGTAGCGCCTTCAAGGTCATTAGCCCAAGCGAAGGTTTGCCGCTTGAGGCTTATCTCTAACAGCTTGGGGCGTGGCAGGATGCAAAATGCCCACACCAATGCCTCGGCGGCTTGGCTAATCAAGGCTTGTACTTCTGGGCGGCAAGTGGGGTCTATGGTTACTTTTTTGAATGCTTGTGTGCCGTAGACGGAATGGAAAAGTCCTGCTGTACACACATAGTCGGCAGAGTCGCATGCACGTAATATGCGGTGCACACCCGACAAATGATCCCAGAGCCTGTTGCCGCTGTGCACAGTTTTACTAGCGCCTTGCGCTAGTAAATAGTCTTTAAGCTTGGGTGGAATCATTCTCAGCCCCTGGCGCGGTGGTTTTAAACATCAGCGTTACACGCATGGCGGGGCATATGCGGCTTAACCCACGGGCTGTGTGTAGTATCCGGCCATCGAACGTGGTGATGCGGCCGGGTTTTGGCAAAACAGCATGCACTATGTCGCCTAAGTCATTGATAAACACTGTCTCGCCTGCCCATTCGGGCCTCCACATGGGGTTGACATAGACGATGGTGGTGTAGTTGCCTGACTTGCGACTGTCGGTGTGCGGGTAGCCCTCAATGCCAAACGTGTGAGCGTTGGCGTAGCAGCGTACCAAAGCGTGGTCTTTCAAATGGTCAGACTTGAGTTTGAGCCAAATATTGCTCAGCGGAGCTAGAGCTTCGTTGTCAAACAACAATTGCTCTTGGTTGTCTTGGTTGCTGTTTTTGGTTTTAAGAAAATCGTGGTTCCAATGACTGAAAGGTACCAAGTTTTTTTCAGATTGCCAGCCGTATGTCCATAGGACGTCAGTTTGAAAGAATTCTTGTAATTCTGCCAGCGGCTCAGCTGCCAAATAGTTATCTATTTATATAAACTTATCCATGTCTTGCCTTGTTATTGCGCTTATTTGTTGACTATTGACTTATTAGATCTTAAACAAATTTTAACGATTGTCAACAATTTCTGATGTTTTCAATTGAGTATTAATTTGTCCAAAGCCAAACAATCGACTGTCAGCACAGAAGATAGGCTGGCCCTACATCTTGCCAAGCAACTGGGTGCGCGGATTGCCTTGCGCAGGCGCGAACGTGGGTGGACGCAAGCAGAATTGGCTGAAAAATTGCAAGTTGAGACGGAGACAGTATCGCGCTTTGAGCGCGGTCACGCTATGCCGTCTTTGAAAAGATTAGCGCTTACGGCCCATGTGCAGGATGTATCGTTAAGTGATTTGGTGGGCGGCGCTAGCCTACTGGCGGGCGACACCGCGATTGAGCTGATGGAGATTTTGAAAGAAGTAACACCTAGGCAGCGCATGGTGCTGCTGGAAGTAGTTCGCGTTGTGGCGGCCGAATATGTAACTACGATGAATTGAGATTTTTCTATCGCGAGCTGGACTAGTTAATTGCATACAGTGCTGCCAACACGGTAAAAATAGCATCTTATTCAATCCATCCCTCAAATAAATAGCTTTATTCTTTTCGTAAACGCGCTCTGCCAAGTGAGCATTTGATACCGCAAGTCAGTGTAAACATTTGCCCCAAACACTGTCCAGCGCCTGCCTGGCGGCACCTATGACCAACTCATTTGATCGGGAGGCGGCATAGACAAAGCACAGCGTGCAGTCCAGAGAGACTTTGTCGGCTATCACCAGGCCACGGGTTTGCGACTCGTGGATGGCGATGGAGTCGCGTGCCAAACTCAGGCCCACACCCGAGCGCACCAGGTCAAGCATGGAGGCCTCTTGGTCGACCAGGGCTGCGCGTTTGGGGCTGATCCCCAACGGGCCAAAAACGCTGGCCAGCAGGCGGTGGTGGGCCGAGGCGGGTGGCGTAGTGATCCACGGCAGCGCAGCCAAAGCCCGCCAGTCGCGGCCCAGTACCTGTGGCCCCCAGCCTGCAGGTGCCAGCACGCGGTAGGTAAATTTGGTCAACGGCAGTACTATAAATTCAATAGCTGCTTGAGCAGGATTTACCTGGGTTGCTAGTCTATTTTGCATAATATTTTGGTTTAAAACAGCATCCGAGTCAGCCAAGTAGAAGCCTACGTCCAAGTCGCCGCGGGCCAGTTGCGCTAGCACCTCACCGCTGATCGCTTGGCGCAGCTCGGTATCGATTTGCGGCGCAGATTCGACCAAGTGTTTAAGAAACTCCCCCAGCCGCGTAAATTCGGGATCGAGAATAGTGCCCACCCGCAGCGTACCGCGCAAGGTGCTGTGCAAATTGCGCGCCGATTGGCCAAAATCTTGCAGCGCAGCAAGCACCTTTTCAGCCTGCGGTAGCAGCGCAGCGCCGTCGCGCGTGAGGGCCAAGCCCTTGGGCGTACGGGTGAACAGTTGCAGCTTGCTGCGCCCTTGCAGGGCTTTGATTTGCAGGCTGACGGCAGGTTGGGTCAGGTGCAGGCGGTTGGCGGCACGCGACACATTGCCCTCGCGCGCCACAGCACAAAAGGCCCTCAAGCTAGCTAAATCGTAGCTGCTGGCCGTGGCTGGTGTCAGCTGGGTCGTGTCCATCGGGCGGGCATTCTGATCTGCCATAGGCATTACGGCAGCATGAAGATGAGGCCTGACGGGATGGTTGCGCATGACTGTATTGTATAAATATTACTTATAGTAATATTTTGCCGATTTCATTGGCTATTACAGGCCAGCTCAAGCAAAATTTGGCCTTGTACTGAAAGAACGCTATGAGTATTGCAAATATTGACCACTTTATCAACGGCCACGTAGCCACCAGCGCAGCAGGCGCGGCTGGGCGTAGCCAAGACGTTACCAACCCCGCCACAGGCGCAGTTACCGGCCGCGTGGCGCTGGCGTCAGCTGTAGATGTAGACACCGCGGTAGCTGCCGCGCAAGCCGCCTTCCCCGCCTGGGCCGACGCACCGCCGCTTAAGCGCGCACGGGTCATGTTCAAATTCTTAGAGCTGCTCAATCTGCACAAAGACGACTTGGCCCGCATGATCACCGCCGAGCACGGCAAAGTGTTTACCGACGCGCAAGGCGAGGTCACACGCGGCATTGATATTGTGGAATTTGCCACTGGCATTCCGCAGTTGCTCAAGGGTGACTACACCGAGCAAGTCTCCACCGGCATCGACAACTGGACCATGCGCCAGCCGCTGGGCGTGGTGGCAGGCATTACGCCATTTAACTTTCCGGTGATGGTGCCAATGTGGATGTTTCCGGTGGCCATTGCTGCAGGTAATACGTTTATCTTGAAGCCTAGCCCGATTGACCCGTCCCCCGCATTGTTCATGGCCGAGCTGCTGAAAAAAGCCGGTTTACCTGATGGCGTGTTCAACGTGGTGCAAGGCGACAAAGAGGCTGTAGATGCGCTGCTGGTGCACCCGGATGTGAAGGCGATCAGCTTTGTAGGATCGACCCCAATTGCCAACTACATTTACGAAACTGGCGCGCACCACGGCAAGCGCGTGCAAGCGCTAGGCGGTGCCAAAAACCACATGGTGGTGATGCCCGATGCCGACCTTGACCAGTCCGTTGACGCGCTGATTGGCGCGGCCTACGGCTCGGCAGGTGAGCGCTGCATGGCCATTAGCGTGGCCGTGTTGGTGGGCGATACGGCAGACAAAATTATGCCTAAACTGGTCGAGCGCACCAAAACGCTAAAGGTA
>JAYTMT010000163.1:0-2593 GCA_043728315.1 Polaromonas sp. | reverse complement strand
GCGCCTGCGCCACACCAGACAGCGACAGCTGATTGCGCAGCATCCAGGCGCCCAACATCTCGTGGCTCACCTCGCCCGCCTGCTCTTTGGCCCACGCATACACGTTGTCCGGCCCCAGCTCGGTGTCAAACCATTCGATGCTAAAGCCATCCGTGCGCACCGCGCTAAACACCTCAGGTTTGCGAATTTCGGCAAACGCAGCGCCTTGCATCACATGGGCTACATCCACGTCCAGCACCTCACCCGTGCTCCACGTCGTGCGCAGCTGGTAGGGGGCCAGCGCCTGAACCGCCAGCAATTTAGGGGAAAAGAACTCACTCATGGCTGGCACCGCCCATCACCCATAAGGACATGACCATGCGGCGGTGGGTGGTCACCAAAGTACATCAAAATACGGCAATCTGGGAGTCGCTTCAAAGTGGGCATGCACCATAGTATAGTGCAACCATTGCACTAGTGTGCAGCACCCACCCCCCGCAGCAAAAGGTAACCCCATGCCACTCACCCGCGATGTCCAACAAACCACCGTCGCCCGCGCCAGCGCAGACCCGCTGTATGCCCAGGCCCTGCTCCAAGAAGCAGCCACACTCTTCTTAACCGGCGAGGCAGACATAGCCAAAATCATCCTGCGCGACCTGGTCAACGCCACCGTCGGCTTTGAGCAGCTAGCCATCCAAGTGGCCAAGCCGCCCAAAAGCGTGCACCGCATGCTGTCCCCGTCTGGCAACCTCACCACGCGCAACCTAGCCGCCATATTCCAGTCGCTCAAAGACGCGCTGCATGTGCAACTGCAAGCCACCACCCTCAAGGCGGCTTAGCAAATACACTGCCAAAGTTAACGATTGCGCTTCAAGTTTAATAGTTGCTCCCGCAATATTCTATTGGGCTAGTGGCGAATTAGGCATACAAATCCACTGCCGAACAGCTAACGCGGCAAGCTTGCGCGCTTTTAAATCTCCATGAAATTCCAACATCTCATGTTCGAATTTCATGGAACATTAAACCGCCACCACCCCCACCCACCGCAGCGCCGCCTCGCCATCACATGCGCCCCGTGGCACCCGCAGCGATAGCGGCATCCATCTTTGTAATGCTGACCGGCTTCTTCACCCGCCCCGCAAACCGCCCGCGCAGCACCGCCACGTCCGTGCGCAACGCGACCACGCGAAAGCTATCGCCATCGGGTAGAAATTCAATCTTCTGGCCAGCAGTCAGCCCCAGCGCTGCACGCACGGCGCGCGGCAAGGTGATCCGGCCTTTACTGGTTAATGTGGCTGTGGGCATATGCACGCTTTACACTATTAGCAACTATTATTTTAATAGCTGCTCCCGCAATATTCTAAAGGGCTAGCAGCGCATTTGGCACTAAAAATGCGGCCCGCCGCACAATTATGGCCACGCTGCGCCAACTTGTCACCCCAGGCAAAGCCCTGGGTCACATCAGCAAGAAATCGCCCAACAATGGCGCACCTTTAACGCCTAACCCAACAAGATGCCCCATGCATTCATCCACCCCCAGCCCCATGCCCTTGTACGGTAGCGAACCCGACGAACCCGGCCTGTACCTCGGCCTCTTCCATGGCCGCAAAGACCCAGACGACCAAATGATCGAATGGGGCTTTAACGGCCCGCTCATCGGCCCCTTACGCTTTTTGCACACCACCTACACCAACGTCATCAAACTAGGCTTTCACAGCGCAGCTGACGAAAAAAGGTACTTCCCCACACAAGACATGCCCATGCCCATGCTCACGATCAACGGCGACATGGTGCATTACCAAGACTGTTACTACGGCGACTGCACGGTGTTCTACGCCACAGGCTGCGACATCCGCGCACCCGAAGACACCTTCAGGCAGTCGCCCCGCCCCGTGCACACCCTGTACGCGCACCACCGCACATAGCGCACAGCAGCTTTCAAGGCATACTGCTTATAAACAAGAAAGCCGCCATGCCCGCCCCATCCAAAGCCGCCCGCCCCGCACCCCCCGGCAATCCTCCCAACTGGACGCGCCGCCAAACCCTGGCCGCACTGCACATCTACTTTCAACTCCCCTTTGGCCAGCTCCATCGCGGGCAGCCCAAAATCAAACAGATAGCCCAGTGGATAGGCCGCACCCCCAGCTCGGTAGCGCTCAAGCTGGTCAACCTCGCCAGCCTAGACCCACAAATCGTCGCCACTGGCCGCGCAGGCATGCGCAACGCTTCCAAACTGGACCAAGCCATCTGGCAAGAACTGCAAAACAACTGGGACGCGGTAGCACTAGAGGCCGCAGCAGAATATGAAACACTAGCCACCCACCACGGCCTACCCGCCAACGTAGACGTGATCGACGAGCTGCCCGAAATACTGGAAATAGCCGTAGGCAAAACCCGCCTAGCCACCGTTGAAGTGCGCGTCAACCAAGCCCGCTTTCGCAAAGCCATCTTAGCCAGCTACAACGCCACCTGCTGCATCAGCGGCCTACAACATGAAAAGCTAGTTATCGCCAGTCACATCGTGCCGTGGAGCGAAGACAAACAAAACCGCCTCAATCCGCACAACGGGCTGTGCTTGTCTGCGCTGCATGACAAGGCGTATGACCAAGGGTTG
>JAYTMT010000162.1:0-40922 GCA_043728315.1 Polaromonas sp. | reverse complement strand
GACGATCGGGTCGCTTTCGGAGGGCGGTTTCAACGGACGCTCCACTTACTGCTCGATCCGGATGTTGGCATCGCGGATCACCTTGGCCCATTTGACGCGTTGCGCGGTAACGAACGCCGTGAATTCCTCGGGCGTGAGCGAAGCCAGTTCGAAGCCGCGGGACTTCATGTTTGCAAGGAGCTCGGGCTGCCTGTAAGCCTGTGCCACGGCCGCGGACAGCTTGCTGACGATGCCAGGCGGCGTGCCGGCCGGCATGAACAAACCCGACCAGCTGCTTGCCTCGAAGCCCGGATATCCGGATTCGGCAATCGTAGGCACCTCCGGCAACGCCGGCGAGCGACTCGCGCCGGTCACCGCAAGCGCGCGCAGCTTGCCCGCGCGCACCAGCGGCAGCACAGCGGGCAAATTATTAAACATCATAGGCACTTGGCCAGATAACACATCGTTCATAGCCGGAGCGCCGCCTTTGTAGGGCACATGGATCAACTCAATGCCAGCCTGCATGCGAAACTGCTCGCCCGCTATGTGCATGGTGTTGCCATTGCCAGCGGATGCATAGGCCAAGCTGGCAGGCTTGGCCTTGGCAGCGGCTATCACATCCTTCACGCTCTTATAGGGCGCATCGGCATTCACCACCAGCACATTCACCATGGCATGCGTGCCGCTCACGGCTTGCAGGTCTTTCACTGTGTCGTAGGGCATGGCCGCGCCATACAGGTGCGGGTTAATGGCAATGGTGCTGGCTGTGCCCAAGAGCAGCACATGGCCGTCGGCTGGCGCTCTTAAAATAGAAGCAGAGCCAATGTTGCCATTGGCACCCGCACGGTTGTCTACCACCACACTTTGGCCTAAGCGCAGCGCCAGCCGCTCACTGAGCTGGCGCGCAAACACATCGGCTGCGCCCCCGGGCGCATAAGGCACGACATAGACCAATGGTTTGCTAGGAAAGGCTGCCTGTGCCCACGCAGCGCCAGTGGCTAGCGCTGCCAGCGCTAGACCCGAGAAAAGGCGTTTAGTGAGATACATAGCGGTCTCCTGTTTACGAATATTGTCAATACTGGCAAATAAAAATAGGTCACGCTAAAAACGCCAATGGAATACAAAAAAACGCAAAAGTGGTTTAATTTTTTGCGTTTTTCGTTTTCTACTTTCGCGCTTTTCGCGTTACCTGCATTCAGCCCTTAAGTTAAGCTGACTCGTACAAACGTGTCAACACAAACTCGCGGTGGCCCAGCGCCTCAGCTGCAGTGAAGCGGCCGTTGCAAGTGCGCAGCATGTTCTCTAGCAGCATGTCACCGGCTTGGTCTAGCGTGATGTCGCGCTGCAAGAGGCCCGAGCTGTCCACGTCCACGTGCTCGCTCATCAGGCGCACGGTGCGTGGGTTGGCACAGATTTTGATCACGGGCACGATGGCGTTGCCAATCACATTGCCCTGCCCAGTGGGGAACAGATGTACAGCAAAGCCAGAGGCCGCGCACAATGTGACCATCTCGGCCGCGGCAGAGGACGAATCCATGAACCACAGACCGGGGTGCGCAGGCACTTCGGCTTTGTCCAACACGCCGTCCACAATGCATTTTTTACCGATTTTTTGGATGTTGCCCAGCGCTTTTTCTTCGATGGTGGTCAAGCCGCCTGCGATATTGCCTTTTGTGGGTTGGCTGTCGCTCAAGTCGCTAGTCTTGTGGCGGTTGATCATGTCCTGGTAGCGGTTGAACATGAACATGAACTGGTCGCGCACCTCGGGCGTGCGGCAGCGCTCGGCCACGATTTTTTCGCCGCCGGTGATTTCGCTGGTTTCGCCAAACACCAGTGTGGTGCCAAGGCCATAGAGCTTGTCAAAGGCATTGCCCACGGTGGGGTTCGCACCGCAGCCGCTGGTGGTGTCCGATTCGCCGCATTTGGTGGATACCCACAGGTCGCTAATCGGGCACACTTCACGCTGCTTTTCGCTGGCCCACTGCACGTATTCGCGGGCCATTTTGCTGGCGCGAAAAATCGTGTCGTGGTCGCCATGGCCTTCAATGCCAAAACCACACACCGGTTTGCCAGTGGCGGCAATACCGTCCACCACTTTTTTCGTCCAACCGTCTTCAATGCCAATGACCACTACAGCGGCCACATTGGGGTTAGAGCCCGCGCCAATCAGGGTGCGAAAGTGCAAATCTAAGTCCGCGCCAAACTGCAAACGGCCATAGGGATGGGGAATCGCCATTGCACCTTTGATGTTGTGCGCCACGGCTTCAGCGGCCGAGTTGCTCAAGTCGTCCAGCGGCAAAATAATGACGTGGTTGCGCACGCCCACACGGCCGTTTTCGCGGCGATAGCCCAGAAATGTTGTGTTGCTGTCTACGATTGCCATGATTTCACCACCGTTTCGTTTTAATGTTGTGTACGTGGGCATGCTCGCCCGCTTTGATGTTCGCCACCACTTTGCCCATGTCGATGCCGTATTTCCACACGGTATCGCCCACAGCCATGTCGCTGAGCGCTACTTTGTGGCCAATGGGGATGTCTTGAAGGGCCTGCACCGTGATGGTTCGGTCTTCGTCCATGATCCAACCGGTCATGGATGTTCCTGCTTTGAGGCCCTCGACTACCACCACTGCGACGGTGTCTTTGGCATCGTGCAATACGAAATGAATCATTGCGTCTCCGATAAAAAAATTAAGGAAAGACAAGTGTAATGGGGCATTCAAAAACTATCAACCACCTCATATGCATGACTTGTATGTATTCAACAATTTTTTGTATACTTCCTGCATGCACACTCCATCAAAAACCATTTTCAACTCCCAAAACGCCACGCCCGAGCTCACGCCGCTGGTGGACGATGGCGCAACGCCGTTGTTTCGCCAAGTAAAACGGGCTCTGCTCAAGCTGATTGAGCAGGGCCGCTACCGCCCGGGCCAAACCCTGCCCAACGAGGCGGGTATTTCGGCGGCGCTGGGTGTGAGCATTGGCACGCTGCGCAAGGCGGTGGACGAGCTGGTGCATGAGCATATTTTGGTGCGTAGGCAGGGCAAGGGCACTTTTGTGGCGTTGCACAATTCCGACCGTTTTTTATTCCAGTTTTTCCATGTGCAGCGCCGCCCCGGCCCCGATGCCATGGCAGATGCAGCCATGCACGAGCGCGAGATGCCAGTGGTGGACACCGTGCGCTTTGAGTTGGCCAAATGCAACGACGAGGAAGCCCACATGCTGCGCCTGCGCCCGGGGGCGGCCGTGCTGCGCATAGACAACCGCCTGAGCCTTGGCAACAGCGCCGTAGTGCATGACCGCATCAGCCTGCCCGAGCAGATGTACAAAGGCCTGGACCGCGCACGGCTAGAAGCGCGGCCCAGCACACTGTATAACTTGTACCAAACCGACTACGGCATCACGGTGCTGCGTGCGCAGGAACGCGCCCGCGCGGCCGCATGCAATGCGGAGGTGGCGCGCGTTCTGGGCTTGCGCACAGGGCAGCCAGTCATTGAGGTGCACCGCTTGGCGCTCAGCTTTGGCGAAAAGCCCGTGGAATACCGCGTATCGAGCATCGACACCACCGCGCACGACTATGTGAACACCCTGTCTAAGCCGCGCTAAACCCATGGCAGGCGCTTAGCCATCCTGCGTCAGCTATGACAGCTATGCCAAGCACGAATAGAAAATACCTATGAATACTACACAATTGATAGCACTATATGACCATATCACGCTGACATTGGTCAATATTTCTCAAAAAATACAGCTTTTGCAGTCCACCGTGCGCCCAGACTCCTTGGTTCATAAATCTGCTGGCGATGTGGCCAGCCAGATTGACCGCGATGCCGAGGTTTGGCTACGGCAGGCATTGCAAGCAGCCTTGCCAGGCAGCGGGTTTTTAGGGGAAGAAGGCGTGCAGTTTTCCACTGGCGCAGGCGCTGCCGCGCTGCCAATCAGCACCGCCGATTTGCTAGACACCAGCAGCAGCACGCCCATTTGGCTGGTAGACCCGATTGACGGCAGCGCCAACTATGTGCGCGGCTACCCGCATTACAGCGTGTCGGTGGCGCTCATTGTGGCGGGCGAGCCGGTGCTGGGCATCACCATTGACCCCAGCCGAGGCGAGGTGTTTCATGCGGTGCGTGGTGGTGGCGCGTTTTTAAACGGCCAGCCAATCCGCTGCGCTGCGCAAAGCAATTTGCTCCAATGCACCGCCGCCACGGTATTCCCCAAACCCCGTGCTGCCTGTATGGACGACTATTTGGCTGTATTCGGCAAAGCCGTCAAAGCCCATGCCCAAGTGCGCCGCAGCGGCTCCATGGCCCTGGACTTGGCCTATTTGGCCGCTGGCCGCATCGACACCTTCTGGGAGCGCGGCATGGGCGCATGGGACGCAGCTGCGGGCATAGTGCTGCTGCGCGAGGCGGGCGCACAGGTGTGGGCGGTGGACGGGCTACCGCTCTTGGCCAGCCAGTATTTGGCGGCCTCTACAGCAGCAGTGCGGGAGCAGTTTGAAGTGGTATTGGCAAAATATTAAGAAAAATTAACCAATGTCACCGTCATATGGTCATAGTGCGCTGCATATTATGTAGCATAAGAATCCACTACGCCAGCATTTCCAACAAAACCGGATGCCACACTTGCGAATCAATTGTGCCCATTTGCTTGCCCAATCTGGATTTGTCAACACTGCGCAATTGGTCAAGCAAAATACGCGCTGACTTGCCTTGAAAAACCAGCTCCGGGCGGCAGCCCAGCGCATGCCCGGCGCTGGTGATTGGGGCTATGATGATTCTGGGCAAGGCGGCGTTCATGTCGTCTGGCGACACCACCAAGGCGGGGCGGGTTTTTTGGATTTCTGTGCCCACTGTCGGGTCAAGGTTGACCCAATACACCTGACCGCGCAAGACAGCGGCGCGGCGCGAGGCGCTTACCACACCCACTCACTGTCGTCAGCCGCCGTTGCAGCATCCCAATCGGCTGTTTCTACAGCCATAGCTAGCGACTGCTTGGCCTGCGTGCCTGCAAACCACCCTTCCCGTGGCTGCTTTTTCCATGGACGGATCACAATCTGCCCGTCTAAAAGCTGCATGTCCACGCTGTCTTCAATGGCGCAAGAAGCCAAAAAAGCAGCTGGAATCAACAGTCCACGGGAATTGCCAATTTGACGGATGGTGGTTTGCATGATCAAAACGAAAATTATAACTTAATTATAACTAAAGCGCATTCAAACTCAACCCAAAGCCAGCGCCAACTTGCGCAGCCCAATCTCCCGCGCCCCCTGCTCCGAGCCGCTCATGGGCACGGTTTCGGCTTCGCGCTGGCGCACTTGGGCTAGGTTGGCCAATAGCTGCTCGGGGGTGTTTGGGCCAGAGCCCAAGTGCATGCCTTGGGTGATGGTGATGTGGGCGGCCTCGAAGCTGCCTGCGCCTGCGCAGAGCACGGTGCGGTTGGGCGCTTGGGCACTGGCCAGCACCAGCATGGCGGGCACCACAAATTCGGGTTGCAAAGCATCTAATACATCTTGCGGCATCAGGCCAGCTGTCATGCGGGTGGCGGCGGTGGGGGCTAGGCTGTTGACGTGGATGCCGTGTTTTGCGCCCTCGATCGACAGGGTTTGCATGAGGCCCACGACGGCCATTTTGGCCGCACCGTAGTTGGCTTGGCCAAAATTGCCGTAGAGGCCACTGGAGCTGGTGGTCATGACAATGCGGCCGTATTTTTGCGCCAGCATGTGTGGCCACACGGCGTGGCTGCAGTGGGCTGCGCCCATCAGGTGCACATCTACCACCAGTTTAAAGTCGGCCATGTCCATTTTGCCAAAGCTTTTGTCGCGCAAAATGCCGGCGTTGTTGACCAAAATGTCTACCCTGCCCCATGCGTCTACTGCACTTTGCACCATGGCTTGCACAGCGGCATAGTCGGTGACCGATGCAGTATTGGCCATGGCCTGTCCGCCTGCGGCAATGATTTCGTTGACCACGGCCTGCGCAGCGGAGACGGACATGCCAGCAATCAACGTGCCATCGACCGTGCCGCCCAAGTCGTTGACCACGACTTTTGCGCCCCGCGCAGCCAAGGCCAGCGCGTGCTGGCGACCCAAGCCGCCGCCTGCGCCCGTCACAATGGCCACTTGGCCGCTGAAATCAATTGTGGGGTTACCGTTCATTGCATGCACTCCAAAGATAATGAATACTACTGATTAAATAGCGCTATATGACCATATGACGCTGACATTGGCCAAATTTTTTATAAATATGGCGCTTTTAGCAGTCTACAGACCTGCGCCATATTCTAGTGCTTACAACTGCCGTGCGCCTTGCGAAACAGCTTGGGCTCAAGCGCATTGCCTGCTGCCCACAGGCCGCGTCTGGCATGGCGGGCGGCATGTTCTTGGGCTGCGTAGGGTCCATCGCCTCGGCTGGTGTGGTAGCTCCAGGCGTGGCCATGGTGCACCAGCCAAGTGCCCAAGTCTTCTCCGCCTACGCGCACGCTGGCCACCAAGCGGCCGTAGTCGTCGCGGCTGCGGGTGCGCACTACGGCGCTTTGGTGCAGTACCTTGGCTTTGAGCGCCGCCGTGGCCTGCGCGCCCCAAGCTTGGCAGCTCTCGGGTGCGTCTATGCCCGACAAGCGCAGCTTAATCACCTCAGTGCTGCCACTGGTGCGCAGCCATAGCGTGTCTCCATCAGTCACACGGCTGACTGTGCCAGTGAGCACCCTTTCATTGCGCTCAGACTTGCTGGCAGCGTGGCTGGGCGCTGCGGCCAAGCAGCAAAAAAGGGCGAAAATCAACAGTGTTTCAGGCTTGTGCATGCAGGTACAACGCGCGAGTATGCTGGATGGATGACCAGCGTTAGAGATGTTTTGGCTGGGCTTGGGCGGCTAGAGCCTGCGCACTATCGGCCTAGCGCTTGGGCAGTATTGCCAATGGCTCCAAGCACGCTGCTGGCCACGTGCAGGCCAGCCAGTGCACCAGCACCGATCTCGCGGGTCATGGCAGCTGCGCCCACACGTTTGCAGCCGCTGGTGTTTTGCCCCGCCCACAGGGGGCTAAAGTCGCTGCGGCCATCGGCTTCATAGGCCTTTCGCAGAGGTGCCATGGCGGCAGTGGCCAGCGGGAATTCGGGCGCTAGCGGGTTGATAGTGCCCAGCTCGCGCATGGCGCGGTTCATGATGCCCCGAGCTGGCCTTCCGGTAAAAAGATTGGTTACTGCGGTGTGGCGCGCATCGGGCCCTGTGAGTGCGGCTTGGTGCATATGGCTGGTCAGGGCTTCGTCGCACAGCAGGTAGGCCGTGCCCACCTGCACCGCGCTTGCGCCCAGCGCCATGGCCGCAGCCGCGCCCCGTGCGTCGGCTATGCCGCCTGCGGCCACCACAGGCACTTTCACAGCGCCCAGAATGTGCGATAAAAGCGGCAGCGTACCGATTTGGCGCGAGAGCTCGCTGCACAAAAACATGCCTCGGTGGCCACCGGCCTCCAGCCCTTGGGCAATCACCGCATCTACACCGCGGGCTTCCAGCCACAGCGCTTCTTCTACTGTGGTGGCACTGGCCAATATGGCGCTGCCCCAGCTCTTTACCCTTTGCAAAAGCGCTGCATTGGGCAGCCCAAAATGGAAGCTGACCACAGGCGGCTTGAAGGCCTCCAGCGCGTCGCAGTGCTGGTGCGAAAAAGGCAAACGCCCTGCGCCTGCAGCAACACCAGCCGCTTCTAAGCCCTGCTCTGCGTAATAGGGCGCCAGTGCTTCGCGCCAGCTGGCCTGAGCCACCGCATCGGGCATGGGGTCGGTATGGCAGAAAAAATTCACGTTGTAGGGATTGCTGGTAAGCGCCGTGATGGCCGTGAGCTCTTGCTGCATCTGCTCAGGGCTGAGCATGGCGCAGGGCAATGAACCCAGCGCGCCCGCATTGCACACAGCAATTGCCATGGCGCTGCCCTGCACGCCAGCCATGGGCGCTTGAATCAAGGGAAATTCGGTAATGAAAGAGTTGTTCCAGCGCATCGTAAGCAGTGCATCTAAAGATAAATGATAATCAGTAGCTTAGCCTAGCTAATCCAATATTTTTCACCATCACTGAAAGTGTTTACCCCATGACCTACCCCAACGTCCAACTCCTGATCAACGGCCAATGGCAAGATGCCCAAGACGGCAAAACCATGGCCGTGTTGAACCCTGCCACTGGCCAAGAGATTGGCCGTTTGGCGCATGCCAGCATTGCAGATTTGGACAAAGCGCTGGCCGCCGCCCAAGACGGCTTTGCCAAATGGCGCGCCACGCCTGCGGTGGAGCGCTGCCGCATCATGCGCGCTGCGGGCGTGCTGCTGCGCGAGCGCGCAGGCGCTATTGCCGCACTCATGACGCAAGAGCAAGGCAAGCCACTGGCCGAGGCCAAAGGCGAGGTCATGATGAGCACCGAGGTGATTGACTTTTTGAGCGAAGAAGGCCGCCGCGTGTATGGCCGCATCGTGCCAGCCCGCGCCGCCAATGTGCAGCAGCAGGTCTGGAAAGACCCCGTGGGCGTGGTGGCCGCATTCACCCCATGGAATTTTCCTGTCAACCAAATTGTGCGCAAGCTGTGCTCGGCCTTGGCCACTGGCTGCGCTATCATTGTGAAAGCACCCGAGGAAACCCCAGCATCGCCTGCCGAGCTGATTCGCGCATTTGTGGACGCTGGCGTGCCAGCTGGTGTGATTGGCTTGGTGTATGGCAATCCGTCGGAGATCTCCACCTATTTGATCAGCCACCCCGTGGTGCGCAAAATCACCTTCACCGGTTCGACCCCCGTGGGCAAAATGCTAGCCGCCATGGCTGGCCAACACATGAAACGCGTCACCATGGAGCTGGGCGGCCACGCGCCAGTCATTGTGGCCGAGGATGCCGACATCGCCTTGGCCATCAAAGCCACGGCCAGCGCCAAATTCCGCAACGCAGGCCAAGTGTGCATATCGCCCACCCGCTTTTTGGTGCACAACAGTGTCAAAGATGCATTTGTCAAAGGCATGGTGGCCACCGCCGAAGCCCTCAAGGTGGGCAACGGCATGACCGACGGCACCACCATGGGCCCGCTGGCCAACCCGCGCCGCGTGACCGCTATGGAGCAGTTCACCGCCAACGCGATTGAGTCGGGTGCCACCCTAGCCACAGGCGGCAAGCGCATCGGCGATGTAGGCAACTTCTTTGCCCCCACCGTGCTGGTAGACGTGCCGCTCACAGCCCAAGTATTCAACGACGAGCCCTTTGGCCCCATGTCAGCTGTGCGCGGCTTTGACAATTTGGCCGATGCCATCGCCGAAGCCAACCGTCTGCCCTTTGGCCTAGCCAGCTACGCCTTCACCACCAGCCTGAAAAACGCCCACCTGCTAAGCCGCAGCATCGACGCAGGCATGCTCTGGATCAACCAACCCGCCATGGCTTGGCCCGAAATGCCTTTTGGAGGCTTGAAGGATTCAGGCTACGGCTCAGAAGGCGGGCCAGAGGCGCTAGAGGCATACCTCAATACGCGCTCTGTGTCGGTGGTTTGCTGATTTTCAAACTATAAAAAAAGCCCCGGGCTTTGCTCGGGGCTTTTTTTGTTTGAAATATAGAAAAACTGAGGCATGTCATCGTCACATGGTCATTGTACGCTATGTATTAATGAGCAATAACTCGCTCAATAAGCATTTAACCCATATGCAAACCACCATTGAGCGAGAAGTCTGCGCCCGTGGCGTAGCCGCCTTCGTCGGATGAAATCCACGCGATGATGGAGGCGATTTCCTCGGGTGTGCCTAGGCGTTTGGCGGGCACGCCGGAGACGATTTTCTCCAGCACATCGGGGCGAATGGCTTTGACCATGTCGGTGCCGATGTAACCCGGGCTCACGGTGTTGACTGTGACGCCTTTGCTGGCTACTTCTTGCGCCAGCGCCATGGTAAAGCCGTGCAAACCAGCCTTGGCCGTGGAGTAGTTCACTTGGCCAAACTGGCCTTTTTGGCCATTGACCGAGCTGATGTTGACAATGCGGCCCCAGCCAGCGTCGATCATGCCTTCAATCACTTGCTTGGTCACGTTGAACATACTGTTCAGATTGGTGGAAATCACAGCATCCCAGTCGGCTTTGCCCATTTTGCGGAACTGGCCATCGCGGGTGATGCCTGCATTATTCACCAGCACGGCCACGGAGCCTAGCTCGGTTTTCACCTTTTCAAAGGCTTCGACTGTGGAGTCCCAGTCGCCCACATTGCCCACCGAGGCGTGGAATGCATAGCCCAGCGCGGCCTGCTCGGCCAGCCATTTGGCGTGGTCGCGCGTGGGGCCGCAGCCCGCTACGACGGTGAATCCGTCTTTGGCCAAACGCTGGCAGATGGCAGTGCCGATGCCGCCCATGCCGCCGGTGACATACGCTACTTTTTTGCTCATGTGTTACTCCTTTTATATGAAACAAGACCTTGACTATACCCAGATACTGCGTGCAACGCCCTGAGGGAAACACTGAGGGAATGCAAATTTTTTGTCACGCAGTTGGCACACTTTCTGCCTATAGTGACGCCCTGTCATAAATAGAACTACAAGGCATTTTCAAATAAAATATCGCCAATGTCACCGCCATGTAGCCATATGCCGCTATAGATTCAGAAGTAACCAAGCTGCAAGACGCATGGTCAACTGCCCACCTCAAGCAGCCCCACGCCCCCACATTCCGCCTGCACGACCGCCGCTACGGCCCCGTGCCGATTGCCTGCGATTTTGTCTTTGTCAGCGAAGACTTGGCGCACCGCATCACTGCCATGCAGGTGGATTTAAACACCCAAGCCTCAGACCACCAGCCGGTCTTGCTCAACCTGCACTAATTGAGCCAGCAGCAGGGTGAAAGGCACGATGTTTTGCTCGGTAGAAGCAACATCCAGCGCCTGCATATAGGCGCTGCGCACCTCCATGGTCACCACTGTCCATGGCCAGCCGCCAGCGGCCAGCAGCAGATTCATGATGAAGCGCCCTAGCCTGCCGTTGCCATCCATATAAGGGTGGATAAACACAAAAACAAAATGCCCCAACACGGCACGCACAGCAGGCTCTGGCTCATCGGCCAGCAGCTCAAACAGCAAAGGCATGGCATCGCGCACGGCCTCGGGGGGCAGCGGCACATGGCGGGCGTTTTTGATATATATCGCTGCATTGCGCCAGCCCGCCAAATCTTGCGGCTTGAGCGCCCCCGCCTGCACCGATGGCGACCACATGGCGCGGTACCAGCCCTGCAAATCGGTCCTCAACACCTCCCCAACATTCGCGCCTTCCAGCGCCTTGGCCACACTGTACTGCACCGCCTGGTGCGCCTCGTAGTAGCCACGGGTGGCCAATACGTTGCGGTCTTGCTGGTCGGCGGCATTGGTGTCGGGCTGCCATTGTCCAGCTCGAATTTTCTCTATCAGTGCGTCATTGACTTGGTAGCCCTCAATCGACAGCGAATGGTAGGCATCGGCCACATAGCGCTCCTGCACCTGCGTCAAATACGCCTGCACAGCCAAAGGCGCGTGCACAGGCACACGCCACGCGCCCAGCACCTGCTGCCGCATATGCGCCCACATGGCGCGTATGCGGGCGCAATACGGCGACTCAGGCCGCTGGCGCACCGCCAGCACAGGCTGCGCAAACGGATTGCTAGGCACTACCACAAAGCCCGCAGCGCGCATGGTTTGCAGCACATCAGTGGCCAAATCTGGCAAACCCACCGCTTGCAACGCGCCCACCATTCGGCCAGCTACCACCGAGTGTTCGCCCGCCAACAGCACGCGGTTAAGCGCAGATGCATCGCCCAGCTGCTGCAATGCGAGGCGCAGCGTGAGCGCATCCGACTGCCACACATGGGGCGACACGCGCACCAAGGCCGCCTCCAGCGTCAATGCGCGCAGGTTTTGCACCACAGTGCGCTGCTCTGGGTCGGCCAGCGCTTTCACGCGGTAATCAAAAATAGAAGTTTGCGCAGGCAGCACCAGCGCGTTGTTAAAACCGGCTGGGCTGTGCACCTGAATTTGCAAAGGCAGCGTGGTGCTGCCCGTGTGCAATTGCAAGCTTAGCTCGGCATTCACATGCCAATCAGCGCCAAAGCGCTCGTCACAATAGCCCTGCACAAAATCACGGATGGACACAAACCACGACGTGGTATCCCCCTGCGGCTCGTCTGGCCGCGAGGGCATATACCAGCCCTTGACAATCAAGCGCAAAAACCCCGCATCCACCAAGCGATCAAGGTGCGTGCGCGACACATCTCCCGCGCGCACCACGCCCCTTCCTTTGCGCTGGTGTGCGCGCAGCTTTTTCAGCGAGTCAACCAGCTTAAGATGAGGTGCGACCATTTCACGTTTATTGCGTTGTATGGTTGCAAGTTTATCACGCTTTATTATTTAAAGTTTATTGCGCTTTACCATTTAAAGTTTATTGCGCTGAAATCACCCAATTTCAGTGGTGATGCCCATGCTCGCCATGCACATGCTGGTGGCTAATTTCTTCTTCGGTGGCGGCGCGCACAGACACTACTTTGATGGCAAAACGCAGGTCTTTGCCAGCCAGCGGGTGGTTGGCATCCAAGAGCACGGTATCCCCCTTGATTTTCACCACGTTGAATACTTGCATGCTGCCGTCGTCACCGCGGCCTTCGAGCTGGCCGCCCACTTTCACGCCCGGTGGGAAATCTTTTTTGGCCAAACTGCGCAGCAGGCCTTCGTCGCGTTCGCCAAAAGCATCGGCGGCTTTGAGCGCCAGCGTCACGGCATAGCCCGCTTCTTGGCCTTCTAGCGCTTCTTCGATTTTGGGCAGGGTGTTGCCATAGCCGCCGTGCAAATACACGCTGGGCTCAGAGCCGTCTTCAATCAGCTTGCCTTGCGCATCTGATACTTTAAAACGCAGGGTAACAGCGGAGTTTTTGTCGATTTTCATGGGTAAATAGCCAATATGTCTAAAAAGGAATGCATGCATTATGCACACAGCAAAACGCCGCGATCAACGCGGCGCTTTTATTAGAAACGCGGAAAGCTTAGCGCTCAACGCACAGCGACACGCCCATGCCGCCACCAATGCACAGCGCAGCCACGCCGCGCTTGGCATTGGTGCGCTGCATTTCGTGCAGCAGGGTCACCAAAATGCGGCAGCCAGACGCACCAATCGGGTGGCCAATGGCAATGGCGCCGCCGTTGACGTTGACTTTGCTGGCATCAATGCCCAGCTCTTGGTTCACGGCGCAGGCCTGCGCGGCAAAGGCTTCGTTGAGCTCAAACAAATCCACATCCGTGGCCTTCCAGCCCGCGCGCTCCAGCGCCTTGCGGGTGGCAGGCACTGGACCCATGCCCATGGTGGCGGGGTCTAGCCCGCTGGTGCCAAAGGACACGATGCGCGCCAGCGGCGTGAGGCCCAGCGCTTTGGCTTTGGCAGCGCCCATCACCACCACGGCGGCAGCGCCGTCGTTCAGGCCCGAGGCATTGCCCGCTGTTACACCCCCGGTTTTGTCAAACGCGGGGCGCAGGCCAGCAAGCGCTTCGGCTGTGGATTTTTTGTTGATGAACTCGTCAGAATTGAAAACTACTGGCTCGCCTTTTTTCTGGGGAATGACCACCTCGACAATTTCAGCGGCAAATTTGCCAGCGGCTTGCGCGGCGGCGGCCTTGGTTTGCGAGCCCAGCGCCAGCGCGTCTTGCATGTCGCGGCTGATGCTGAAGGCTTTGGACACGTTTTCTGCGGTGATGCCCATGTGGTATTGGTTGTACACGTCCCACAGGCCGTCCACAATCATGGTGTCTTGCATTTTCCAATCGCCCATGCGCTGGCCATCACGGCTGCCCATCACCACGTGGGGCGAAGCGCTCATGTTTTCTTGGCCACCAGCCACCACAATCTCGCTGTCGCCCCAAGCCACGGCTTGCGCGGCCAGCATCACGGCTTTGAGGCCCGAGCCGCACACGGCATTGATGGTCAGCGCCGGGGTTTCTTTGGCCACGCCTGCTTTCATCATGGCTTGGCGTGCTGGGTTTTGCCCGCTGCCAGCGGTGAGCACCTGGCCCATGATGACCTCGCCAATTTGATCTGGCGACAGTTTGGCACGCGCCATGGCTTCTTTGATGACGATAGCGCCCAAGTCTGGGGCACTTACTTTGGCGAGTGAGCCGCCAAATTTGCCAACGGCGGTGCGGGCGGCGGATACGATGACGATGTCTTGCATTTTGTGGTCTCTTTTCTTTGGTTGAGTTGGTTGGTTTAAATGGATAATTTCGGCCGCGAAGGGCGCGAAAATACGCGAAAGGCGCGAAAAAAATACAAAAAGTCTGTTTGCAAATTATCTTTTAAAAATTTGGTATTTTTTTAGCGTCTTTCGCGTATTTTCGCGCCCTTCGCGGCCGGAAGTTCACAGTATTCAAGCCTTAGCCTTCACATACCTACCAGGCGCAGGCTCAATGGCTTTGAATGTGGCTGAGCCATAGGATTTAGGCGCGGCTACCAGCTTGCCAGCATGTGGCTTGATCCATGCGCACCAGTCGTCCCACCAGCTGCCGGGCAGCTCTTTAGATGCTGCCAGCCAATCGGCATGCGCCGCTGGGAAATAGCCTTCTTTGCCCACCCAGTGCGAGCGCTTTTTGGCCGCTGGCGGGTTGATCACGCCGGCTATGTGGCCGGATGCGCCCATTACGAAGCGTTTTTTGCCGCTGAGCACCTGCGTAGAGGCGTATGCCCCGCCAATCGGCACGATATGGTCTTCGCGGCTGCCATAAATGTAGGTGGGGATGTCCAGCTTGGTGATGTCTAGCTTTTCGCCGCAGACGGTGAGCGCGCCGGGTTTGGCCAGTTTGTTCTCATGGTAGGTGTGGCGCAGATACCAAGCGTACATGGGGCCTGGCAAATTGGTGCTATCTGAGTTCCAGTACAAGAGGTCAAAGGGCGGCGGTGTTTCGCCTTTCAGATAATTACCCACCACATAGTTCCACACCAAATCATTGGGCCGCAAAAAGCTAAAAGTGCTGGCCAGCTCCTGGCCTTTGAGCAGGCCGCCGCCGCCAATCTCTTGCTCACGCTTTTGCACCGATTGCTCGTCAATGAAGATGTCCAGAATGCCTGTATCGGCAAAATCAAGCAGCACGGTGAGCAGCGTAAGGCTCGCCACCGGCTTGATCTTGCGCGCAGCCAGCACGCCCAGCGCCGTGCTCAAAATCGTGCCACCCACGCAAAAACCCAGCGCGTTGATCTGCTTAGACTTGCTAATCGCCTGCACCGTCTCTATGGCTTTAATAGCAGCGTTTTCAATGTAGTCGTCCCACGTGGCGTTTTCAATGCTCTGGTCCGCATTGCGCCAGCTAAGCACAAAGGTGCGGTGGCCTTGGGCCACGAGATGGCGCACCAAAGAGTTGGCGGGCTGCAAATCCAGAATATAAAACTTGTTGATACAAGGCGGCACTACCAAATACGGTTTTTCAAACACCTGTTTGGTCAGCGGCTTGTATTCAATCAGTTGGAACAATTCATTTTCAAACACCACCGCGCCTTCGGTGGTGGCCACGTTGCGACCCACCTCAAACTGGCTCTCATCGGTCATCGACACATGGCCTTGTTTGATGTCGGACAGCAGATTTTGTATGCCCTTGGCGATGCTCTCGCCCTTAGACTCCAGTGCTTTTTGCTGCGCATCGGGATTCAGCGCCAAATAGTTGCTAGGCGACGCCGCCGCCAAATACTGCTCCACCGCAAAGCGCAGCTTGGCGCGCTCCTTGGGCGTGCCCTGCACTGCGTCGGCCATGCCCAAGAGGGTGCGGGCGTTGAGCAGGTATTGCGCAGCGGTGAAAGCGGCTACTGGGTTGCTGCTCCATGCGGCCGATGCAAAGCGGCGGTCTTTAACGGGCTCGGCGCTGGCGGCAAAGCCCTGCGCCCATAGCTCAGACACTTCTTTGAGGTAGCCCTGCTGTAGCTGTAGAAGCTGCGCGGGATCAAATTTAAAGTTCTTTCCAAGGTCTTCAGACGCTTTGGCCCAAACTGCTCCAAAATCCATGCTTGTCTCCAGATTATTGTGTTTTACGGGAAAACCCTAGTATCGCAAAATTTATGCTGCATTGCAACAAAAATCTGAGACTGTTTTCTAATATCTATATTTTGCACCACTATGTACCTGATTGCCATTGCTTGGTTATACGTTGCCGTCATGATGGCCGTGGTGGAGGCCACCAGCAGCACCGGCAGCGTGCTGGGCGCTATCGTCACCTTCACGTTGTATGGACTGCTGCCAGTGGCAATTTTGATGTATTTGCTGGGCTCACCCATGCGCCGCAAAAAAGCCAAAGCGCGTGAGCAGGCCGAGTTTGAAGCGGCGCGGGATGCGGCCAATGCGGTGGCCGTTACAGAAGAAGTAAAACCCTGAATTTACAGAAAAATTGACCAATGTCAGCGTGATATGGTCATTGTTTGCTATTGATTTAATAATATCAACGACTCTTACGCGCCTTGCCCGTAGAGCGCGGTTTGCCTTTAGATACCTTTTTAGCTGCCGCCTTCACCGCCTGCACTGGTGACTGCATGGTGCGCGGGTCATAGGCTCGGCTTGGCTCGCCGCGCGCTGGTTTTTCGCTGCGTTTGGCGGGCTTGCCTTTGGCGCTGCGCTCCTGCGGCATGCGGGCGGTGCCGCCCGATGGCAGGCGCAGCTCTTCACCTTCGCGCACAAGGCGAAAATCGATCTTGCGGCCGTCTAGGTCAACCCTGCTCACTTGGATGTTCACCCTAGTGCCAATGGCGTAGCGCATGCCCGTGCGCTCGCCGCGCAGCTCTTGGCGGCCTTCGTCAAATTTGAAGTATTCGCCGCCCAGCTCGGTCACGTGGATCAGGCCTTCCACATACATCGCGTCCAGCGTCACAAACAGTCCAAAGCTGGTGGCCGAGCTCACCGTGCCTGCGTATTCCTCGCCCAAATGCTCGCGCATGTATTTGCACTTGAGCCAAGCTTCCACGTCTTTGCTGGCCTCGTCGGCGCGGCGCTCGTTGGCGCTGCAGTGAATGCCAGCGTCTTGCCAAGCTTGCACTTCGGGGCTGACTTTTTTGGGCTTTTCGTTGGTGGCCAAGGGCTTGGCACGGGCAGCCAAGCGCTTGCGCAGCTTCTCGTGTGCCTCACCGGGGGCGGGCAGCTTGGGCAAATGGTATTTGGTTTTGGCCAAAATTGATTTGATAACGCGGTGCACCAGCAAATCGGGGTAACGGCGAATCGGGCTGGTGAAGTGCGTGTAGGCCTCAAAAGCCAAGCCAAAGTGGCCATTGTTCTCAGGCGTGTAAATCGCTTGGCTCATAGAGCGCAGCAGCATGCTGTGGATCTGCTTGGCGTCGGGCCGGTCTTTGGTGGCGTTGGCTATGGCTTGGAATTCGCCGGGGCTGGGGTCTTCGCTGATCGTCAGACCCACGCCCATGTTCTTCAAATAGGTGCGTAGCACTTCCTTTTTCTCGGCCGTGGGGCCTTCGTGCACGCGGTACAGGCCGCTGTTTTTGCTGCGCAAAATAAAGTCGGCACTGCACACGTTAGCCGCTAGCATGGCTTCTTCGATGAGCTTGTGCGCGTCGTTGCGGGTACGGGGAATGATTTTGTCAATTCGGCCGTTGTCATCGCAGACAATTTGCGTTTCCACGGTTTCAAAATCCACCGCTCCGCGCACGCCGCGCGCCAGCAGCAGGGCGCTGTACACATCATGCAGGCTGAGCAAATCTGGAATGCGCTCTTTGCGTTTGGCCGCCTCAGGCCCATGCGTGTTGGCCAAAATCGCCGCTACCTCGGTATACGTAAAGCGGGCGTGGCTGTGCATCACAGCGGGGTAAAACTGGTAGGCATGCACATCGCCTTTGGCATTGATCAGCATGTCACACACCATGCACAGGCGGTCCACATCGGGGTTCAAGCTGCAAAGTCCGTTGGACAGCTTCTCTGGCAGCATCGGTATCACTCGGCGCGGAAAATACACACTAGTAGCTCGCTCATAGGCATCCACATCAATGCCCGAGCCTGTATCCACATAGTTGCTCACATCGGCAATCGCCACCAAGAGCCGCCAGCCCTTGCCGCGCCCCACTTTGGCAGGCTCGCAATACACCGCATCGTCAAAATCACGGGCATCTTCGCCGTCAATCGTCACCAAGGGCACATCAGTCAAGTCCACGCGGCCAAGCATGTCTTGGGCACGCACTTTGTCTGGCAGGGCTTTGGCTTCGGCCAGACAAGCATCTGAAAATTCATGGGGCACGCTGTATTTGCGCACCGCAATTTCAATTTCCATGCCCGGGTCGTCCACCTCGCCCAGCACCTCGCTCACGCGGCCCACCGGCTGCCCGTGCAGCGACGGTGACTCTGTGAGCTGCACCACCACCACTTGGCCCACTAGTGCGTTGCCAGTGCCCGCCTTGGGGATCAAAATATCTTGGCCATAGCGCTTGTCTTCGGGTGCTACCAGCCATGCGCCGCCTTCTTGCAGCAGCCGCCCAATGATGGGCTGCTTGGCGCGTTCTATGATCTCGGTGACGCGGCCTTCGGGTCTGCCCTTGCGGTCGTAGCGCACCACGCGTGCTTTCACGCGGTCGCGGTGGAGCACGGCGCGCATCTCGGCGGGGGGTAAATACAAATCAGCCAAACCATCGTCGCGCTGCACAAATCCGTGTCCGTCGCGGTGGCCTAGGGCTGTTCCTTCAATTTCTTCTAGCAAGCTGCCAGATTGGGGGATCGTTTTAATATAGAATCCTTGTTTTCCTGAATACATAAATAAGCCGCCTTCTGGGCGGTTTATTGGCCCAGGTGGCGGAATTGGTAGACGCACTAGTTTCAGGTACTAGCGAGTAACTTCGTGGGGGTTCGAGTCCCTTCCTGGGCACCAAACGATTCAAGTTGTCGATCCAATTTGTCGTTTTAACAGCATGTTTTGCATGCAACAAGCTTGAATAACAAAAGCATACCTGAAAAAAGCCGTTTGGTGCAAACCAAACGGCTTTTGTTTTTTGGCTCAAGGGCTTTTGCGTGTGGCGCGTGGCGCAAAAATCAACGCCAAAGTGTCAGACACGTCACGCACCTGCGCCCCATGCAGCGCGCCCTTGCCTTGCAAAATACGGTGCAGCGCAGGCAAATGGTAATGCGGCACGGCAGGGTACAAATGGTGTTCTAGATGGTAGTTTACGTGGTGGGGGAAAAATACCGCGCGAAACAGCCAATTGAGCGCATTGCCCGATGTGTTGTTGCTGCGCGCGGCCGTCAGAGGTGAGCTCAAATCAGTGACACCACCGTGCTCGCAAATGGCGCGTAGACGCAAAATGGGTTGTAACACAGTCACCAAGGGCAGCATCCACAGCACCACGTACATGGCCAATCCACTTATCCCGCCAAGCGCCAGCGCTATGAAAGGCGCAGCAGCGTGAAAGCCAATTACCAGCATGCGGTCGCGCCGCGCGGCGGCGCGCAGCTCAGGCGACGTGTCGTTAAGCGGATTAATAGCACCGCCCGTGTCGTCATTGATAGCTGGCGCACCAAAGAAATAGGCATAGGTTTTCCAAGCATTCCAGCCGATAAGGTCTAGCAGCAGCTTGCGCCACAAATACGCCTTGCCGCGCGGGTAGCCGCCGTGGATGGCGGTGTCGGGGTCTTGCGGACCATACAGGTTGTTATGATGCAGGCGGTGCGTGACGCGGTAGGTGCACATGCTCACGCCGCCAGCCATACCAATCATGCGGCCTGCTGCGTCGTTCAGACTGCGGTTAGAAAACATGCGGTAATGCGCCGCCTCGTGCGAGAGGATGAACAGCCCATGCAGCGCAATACCGTTGGCCAGCAAGCTCAGCGCCACCCAAGCTGTGCCCCATTGCCACACACCAAAGGCGATGGCAGCGGAAATAAGAACCAGCGTTTGCCCAATGCCCAGCAGCGATTTGGCATTGGACAGCGTGGTGAGCGGCACCAACTCAGCCGCGCTCAAGAGCTTGCGCGCCGCCGCATTGCACGACCCAACGGCGCTCTGATTGCCATCACCCAAAGCCCGCAAATCTTCGCGGAAGTCTTCACCTTGCATCTCTGCACCTCGAAAAAATTACCACCACAGGGGAGTTTCCGGCCGCGAAGGGCGCGAAATTTACGCGAAGAACGCTAAAAAATACAAAAAAGAAGAAAATATAAGAAATAACGTCAATGTCAACGTCAAATGGTTAATCTACGCTATCAAATTGATATTAACTCTATGTCTACCACACCTTCATGTATCCCAACATCCCTATTCATTTGGTATTAATTTGGTTTTAATTTTCGCGTCTTTAGCGCAACTTTCGCGCCCTTCGCGGCCGGAGGTCCGCATCAAACCCCAGCCCATCAAACCAACCGAACCACTTGCTTTCCAAAGTTACGCCCCTTCAAGAGCCCCAAAAACGCCTCAGGCGCGCTCTCAATGCCCTGCGCCACGGTCTCACGCGGTTTGAATTTACCTGTGGCTATCAGCGTGCCCAGCTCCTTCAAGGCTTCGGGCCAGACTTCCATGTGTTCGCTGACAATGAAGCCTTCGATTTTTAAACGGCTCATCAAAATCAGCGCGGGCGCGGCCAGTGGCATGGGCTGGCCGTCGTAGCCTGCAATCATGCCGCACACCGCGATGCGGCCAAAAGCGTTCATACGACCCAAAACCACATCCAAAATCCAGCCACCCACATTTTCAAAATAGCAGTCTATGCCCTTGGGCGCAGCCGCTTTGAGCGCCGCGTTCAAGGCTTTTGCATTGCTATGCTCTTTGTAGTCCACGCAGGCATCAAAGCCCAGTTCGTTGACCACATAGTCGCACTTATCTTTGCCGCCTGCTATGCCCACCACGCGGCAGCCGCGGGCCTTGGCCAGCACGCCCACGGCGCTGCCCACAGCGCCGCTGGCAGCGGTCACCACCACGGTTTCGCCTTCTTTTGGCATGCAAATTTTCACCAAACCATACCAAGCCGTCACGCCGGGCATACCTACAGCGCCCAGATAATGCGACAGGGGAATGTGCGTGGTATCCACCTTGCGCAGCGCACCAAGCACATTGGCATCCACCACACTGGCCTGCTGCCAGCCGCCCATGCCCACCACTTTGTCGCCCACAGCAAACTTGGAATGGCGCGACTCCAGCACCTCCCCCGCCGTGCCCCCAATCATCGGCGTGCCCAGCGCATGCGGCTGCGCATAGCTCTTGGAATCATTCATACGCCCACGCATATAAGGGTCCAAACTCAGAAAATGGTGGCGCACCAGCACTTGGCCATCAAGCAGCGCAGGCGTGTCAACGCTAGCAAATCCAAAGTTAGCCACACTGGCCTCACCAGTAGGACGCGAAGCCAACAAACACTGGGTATTTTTCATACAAACTCTTTTCAATTAAAAAAACAAAAATATAAAATGAATAGCAAGCTATGACGATTTGACGCTGACATTCGCAGTATTTTTATAATAATACCCATCAAGAGGTCAATATGACGCTTCCAATAACTTGTGGTATCCCTTTTGGTATTCCTTCTGCGTCCTCTGCGAAACCTTTGCGTCCTCTGCGTTCAAAAAATCTCCGAATTCCATCCCCAGCAACCCAACCCACTCAATCAGTCGAGATCACATTCAAAGCACCCACAGAGCGCCCCACAGCCAGCCGTTTCACATATTTGAAAGTGCCAGTAGCATGCGAGCAAACGCGGCCCTGCGCATCAAACACCGTGCCCTCAGTAAACGCCATAGTAGCAGTGCGGTGTATCAACCGCCCCTTAGCCAGCAGCGCCCCGCGCGAGGCCTGCATGAAGCTGGTTTTCATCTCAATCGTCACCACGCCCATGTCAGTCATGCCCTCAGGATGCGCACTGCGCGCCGCATGCGCCATGACCACGTCAAGTAGCGTCATAGTGGCCCCGCCATGCACCACACCAAAGCTGTTGCCGTGCTCTTCTTTGCCCGTAAACGCTATCTCGGCCAAGCCGTTGCCAGAAGACACGAGCTCAAAACCGAGTAGCTCCACAAAAGGGATGTGGACGCTGAATTTCATAAAGTCATTGCCTAGGTTTAGCGCGAGCAGCTGTGGCGAAAATTAAATCCAGCTTAAGCTTTACCTCTGTATCAATATCTGACGGACTGATAAAACTAACTAACTGGACATAATGCGCTTTTCGAAAAGTAATGGGCAATCTTCTTAAATCAAAATAGCGCCTAAACACCCTATCTAAGACCTCATCAGTGGCCTTTACAGAGGATGAATCAAAAGATTTGTTATCCAGAGAAAGAGCGGCTTTAACCTCCGAAATAGACTGTTGCATCGCTGCTTGACGATCTGCTAAAGGATCAAACAGATCATTGGGGTTTTGCCCTTTCAACCAATCAAACAATATACGCTCAAAACAAAAGTAGTTTTCAATTTCTCTGCGCTGCCACATTAGCTCATTGAGCTGATCTGTCGGTTGTAATTGTTTATCTAAGTTATCAAACAGCGCAACTCCGACGAAATCAGTTTTTACTGCCTGCAATCCGAAAAAATGATCTCTAGCCTTCTGAGGAGTATTACCTCCGATATAGCGAACAAAAGGTTTTTCTAATATTTTTTGTGCCGGATGATCAAGGCATTTTGCAAATGCTTGCAAAATAGCCAAATCTGTCGAATCCTCAAGATACAAAACCCAACCTACTTGCTCAGCTTGATAATATTGATCCCACCCAATATCCGTCAACGCTTTTTTAATTTGACTGGACAAGTTATCAGCAAAAACGCGCGGCTGACCAACAAAAGAAACCAATGTACTTCTGTGTACAGCTTCTTGCAAGATAATTTCTGAATGACTCGCAGCAATTAACTGCCCGGACGAATCAGCTACCAACCGAAGCAAGCCATCGTAAACTTGGCGCTGCCTCAAAACCTCTAAATGTGCATCAGGTTCGTCCAATAAAAGAATAGTATTTGGATTCGCAAGAATATGTGCGTAAAGCAAAATTGTTTGCTGTAGACCACGCCCAGCACTGGTGATATCGTATTTGACTTTCGAGACAGGATCTTGATATCGCATATAGATCTCAGCCTTGTCTGAGGCGAGCGTTGGAGGTAACAACACAACACCAAAACTTTCTCTAATCATGGCAGTCAGGTTTATCCAAGACTGCGCAGGTTTGTCGCTTCCCACAAAGGGGTAGCAAACGCGATAGCACAGATTACGAAATACCTGAGCAGTTTGCCCCTGCCCTACCAGGACTGAAATTTCTCCACTTTGCTTAACATACTCTCTGTCCGCAAGCCCAGACATTGGAGGAAGCAATGCAACCTTTGCTTCGTAAGCAATCTCTGGAATCACCATCCTTTCTGGCTCACCAAGCAGCGAATTGTTGCTTAAAGGACGACAATAAAACGATTCTTTGTTGGCGTAATCAAATTCGAATCCGGCACGCCAGACTACTCCGTTGCTTACTCCATGAACATCAATTTCAATTCGAATATTTTGCGGAGATACTTTACCGTTATTTTTAGTAGTGCTGCGCGTGTGAATGTCCTTCCAAAGCAAGTCAGCAGTGGGGACTGGAAGTGCCACAAGATCTCTTCTATTTATTGCAACGCCAGTACGAAGAGCTCTTTTACTTTTCGAGCTTTTTTCACGCCATTTTCTTAGCCCTAAATCCCAAAGCGCTAATGCTTGCAGAGCCGAAGTTTTTCCTGAATTGTTTGGGCCAATCAAAACCACGCTTTGATCTAATCTAAAGTCGATCAGATCAAATTTTTTGAATCCTTTTACTATCAGTCTAGTCAGCATAAGTCATAGTAGTTTTGTGGTGTGCTGCTAGTTTAACCGCCAGTCACCACACTCACGCCGCCGTCGACCGCCAGCCACTGCCCCGTGATGTGTTTGCCGGCTGCACTGGCATACAGCAGGCACAGGCCTTTCAAGTCTTCGTCGTCGCCTAAGCGGCCCAGCGGCGCGCCTTCTTTGAGCCTGTCTTCGCCCAAGGCTTTGAGCGTGCCCACGGTCATGCGGCTGGGGAAAAAACCCGGGCAGATGGCATTTACGCGGATGTTGTATGGGCCCCATTCGGCAGCCAGCGCGCGGGTGAAGTTGATCACTGCGCCTTTGGAGGTGTTGTAAGCAATGGTTTGCATGCCCTTGGGATTGCCGCCTAAGCCAGCGATTGACGCAATGTTGATAATCGCACCATCGCGCTTGGCAATCATGCTTTTTTTGGCGATTTGCTGGCTGAGCAAAAAGTAGCCACGCACGTTGAGGTTCATCACTTTGTCCCATGCATCGGCGGGGTGGTCTTCGGCGGGCGCGCCCCAAGCCGCGCCTGCGTTATTCACCAAAATGTCTACGCCACCAAACTTGGCCAGCGTGTCGTCGGCCAAGCGGGTGATCTCCGCGTCTTTGGCGCAGTCGGCGGCTATGCTGTGCGCGTCGATACCAGCGGCTTTGAGCTGCGCCACGGCCTCTTCCAAATCAGCCGCCTTGCGCGAGCTGAGCATGACGCGAGCGCCCGCCTCACCCAGTGCGTGTGCCATTTGCAGACCCAAGCCGCGTGAGCCGCCAGTGATCAAGGCGGTTTTGCCGCTTAGGTCGAATAGTTTTTGGATGGTGCGTGGGGTCATGGTGTTTCCTAAAAAGTGGTGAATCTGGCCGGCCTAGATCTAGCAGGCATGCTGTTTGTCTGACCTGTTATTTATCAGGCATGCGAGAGCGAAGATAAATCAAAAGCACGCCAACGGCTGTCGCCAAGCTGCCAGCGGCGCATATTTTGTAACCCAGATTGGCATCGGCCTGTGCTGCGGTGTAGCCAGTAATCACGCTAAGCAGACCACTGTAGATCAGTACCCATGCAGCCGTATGGATACGAGCCAAGGTTTTGGGCGGGGTCTCGCCCGTTTGCTTAAAGAATGCCACGTTGTTCGCTCCTATGAACCTTGGCGCGAACCAAGGTCTGGGGGTCTGCGAGTTAAACCATTCAAAACGCTTCTTCTGGCATATTAGCGCATGTCATGTCGCGGCTTGACACCACGGCCAGCCAAGCGCCGATCTTGGGCAGCTCATAATGGTAAAAATAACGCAATGTCAGCGTTATATGGTCATTGTTTGCTATGTTTTTTGCAATATCAGCCAATGCCACATCCAGCCATATCCACGCTATCACCACATGGCCAAAGGCCTGCATATAGGGCACGGCATTGGGCAGGGCTTCCAGCGGATTGCCCGTTTGCCATGCCGCTTGCGTGGCTGCGCCCACATCGGCCAAGGCTTTTTGCAGGGCTACTGCGTGTTTTTCAAGCGCTGGAATCTGCGCCGCTTTGGCGGCAGTGGCCGTGATGCGCGTACCCAGCAGTTGCATGCCGCGCCCACCTTCCATCAGCACCTTGCGCCCCAGCAAATCCATGGCCTGAATGCCGTGGGTGCCTTCGTGGATCATGTTCAGGCGTTGGTCGCGCCAATATTGCTCCACCGGAAAATCGCGGGTGTAGCCGTAGCCACCGTGGATTTGAATGGCCAAGCTGTTAGCCTCTAAGCAGTTCTCGCTAGGCCAGCTTTTGCTAATCGGTGTGAGCACTTCTAGCAATATCCGCGCCTCATCCGCTGCCTCGGGCTCGGCAGTGTGCTGCTCGTCCACCAGCTTGGCGCAATACAGCTGCAACGCCAGCGCGCCTTCGCAAATGGATTTTTGCGCCAGCAGCATGCGCTTGATGTCGGCGTGCTCGATCAACCGAACTTGGGGAGCGGATGCGTCTTTGCCTCCAGCGCCCATCAGCCTGCCCTGTGGCCGATTTTTGGCGTAATCCAACGAGGCATAGTAACCCGCCAAGCCCAGCATGGTAGCAGCCAAGCCAATGCCAATGCGCGCTTCGTTCATCATATGGAACATGCATTTGAGACCCTCGCCCGGTTTGCCAACCAAGTAGCCCACAGCGCCTGCGCCGTTGCCATAGGGGCCGCTTGCTTCGATTCCTTTCGAGCCGCCAGCACCTTGGCCTTGCGAGTCGATGCCCAAAACCGGAAACTTTCCTTCCCCAAAATTCAAGAGCGTATTGGTTGTGCCGCGCCAGCCCAGCTTGTGGTTCAGCCCCGCCAGCGCCACGTCGTTGCGCACGCCCGTGAGCTCGCCTTGGGTATTCACCAGCTTTTTAGGCACAATAAACAGCGAAATGCCGCGCACACCCGCCACCAGCTTGCCATCCGCATCCGGAATTTTGGCCAACACCAGATGGATGATGTTCTCCGTGAGCTCGTGCTCGCCGCTAGAAATCCACATTTTGTTGCCACGCAGGCGGTAGCGCGGGCCCAGTGGGTCGGCCTCAAATCCATCACCGTCGGGCAATGCTTTGGTGGCCACATCAGACAGCGACGAGCCCGCCTGCGGCTCACTCAAGCACATGGTGCCCGCCCAACGCCCTGAAAATTCGTTGGCTGCAAACACGTCTTTTTGTATTTGAGTGCCACAGGCCATGATGCAATTTGCATTGCCAGAGGTCAGTAAATTCGAGCCAATAGATGCCGACGCCACTGCAAAAAAACTGTTCGCCGCAGCGCTCACGGTAAATGGCAGCTGCATCCCGCCTAGCGCATAGTCCTGCGCCGCCGCCATCATGCCCGACTCCACATACGCCGCATGCGCATCATGCGTGGCCTGCGGAAGGATTACTTTTTCGCCATCAAACTGCGGCTCTTGCGTATCCACCAGCCGGTTAAACGGCGCATATTTTTCCCGCGCAATCCGCTCGCAAGTGTCGAGCACGGCATCAAATGTTTCACGCGAATGGTCGGCAAAGCGCTCGCGTTGGTTTAGCGATTCGGCATGCAGCCAGTCGTAGAGAAGAAAGTCAAGGGTGGTTCTTAGGGACATACCGATTATTACGATCTGTTATCAGAATTCTCTTTTGTAGCTAAGCGCAAACTAGCAAAACTAAGGCGGGTGTTTACCCCGAGAAAGAGGATTGTTCACATACAGTGTCACAAATAGCTGCTCATTGGTACTATTTTTTAAATTTTATCTGCCCGTATTTACGTTCGCGGTTAGAAGTTAAATCTAACGGAGCTAAATACAAAGCATCTTCAAATTTCCACAATGTGCGGCACCAAGTCTCCTGCTCTGGCCCCGAGCGCGGACGCCACTCTATCTGGACGCAGTACTGGCCGTTTTCAGTCAACTTCCACTCTCCCAGACCAGTAACTGCCGCACCACCCCCAAACGCAGCGACCCTAGAGGCAATGAATTTTCCATCTGCATTATTTTTCCATCGCCTGATGCCCGCAGTGTTGCCATTGATTTGCTCCACCTCCACGTCGTTGACGATGATTGTTTTGATTTCATCCGCTCCAAGTTTTTTGCCCTTGTCAAACAACTCTGCACCTGTAATCGTTGATTCAGCAGCGAAAAGCAAAGCTGGGGTAAATAATAAAAGAAGAAGGATTTTTTTCATAAAACAACCAAGCTGCGTTTATAAAACCTCAAAAACCCCAGCCGCACCCATTCCACCACCAATGCACATCGTCACGCACACGAGCTTCGCGCCGCGTCGCTTGCCTTCGATCAGGGCATGGCCGGTGAGGCGCTGGCCGCTTACGCCGTAGGGGTGGCCCACTGCAATAGCGCCGCCGTTTACATTGAGGCGATCCATCGGAATGCCTAAGGTTTGGGCGCTGTAGAGCACTTGCACGGCAAAGGCTTCGTTTAACTCCCACAGGTCTATGTCTTGCACAGTTAGACCCAAGCGCTTGAGCACTTTGGGCACGGCAAATACTGGACCAATGCCCATTTCGTCTGGCTCGCAGCCTGCCACTGCAAAGCCCAAGAAGCGGCCCAGCGGCTTCAAATTGCGTTTGGAGGCCAGCTCTTCACTCATGAGCACACAGGCACCTGCGCCATCCGAGAATTGGCTGGCATTGCCCGCTGACACCACGCCGCCGGGCATGGCTGGCTTGATGCCGCTGATGCCCTCGGCCGTAGTGCCTTCGCGCAGGCCTTCGTCCACACTCACGGTCACTTCTTTGGTCATCAAGCCCATTACTTTGTCAGCTACGCCAGCTTTGACGGTGATTGGCGCGATTTCATCGGCAAACTTGCCCGCAGCTTGCGCTGCGCAGGCTTTTTGCTGGCTGCCCGCGCCGTATGCATCCATCACGTCGCGCTGCATGTTGTAGCGCTTGGCCACTTGCTCGGCGGTTTGCAGCATGTTCCAGTAAATTTCGGGCTTCTTTTTGGCCAATGCAGGGTCAGCCAGCATGTGGGTGTTCATCTCTTGCTGCACGCAGCTGATGCTCTCTACGCCACCAGCCACATACACATCGCCCTCGCCCGCAATGATGCGCTGCGCTGCCAAGGCAATGGTTTGCAAACCCGATGAGCAAAAGCGGTTCACCGTCATGCCCGACACCGTGATGGGGCAATCGGCCATGAGCGCGATTTGGCGGGCAATGTTCGCGCCCGTTGCGCCTTCGGGGTTGGCACAGCCCATGATCACGTCTTCTACCTCAGCGGCATCAATACCTGCGCGTTGGATGGCGTGGCGCACGGCGTGGCCACCCAAGGTAGCACCATGGGTCATGTTGAAAGCGCCCTTCCAGCTCTTGGCTAGGGGCGTGCGTGCGGTCGATACGATTACAGCGGATGTCATAAGAATTCTCCTGAAATTGGTTTGAAATTAGCTCGCAGCGTTGAAGGTCTTGCCCTCAGCAGCCAATTTGGCTAAGAGCGGTGCTGGCTTCCAAAATGCGCCATCGTCAAGTGGATTTTGGGCAAAGCGGTTCATGCTTTGCACCACGTTGAACAAGCCCACTTGGTCCACATAATGCATAGGACCGCCGCGGTAGATAGGGAAGCCATAGCCCGTGAGGTAAACCATGTCGATGTCGCTGGCTTTGGAGGCAATGCCTTCTTCCAAAATATACGCCGCTTCATTAACCAGCGAATACACCAAGCGCTGCACGATTTCGTCGTCGCTGATTTTGCGGGCAGTGATACCTAGGCCAGCGCGGTGGGTTTCAATCATTTTGACCACGACATCGCTTGGAATCGCATCGCGTTTGCCAGGAATGTAGTCATACCAACCTGCGCCTGTTTTTTGGCCAAAGCGGCCCAGCTCGCACAGCGCATCCGCAGTTTTGCTGTATTTCATGCCCGGCTTTTCCACCACGCGGCGCTTGCGAATCGCCCAGCCAATGTCATTGCCCGCCAAATCGCCCATGCGGAATGGCCCCATGGCAAAGCCGAATTTCTCGGCTGCTTTGTCAATTTGCGCTGGCGTGCAGCCTTCGTCTAGCAAAAAGCCAGCTTGGCGGCTGTATTGCTCAATCATGCGGTTGCCGATGAAGCCATCGCAGACTCCGCTGACCACACAGGTTTTCTTGATCTTTTTGCCCAGCGCCATCACGGTGGCCATCACGTCTTTGGCGGTGTCTTTACCGCGCACGACTTCGAGAAGTTTCATCACATTCGCTGGGCTGAAAAAGTGCGTGCCCACCACGTCTTGCGGGCGCTTGGTGAATGCGGCAATCGCATTCATGTCCAGCGTGGAAGTGTTCGATGCCAAAATAGCGCCCGGCTTCATCACGCGGTCCAGCTCCTTGAAGACTTTTTCTTTCACGCCCATCTCTTCAAACACGGCTTCAATCACCATGTCAGCCTCATTCAAATCGTCGTAGCTCAGCGTGGTGGACAAGAGCGCCATGCGCTGCTCGTATTTGTCTTGCTTGAGCTTGCCTTTTTTGACTTGGGCTTCGTAGTTTTTGCGAATCGTGGCAATACCGCGGTCCAGCGCTTCTTGCTTCATCTCCAGCATTTTCACAGGAATGCCAGCATTCAAAAAGTTCATGGAAATGCCGCCACCCATAGTGCCTGCACCAATCACCGCTATGGACTTGATATCGCGCTTGGGCGTGTCGCTGGGCACATCGGGGATTTTGGTAGTGGCGCGGTCAGCTATGAAGAGATGGCGCAGCGCGCGGCACTCGGGTGTCCACATCAGGTTAATGAAAATCTCGCGCTCTATGCCCATGCCGGCATCGAACTTATTCTTAGTGGCCGCTTCTACCGCGTCCACGCATTTGGCAGGTGCTGGGTAGTTCTTGCTCATGCCTTTGACCATATTGCGCGCGAACTGGAAGTACGCGTCGCCCAGCGGGTGCTTGCAAGGCAAATTGCGCACCAGTGGGTGCGGCCGCACATCGGCCTTTTCACGCGCCATTGCCAATGCTTCATCGAGCAAGCTCTCGGGCGATGCAGAGAGCTTGTCAAACAGCTTTTGGCCCGGCAACATGGCGATCATTTCGCTCTTGATAGGCTCGCCGCTCACAATGATGTTAAGCGCAGCTTCCACGCCTAAGACTCGGGGCAAACGCTGCGTGCCACCTGCGCCAGGAATCAATCCCAGCTTGACCTCGGGCAGAGCCACGCTGCAGCCCGGTGCTGCGATACGGTAATGGCAGCCAAGGGCCAGCTCCAAGCCGCCGCCCATGCACACGGTGTGCATGGCAGCTACCACGGGCTTGGCAGAATTCTCGCAAGCAGTGATCACGCTGAGCAAATTTGGCTCTTGCAGGGCTTTGGGTGAGCCAAATTCTTTGATGTCGGCGCCGCCCGAAAAAGCTTTGCCAGCACCAGTGATCACAATCGCTTTGACTGCGCCATCGGCATTGGCCTGCTCCAAACCTTGGGTGATAGCTACGCGGGTGCTGTAGCCTAAGCCGTTCACGGGTGGGTTATTTAAGCTGATAACCGCCACGTCACCGTGGACTTTGTATTCTGCCGTCATGCTGCAATCCTCTTAAAAGCTGTTAGGGGTGAAATAAAATAGTACGACCGTTCGATTTTTTGATTCTAGAGTGATTTATACCATGCGTCACGCACTTTGTCCCGCTTGGGACAAAGTGCCACCATAAGGCGGCAACTTATGCCGCCCTGCGCTCTACACCTCTAGCCATTCCTTGCGAATATAGGCATCCGCACGCAGGCTCTCTGGCGTGCCCTGAAACACGATGCTGCCATGCCCCATGACCAAGGCGCGGTCAGAAATCGCCATGGCGATGGTGAGCTTTTGCTCAATCAGCAGCACTGAAATACCGCGTTTTTTGAGCTCTTGCAGGTATTTTGCCACCAACTCCACAATTTTGGGGGCTAAGCCTTCAGTGGGCTCGTCGATGATGATCAAATCAGGATCGCCCATGAGGGTGCGGCACAGGGTAAGCATTTGCTGCTCCCCGCCCGACATCACGCCAGCCTCGGTGTGCTGGCGCTCTTTGAGCCTTGGAAACAGGTTGTACATGTCATCAAATGACCAGCGCCCAGCCTTGCGCGCATGCTTTTGCCCCAAATACAGGTTTTGCTCCACCGTGAGGTTAGGAAAAATATCGCGGCTCTCGGGCACATAGCCAATGCCTAGGTGGGCGATTTCGTAGGTTTTGGTACCTAAGATTTCTTGGCCTTTCCATTGCAGCGAGCCACTGCAATCAACCAAACCCATGATTGCCTTGGCCGTGGTGGAGCGGCCTGAACCGTTGCGCCCTAAAAGCGCCACGATTTCGCCAGGCTGCACATCAAAGTTCACGCCATGTAGCACATGGCTTTTGCCGTAGTAGGCATGCAAGTTTTCAATTTTTAGCATCTTAATGGCCTCCTGCTTGTGCGTCAGCTACCGATGAGCCCAAATACGCTTCCTGTACGCGCTGGTTAGAACGCACCGCCTCGGGCGTGTCGTAGGCCAGTAATTCGCCATACACCACCACCGCGATTTTGTCAGCCAAGCCAAACACCACACCCATGTCGTGCTCCACGGTGAGCAGGGTTTTGCCCACGGTCACGTCTTTGATGAGCTTGATGAATCGGCTGGTCTCAGACTTGCTCATACCCGCTGTGGGCTCGTCCAGCAAGATCACATTAGCGCCGCCTGCTATGGTGATGCCGATCTCAAGCGCGCGCTGCTCGGCATAGGTCAGGTTCATGGCCAGCACGTCGCGTTTTTTGTCTAGGTTCACCTGCTGCATCAGCTCTTCAGCTCGGGTGTTGGCATCGTCCAAATTGGCCAAGAATTTTAAAAACGTGTATTTGTAGCCCAAGCTCCACAACACACCGCAGCGCAGGTTTTCAAACACGCTCAGCTTAGGGAAAATATTGGTGATTTGGAAGCTGCGACTCAAGCCCAATCGGTTGATCTCGTAAGGCTTTTTGCCATTGATTTGCGCCCCGTTGAGCAGCACCTGCCCGCTGCTGGGCTCAAAACGCCCGCTGATCAAATTAAACAACGTAGACTTGCCTGCGCCATTGGGCCCAATGATGCCCACGCGCTCGCCTGTGGGAATGGCCAAATCAATGCCGCGAATAATCTCTGTTTTACCAAAACTCTTGCGCAGGGCTTTTAGCTCTAGCGCTGGTGTGGTGCTGCTCATAGCGATTCCCTCCGCTTCATTTCTTTTTCTATGCTTTCTTGAATGCTGCTCCACTCACGGGCAAATTGGCGGCGACACAGTTCAAACAAAGCCAGTCCCGTGAGCATCACAAAGGCCAATCCAAACCAGCTGTTCAAGCCCTTGGCATCTAGCGTGATGCCTAGAAACTTCATCTCTGGGCCAAGCGCAGCATTGAGCTGGAGGTGGTACACCATTTCAATCATGCCCGCAGCGCCCACCAGCACCACCAGCGCCGTAACAGTCAGCACCACATAACTCACCCACAGCTTGCGCAAATGGCCAAAAGCGGCCACCCGCAGGTTCATCATGATGAGCGATGCCACACCTCCTGGCGCAAACATCACCATGAACAAAAAGATGAGGCCTAGATACAAAAGCCAAGCCTTAGTGAACTCAGACAGCAGCACAAAAGCCAGCACCATCAACACCGCACCAATGATGGGGCCAAAGAAGAAGGTAGCACCGCCCAAAAAGGTAAACAACAAGTAGGCTCCCGAGCGGTAGCCGCTGACCACTTCAGAGGTGACGATTTCAAAATTCAGCGCAGCCAATCCACCTGAAATGCCTGCAAAAAATGCGGCAATGATGAAGGCTATGTAGCGTACTTTTTGCGTGTCGTAGCCCACAAACTCCACGCGCTCGGGGTTGTCACGCACGGCATTGAGCATGCGCCCCAGTGGGGTGCGGGTAAAGGCAAACATCAGCCCCGTGCAGACAAAGGTGTAAATAGCGATCAAGTAATACAACTGTACTTGCGGCCCGTAGGTGATGCCAAGCGTTTTAGGGCCGGCCACGCGGTTGCCCGACACGCCTCCTTCGCCCCCAAAAAACTCAGGGAACATCAGCGACATGGCCCAGACCAATTCGCCGATGCCCATGGTGATCATGGCAAAAGGAGTGGCGGCTTTTTTGGTGGTGACCCAGCCCAACAAAATAGCCACCAGCATGCTGGCAAAGCCACCCACGATGGGAATCAAACTAACTGGCAGCGGCAAGCCGCCCGTGACCAAATTGAGTGTGTGAATCGCCAAAAACGAGCCCATGCCCGAATACACCGCATGGCCAAAGCTGAGCATGCCGCCCTGCCCCAGCAAAATGTTGTAGCTCAGGCAAACGATGATGGCAATGCCCATTTGGCTGAGCATGGTGTGACTCAAGCTGCTGGTAAACAGCAGGGGTGCCAACAATAGCACCAGCGCAAAAAGCCCCCAAACCACCACCCGCCCAATATTGAGCGGCTTGAATGCATAGACGTTGTTTGCCATGGTTTAACCCTCCCTCGTGCCAAGCAGGCCTTTGGGCCGAAATATCAAGATCAATACCAAGAACAAATAAGGCAAGATCGGTGCGATTTGGCTGATTTTGAGCTTCCACAGCGCATAGCCAAAGGTGGAGGGCGTAAGCGTCACGCCAATGACCTGTAGCGCAGACATCAGCGATGCGTCAATCGCCACGGCAAAGGTTTGCAACACGCCAATCAGCAGCGATGCCAAAAATGCCCCAGCCAGCGAGCCCATGCCGCCAATCACCACCACTACAAAAATCACGCCGCCCACTGAAAAAGCCATACTAGGCTCGGTCACATAGGCATTACCGCCAATCACACCAGCAAGGCCTGCCAGCGCGCATCCTCCGCCAAATACCAGCATGAAAACGCGCGGCACATTGTGCCCCAGCGCCTCTACCGTTTCGGGGTGGGTGAGCGCAGCCTGAATCACCAAGCCAATGCGGGTGCGGGTGAGCAGCAGCCAAATGGCCAGCAGCATCAAGAGCGCTACCAGCATCATGAAGGCGCGGTACATGGGGAACTGCGTGCCAAATATGGTGAACAGCGGGCCGTCCAGCGCCACCGGCACGCGGTAATCCACCGAGCTGCGCCCCCAAATAAGCTGCACCAATTCCAAAATAATATAGCTCAGGCCAAAAGTAATCAAAAGCTCGGGCACATGGCCAAACTTGTGCACGCGGCGCAGGCAGTAGCGCTCAAATAGCGCGCCCAACACACCCACCAAAATCGGGGCTATCAGGAGCGCAGGCCAAAAACCAATCAGCGAAGTGGTGGTGTAGGCAAAATACGCTCCTAGCATGTAAAACGAGGCATGCGCAAAATTGAGCACACCCATCATGCTGAAAATCAGCGTGAGGCCCGAACTGAGCATGAACAGCAACAAGCCGTAGCTGATGCCGTTGAGCAGTGAAATGGTATAAAACTCCATGGCGCAATCTTCAGAAAATCAGCTGCATGAACCTGCGCAGCCAAGCGTTACTAAAAAAAATGCCGGACAGCCCAAGGTCGTCCGGCATTGTCTGAGCGATAAAGCCAGCGCTAGACGCTTGGATTTACGACGGGCGCTTCATCTGGCAGCTGGTGGGCGTGCTGGCCACATACGGATCCATTTGTTTGATAGGCACAAAGGTGTAGCCCGTGTTTTCTACGCTGTAGGCGTTTTTCTTGTCCACTTTTTGCCATTTGGTGACAAACATTGACTGCTGCAGCTGGTGGTCAGACTTGCGCATGGTGGCTTCGCCCGCAAAGCTCTTAACCGACAGGCCTTCGAGCGCCGCAGCCACTTTCACAGGGTTGGTCGACTTGGCTTTGGCAATCGCTTCGCCCATCAAGTTAATACCATTGAGCGTGGCAAAGGTGTAGTAGTCGTCGTTGAATTTCTTCTTAAATTCTGCACCCATTGCACCCAGATCACCGGTGTGGTTAGAGTGGCCATAGGCAATTACATACACCTCGCTGTCGCCGCCAGCAGCCAGCGCGGTGGGGGTACCGGTAACGCCTGCGTAGTAGGTGTACATGGGCAATTTCAAGCCTGCATCGTTAAGCGCTTTGACGAACAATGTCAAATCTGCGCCCCAGTTACCCGTGACGATGGTGTCAGCGCCTGACTGCTTGATTTTGGCGACATAGGGGGCAAAGTCTTTGACTTGGCCGATGGGGTGCAGGTCTTCGCCGACAATTTTCACATCGGTGCGCTTGCGGGCCATGCCTTCTTTAAAGTAGCGCGCCACTTGCTGGCCGTGCGAGTAATTTTGATTGAGCAGATACACGTTTTTGACCTTCGGCTGGTCTTTCATAAACGTGGTGAGTGCCTCCATTTTCATGGTGGTGTCTGCATCAAGGCGAAAGTGCCAGTAGTCGCATTTTTCGTTGGTCAGGGCTGGGTCAACCGCTGCGTAGTTCAAAAACACCACTTCTTTGCCTGGGTTGCGTTCGTTGTGTTTGGATACTGCGTCTGACAAAGCCATGGCAGCACCAGAGCCATTGCCTTGCGTGATGTAACGAAAGCCTTGGTCGATGGCGGCCTTGAGTGAGTTCAGACTTTCCTGTGGTGAGCCTTTGTTGTCAAAACCCGTGATTTCAAACTTCACGCCAGCTGCGTTTTTAGCGCCGCTGAAACGGTCGGCCACAAATTGCCAGCTTTTAAGTTGATTTTGTCCCACGTTAGCAAAAGGGCCTGAGAGCGGGTCGATGAAAGCGATTTTCACAGTCTCGCCTTTTTGCGCAAAAGCGCTGCCTGCACAAGCCAAAACGGCACACACTGCCACAGATTTCAAAGCAAATTTCACGTCTATCTCCTAAAATAATTAAGCAAAAAAATGGACTGGCACTAGGTTAACTGCAAACCAACAAAATTGGGCTAAGGGATTGCCCGTAATCCCGAGCTTTGGTGACCCATTGGTGACCCGAACATGACCCGTCAGCAGCTTATTCGTGACGCGCGCGCCGTATGAGCCAGGCCCGATCCCGCTTCAGACCGACGATCAGGCAGGTAATTTGTAATCTTTGAGCAGCTCGCGCAGCCGCGTTTTGAGCATCTTGCCAGTTGCGCCCAGCGGGATTGCATCCACAAACACCACGTCGTCTGGGATTTGCCATTTGGCGGTTTTGCCTTCGTAGAAGGCCAACAACTCTTCGCGTGTAAGCTCAGCTGCGGGCTTTTTCACCACCGTGATGATGGGCCGCTCGTCCCACTTTGGGTGCGCTATACCAATGCATGCCGCCATGGCCACCGCCGGGTGGGACACGGCTATGTTTTCAATGTCAATCGAGCTGATCCACTCGCCGCCGGATTTGATCACGTCTTTGCTGCGGTCGGTGATTTGCATATAGCCATCAGGGTCAATTTTGGCCACGTCTCCAGTGGGAAACCAGTCCCGCCCTGAGGCATCTTTGATTTGTGGGTTGCCGCCTTCGCTTTTGAAGTATTGGTCCACAATCCAAGGGCCTCGCACCAGCACGTCGCCAGCGGCCACGCCGTCCCATGGCAAGTCTGCACCGTCGGGGCCAACAATTTTCATGTCTACGCCAAACATGCAGTGGCCTTGGCGCGCTTGCACCGCCCAGCGCTCAGATTTTGGTAAATCTAAGTGCTTGGCCTTGAGGGTGCTGGTAGTGCCCAAGGGGCTCATTTCTGTCATGCCCCAGCCTTGAATGACCCGCACGCCGTAGTCTTCGTCAAATTTTTGAATCATGGCCAGCGGACAGGCCGCGCCGCCTATCACGGTGCGGTTCATGCCATTAAATTGGAGTTTGTTGGCATCCATGTAGGCCAATAAGCCCTGCCAAATGGTGGGCACGCCAGCGGAGAAGGTCACGCGCTCATTGAACAATAACTCGTGCAGCGATTTGCCGTCCATGGCCGCCCCGGGGAACACCAGTTTTGCACCCACCATACAGGCAATGTAAGGCAGGCCCCAAGCGTTGACGTGGAACATGGGCACCACTGGCAAGATGGTGTCGTGGCTAGAGCAATTGAGCACATCGGGCATGGCCCCGGCGTAGCTATGCAACAGCGTGGAGCGGTGGCTGTAGAGCACGCCTTTGGGATTGCCCGTAGTGCCACTGGTGTAACACAGGGTAGACGCAGTGTTTTCGTCAAAACTGGGCCAATCGTAAGCGGCGGGCTGATTGCCCATCCATGCTTCGTAGCTGACCAAATTGGGAATGCCCGTGTCAGCGGGTAGCTTGTCGGCATCGCACAGCGCCACATAGTGTTTGATGGTGGTGCAGCGCGCATGCACCGCCTGCACCAGAGGCAAAAAGCTCATATCAAAGCACAGCACTTGGTCTTCGGCGTGGTTGGCTATCCACACCACTTGGTCAGGGTGCAGGCGCGGGTTGAGGGTGTGCAGCACTTTGCCTGAGCCACTCACGCCAAAATACAGCTCAAGGTGGCGGTAGCCATTCCATGCCAAGGTGGCAATGCGGTCGCTAAAAGCCAGATTCAGCCCATCGAGTGCGTGGGCCACTTGGCGCGAGCGCTTGGCCACATCGGACCAGGTGTATCGGTGAATATCCCCCTCCACACGTCGCGAGACTATCTCGCCGTCTGAGTGGTGTTTGTCGGCGAATTCGATCAAATTGGAGATCAATAAGGGTTGCGATTGCATCAAGCCAAGCATGGGAACAGTCCTTAGTTTCAGATGCTGCTTAGTATGGCGCAAAATGGGCTTTGTTAGATGCGGGATTGCCCTGAGCTTATGCCCTTGGTGACAGGTTCTTGTGCTGCTAATCATCCGGCGTTTCGCCATGCTTGGCTTAGCTGGCGCACAGGGGAGTTTCAAGCTAAGCCGCCAAGCTTGGTGATGTAAAACGTGAAAAAAACTACATTTTTTAATAAAATACATCCAATGTCAGCGTCATATGGTCATAGTACGCTACACATTCAGTAGTATCAAGACATCACCTCAAAGCGCAACTCTACACAAGTTCCCGGCTCTACAGCATGAAAAACAACCTGCGCCCTTAGCTCTTTGGCGCGCATGCGGATGTTGGCCAGCCCGCGCCCGCCTTCGCGTATGCCTGCTCCCAAGCCCTTGCCGTTGTCGGCTACGCTGACAAATACATGCTCGGTGTTGGCCCAGGTTTTCACCTCTACACGGCTGGCACCTGCGTGCTTGATGATGTTGGCAAACACTTCTTGCAAGCAGCGAAAAAGGTGCATCAGCCCCCTGCTTTCTAAGCCTTGCATGCCAAAAGAAATAGGCGGCACTTCTTGCACGCTCCACACCAGTTCTATGCCCGCAGCCTCCAGCGCGGGCGCGATGCGGCGGCGCAGGGTGCCCAAGATGCTGGGCAAATCGCCCTCTGTGGGCTCTAGCGAGTCGAGTGTCATGCGCAGCTCTTCGAGCGCGTGATTGAGCATGGTGGCAACCACCTGCGTGTCCATCAGCGGGCCGCTGGAGCGCGCTACATTGAGTGTTTGCACCAGCTGCGAGCCCAAACCGTCGTGCATGTCGCGCGTGAGGCGCTGGCGCTCTTGACCCAGTACTTGGCGGCGCTCGGCTTGGCGCAGGTGCTCAAAGGCGCTGCGAAGCTCGCTCTCTTTTTCTTGCACCCGCAGGTTTAATTCGCGGTTCAGATCGCCAATTTGCTGCACATAGCCAGCAGTGCGCTGCACCAGCACCCACGCCAGCGTGAGCATAAAAACCAAGCTGCCCAGCGTCATCCAGCGAATACCGCCATCGCCCGGAGCGCCCAATTGCACCACCGCAAAATCCCGCACGCCAGTAATCACCGTTACCACACCCACTACCACCATCAGGCGCTGGTTGCTGCCTAAGCCCGAGCGGGCACGTTGGAGCATGGCAAGCAGCGTTAAGACCGATACAGTCACCAAAATACCTGTCCAAATCCGGTACAGGTCGTAGTTTTCAGTGAGCGTGGTGACACCCAACCAGATCGGGCCAACCCAGAGCAGCCCCATCACCAGCTTGCGACCGGGCCCCTGTTTAACACTGAAAAAATCCCATAAAAACAGGTACACACAGCCGCAATACACCGTAAATGACAGCTTGTGCAGGTAAAACCACAGCGCAAAAGGCATGTGGGGATTCACTAAGGGTGTGAGCGTCAAACGCAGAGCCCAAGCCAGCGATGCCAGCGCCAGCAGGCCAAACACGCGCTCTTTGTTTTGCAACCACATGAGCCCACAGAGCAATGCAAGCAGCAAAGAGCAAGCCGCAACCATCCATGTGGCATACACCTGCCAAGCAAACACCGTGGCGTGGCGGGCCAGCACCTCAGCGCGCGGTCCTAGCACCACGGCGCTCAAGCCGCTTCTGCGCAAGGCTTGGCCACGCACCTCAATTTCTAGGCGGTTGTTGGCCAGCGGCCAAGCCAGCAAGCGTGCGGGCAAGTCAACCGCATAGGGCAGCACACTGGTGTCGGCATAACCGGGTGTATCCCACTCATGGCTAGAGATGGTTTGGCCATTGAGCAGCACGCGAAATTTTGCCCCCACGCGGGAAATGTACAAGGCGTAATCCAGTGGCTGCACACTGCCCTGCCCTATTGCCTGTGGCCACTCCAAGCTGTAGCGCACAGTGCCTTTAAGAGGCGGATTTTCGCTATCCCACAGATGCGGCAATGCTACGTTTTTAGAAGCAAGCTCTGACCCTGCAACGCTGACAATGCCTGCTTTTTCTATAAATACGCCGTTTTTCAGCTGGCTACCGCTAGAGCCCATCCACAGCCCAGCTAAAACCAAGCACAGCAACGCCGCCACCCAGCCCCAAGCCGGCACGCCAAGCAGCGAGTCTTGCGCGCTGGTGTTTGGCGCAGCACCAGAGCCGCCGCGCATCACACCAAGCCGCGGTCTAGCGCCACACGCACCACCTGCACACGGGTATGTACCGCCAGTTTTTTATACAAATTCTTGATATGCGAGCCCACGGTGTAAGGTGTAACGCCCAATTGGCTGGCAATTTCTTTGTTCACATAGCCTCTTGCCACCAGTTTGAGCACCTCGGATTCGCGGTCGGTGAGCAGCACCGACTCTGCCAAGCTTGCCACCGAAGTGGCGGGCAATGAGTCTTCTACGCTGCGAAAACGCTTGAGTAAATGCCTTGCCAGCATGGCCGATATGGGCGCACCGCCCTCTTGGATTTGCTCAATGGCGGCCACCAGCTCGTCACTGCTGCAACCCTTGAGCACATAGCCAGTTGCACCGCATTCCAGCGCATCTACCAAGCGGCTTTCGTCGCCAAACACTGTAAACACCAACAATTCGGCACTGGGGTTACTGCGCGCGAGGCTTTTAAGCAAGTCTTCCCCGCGCCCATCAGGCAGCCCCAAATCCACCAAATACACTTTCGCAGCTGCTGCGGCCGCTTCGGCACTGGCCTGCGCGAAGGTGCTGGCAAGCCCAAGCAAATGCCAATCTGGCCGCATAAGTAGCGTGTGCTGCACAAAATTATGTATCGTGGGGTCGTCTTCTATCAAATATATCGTGGTGTGCATGGCAGCATGTTACGCTTTTGGCGGGGTTTTGACCATACCGCGTTTGCGGTAGATGGCTAAAGTTATGGTGCGTTTTGCGGTTTGCTATGGATAGGCGAACAGATGGGTTGGGCTGTGCTTTGGTGGACGGTTGCATGTCACTTGACTGGCTTTAGGCTGCCGTATGTACGGGCTCAGGGCGGTGGTGCTACTTCAGCTGTGCGGCCAATACTGTTCGCTTTTAGCCTCTGCTGCTAGTGGTTGGCGCGCCCGAGCAGCGTTTTGGCTATCCCGACGCGCCCTCATGCGGTGGGTACACCGAAATCGGTCGGTCGGGATAGCCAAAACGC
>JAYTMT010000161.1:0-46871 GCA_043728315.1 Polaromonas sp. | reverse complement strand
ACTAGGCTGGACACAAAAACATTGAGTACTTTTGATGATGCGCATTTAAGTCCAGATGCATCAATATTTTTGATAGAAGGAATGGCTAAGCATTTCTTGCATTAGCAAGTAACTACAGGCGCAATATATTTAGCAGCCAAATTGGACAAGCGTTTTGCAATACTCTTTGCAATTGGGTTGGGAAAAGCTAAAAATACCGAAGAGCCGCGTGGCGCATCGATCGGTCTGAAAATTGGACATCCCATATGTGTTTTACCTTTGCGAGCAGGGTCTTCATCAACAAAAAAAGCTACCTTACTCCCCAATGCTGATGCCAACCAAGTGGCCGCGACGGATGTTCCGAAAATGCCTATTGCACCAGCGGCAGCAAGTTCATTAGCCTGTGTAATCAGGCCAACCAACCAGTCAACTTGTCGTTGTGTGCGTTTAAATGCGGACTCTGCACCTTCAAATGCTGGGTTCTCTGAATGCATACTCTTTGAAGCTTGCCTTCCTGCTAACAACGACAACTCTTTACGCGCCCAATTAGTCGCCAGTATTTCTACACTCCATCCTGCTCGACCAACCAATGCGTGCAAAGTATATGGACTGAAATGACACAAATGATCGGCAACAACCAAATCGAACGGGACTTCAGTGACATTGTTCACTTCAATGAAAATTTGCCCATCAATACTGGTTTTTTCTAAAAGCTGTTTTAAAAACTCAATTGGGTTTATTAAATGTTCTAATGAGTGTATTAAGCTCATTAAGTCAAATAAACGAGGCAATTCTGGTGGAGTGACTGTATAAAGCGTATCAAATCCACGTATTTCACGAAGCTTATTAAGCTTGCGATTGTCAAGATCTAGACCGCTTAGTTGCCAATTTGTAAAACTAGCAGAAAAGGCAGACAGCATAGCTCCGCTACCTGCACCCACATCTAACAATACCCCTGAATTCTTAATTGCTTTTGATGCTTTGAGGTGCTGCACCAATAATTCGCACCGACCAATTGGTTCCCCAGAGGTTGGAGCAAATACTACTTGATCTGGGGTGTCAGATTGATAATACATTTGGTAATCAGCATAAATTCTTTCAATTTCCGCAATCCAAACTGGATCTGGAATTTTTTGAGTCAAACCGCATGTATCGCACACAAATAATCTACCGCCATTTTTGAATGGCTTACTGTCAGATGTGACTCTTGGTAAATTTCCAAAACCTAGTATTTCATTTAGAGTATGCGATTGGCATGATTGACAAGAATATGAATCTACGCTTGTGTTTAGAGGATTTAAGATGCGATGTTTTTCCATAAAATCCCAAAAAATTACAACATAAACCCAGCTGCTAGCGCATCCTTATAGAACATCTTTACCGTATCCAAGGAGTACTCCTCAAGGTCATAGCCAACTAACTCTAATTTTTTCAAAATATCATTAGTAACAGTAATTACTTGACAGCCAATCTCGTTTGCCTGAAAAATATTTAGCAGCTCCCGCGGGCTTGCCCAGATTAATTCAGAAGCAGGTTTTTTCTTTAATAAGGTGACTGCTTGCTTCATAAGCGGAACTGGATCATGGCCAGTGTCTGCTATGCGTCCAGCAAACACGGAAACATAGCTGGGTACGTTTGGCATGAGTTTTTCGACGACAGACTCTACTTGTTTCAAGGTCATGAGTGCGGTGACATTCACTTTAACGCCTGCGGATGTTAGCTTACCAACAAGGTCATAACAAGTTTCACGCTTAGTATTTGTGATGGGTATTTTGACATAGACATTGTTACCCCAACTCGCTATCTCTAATGCCTGCCTATGCATTTCATTAAAATCATCAGAAAATACCTCAAAAGATATCGGCAGTGTTTTAACGCTAGATAAAATATCAAGGGCAAAAGCTTTGTAGTCAGTAATTCCGGCTTTGCGCATCAATGTCGGGTTTGTAGTTAATCCTTTTATGTAGGATTTACTTGCCATGTCAAGCATGCCCGCTTTGTCCGCGCCATCTGCAAAGATTTGCACACTAAGTTCATTTATTGTAGTCATGAGATTTTCTCCAAAATTTCAAATGTGGATTACGGTTTTACACTTGATTCCCATTTGGTTTGCTTTGCCTTAAGTAAAGGATGCGAAACCAAAAGATGCCAAATAACTGCTTGAAAAGCCTCTGAATGTGGAGTGATGTTGTCTGGGTTTACCGTGGGCACAATAACGCATGCATCTGCAACCTGTGCGGTGTAACCACCATCGCGACCCACAATGCCAACTACTTTGCTGCCTACTTCCTTAGCGTACTGTAGTGCCAAGACCAAATTTGGACTGATATTCTTCTCTAAATTACCACCACCAACAGAAAAAATGAAGATCATATCGGATGCTTTTAAATGGCTAATCTTGAGCCATTCAATAAAAACAGTTGGCCAACCTTCGTCGTTAGTGCGAGCCGTCAATTCCGATACGTTATCTGTCGGTGCATAGGCTTCTATTCCTACTATTTTACGAAAGTCATTGACCGCATGCGAACAATTACCCGCACTACCACCCACACCAAGAAAAAACAACCGCCCCTCGTTTGATCGCAACTCGGACAATAGCTGAGCCATTTTTTCTACAGATATGTGATCAATTTTTTCAATGATCTGTATGGCTTCATCTAAATGCTTTTTTGTATATGTCATGGTTTATCCTTATTTATTCAGTGCGCTTTTGACAACGCGTGATACAGTCACATCGTGCGCTTGAAGTAATTGTTCATGTGATCCATAAATATGAATGAATTCATCCTTTAGACTTATCGTATTTAATGTGCATTTAGCATTTGATTCCCAGCACAGCCCCTTGACCTTATCCGCAAGACCACCGCGAGGAACCATTTCCTCTAGAACAATTACATTTTTAAAAGCCGCTAGAACCTCACTGATACCGGTGTTATCCAATGGTTTAAGAGTATGAACTGAGATTACTTGACAAGAGATGCCATGCTGTGCCAGTTCATCTGCGGCTTTAAATGCCAAGTTCAGAATGGGACCATATCCTAGAATACAAACATCTTTACCTTGTCGTAATGTTCGAATCTTGCCGAACTCAAAAGGAGTCGCAGCCTCGGATGATAATACTGGTTCTCCTGCCTTACCTAGTCTCAGGTAAACAGGCCCTTCTGTTTGTGATATGCACCATTGAGTTGCAGCAGCGGTCTCTACAGGATCACAGGGCGCAATGACACGCATATTTGGCAGAGCACACGCAACTGCAATGTCTTCCATTGCATGATGGGTTCCGCCTAGCGTGGAATAACTCAAGCCGCCACCCACGCCAACCACAGTAACAGGTAAGTTTTGGTAGCACAAATCATCTCGAATAAATTCGAAAGGTCGGAATAGTGCGAATGTTGCGATAGTGTATGCGAATGGCTTTAAGCCGCGACATGACATGCCAGCAACTATGCCAATCATTGCTTGTTCTGCAACGCCAGTATTTATAAAACGACTCGGAAACTCTTTGCGAAAGGCATTCATAGAACCCGCAGGAGAAATATCTGCAACTACCATGCAAAGTTTTTCATCAAGTTTTGCTGCTTCGTAAAACGTCTCGGCAAAAGTGTTCCTCAAGATAAAATCTCCTTTAATTCGCCCACCGCTTGTAAGTACTCTTGTTTGTTTGGAGATCGATAATGCCAAATCGGCACATTTTCCATATATGACACACCCTTGCCTTTAACGGTATGGCCAATAAGTACAAATGGTTTAGTCGCCGAGCGCGAAGACACTGCGGCATGGATGGCGGATGCATTATGGCCATTCACCTCCACTGCCTCCCATCCAAATGCCTCGAACTTTGCTTTTAAAGGTTGAAACGCTTGATGTCCTTCACTCATTCTCTCCAGCCCACCAAAGTCATTGAAATCAACAAGAGCGATTAAATTTTTCAATTTCAAATTCGCCGCCATCATCGCCGCCTCCCAACTCGATCCCTCTTGCAGCTCGCCATCTGAAAGAATTAGATAAATATTCCTATCTTGATTCAATATAGACTCAGCATGAGCCATTCCCACGGCTAGTCCCATTCCATGACCCAAAGACCCCGTAGAGGCTACGATTCCAGGATTTCCTCGATCTGGATGTGCTCCAAGTATTCCTTCTGGAGTGCAATACATCTCCAGTTCATCCGTGGAAAGAACGCCTATTTTTTCTAACACGGCATACTGTGTCATGCATCCATGCCCCTTTGACATTAGAAATATGTCATGGAAAGCATCTTCTCCTAGGCCAATTCGCATTAAACCGTTGTAGATTACATCTGTCAGTTCTACGCAGGAGAACGCAGGGGCCGCATGTAGCGCCGAGACCTTTTGAGAAATATCGAGTATGCGTTTTCTGTATTCGAGACAACGCTTAGCAGACGAATTTGCATTGAAAGAAATTTGATCGGGTTTGATCATGACATTAGCCCCGCATAACATATTCAGTCTGCAAGTCTTTAATCTGCTCTAAATGTTCTCGACCCCACGCCACCATTTCCTCCAAGCCTTCATCCCATCCTATCAAGGGTGTCCAACCTAATTGGGATTTAATTTTAGAAGAGTCTAACCAATATCTAGAGTCTTGACCCAATCGATCTGCGGACATTTCGCAAACATCCGCAAACTGCAATCCAAGCGCTTTTGCTGTTCTGTCAACAACTTCTCGAATACTTGTGGGTAGTGTGGGGCCAGCGTTGTATACTTCGCCAAGTGGCGCATTTTCGGCAACCAGATGAATTGCTCTGGCAAGATCTCTGGCGTGCAAATATGATTTCTCGGCTCTTCCGCCGCCTTGTAGGGGTAATTTTTTCCCTGTCAGGCCGCAAAGAACAGTTTTAGGAATAACGCGGTGTAAGAGTTGACCCGGGCAATAAGCATTTGATGGGCGAATAATGTTCATCGGAAAGTTCAAATATCTATGCACCGACATTAAATGCATGTCAAAAGCTACTTTTGAAGCTGCATATGGGCTTGTTGGTTTAATAGGCTCATCTTCATTCGTTGCATGATCTACAGAGCCATACATCTCTGATGTCCCAATCTGAATAAATCGTTCTAACCAACTTCGCTTTCCGATCTCTTCACAAAATCGGGCTAAAGCCATAGAATTAGTTTCAAAAAATCGCCATGAATTCTTCCAAGATACAGCGCCTTCACCTTGAGCCGCAAAATTGATAATTACCTCAGGTTTGATTTTGTCCAATAACTCAAGCAATAAATCCATCTCATAGGTAAGATGGTATGCGTGGTATTCAAAACCAGGCTCCTTATCTATGTTTAAAGAAAATGGAGCTGGCCGAAGAGGATTCCTACCAATACCCACGACACGCTTGGGGTTCGCATTTCGCAAAAGGTAAAAGGCTGTGTGGATGCCAAAAGAACCTCCTCCACCTAAAATTACATATGTCTTCATAGTTTTCAATCTTTGTTAATCAATGATGGTCCAAAAGTAGTCCCCTGTGTAGCCCGCTTCTTCAAATACTGCAAGCCATGCAGGGGGATAATCATGAAATTGCGCCGTTAAAACCCAACTTTCAAACACCTCTTTTTGCTCCACAGTCAAGTAGCTGTCTACTTGAACAAATGATGCACCTTTTGAAACACGTTGAATCTCACGCAGCGCAGTAATGGCATTTTCTCTAGTGAAATTATGTATTGTGTTCAGTGAGATTACAAAATCGAAAGAGCGATCTGGAAAAGGAAGTTGAAGCGCATCTTTTAAATGTAGTCGACCAACCACTTCCGGTTCGCAGTTGTGAACAGCATATTCGGATACGTCCAAGCCAAATACTTCTAGATCCGGGCTTTGTATGAGTAAATCTTTAACCAAAAAACCTTTACCACAACCTACATCTAGTACTCTCATTCCCGCTTGAAGCTTATAGAGATTAATGATTTCTTTCGCAACGCTAAGCCATCGACCGTCATATTTATATCCGCCATACCCATATTCACGAGGTCCATCCCAATACATTTGGCCGAATTTTTTTGACTCAGCAATAACCAATGGATCTTTAGCTAGAAGTCGTTTTTCTATATTTCTTTTCACTTTAGGCAAAGATTGCAATAAATTTATCTCTGGCATATGTATGGTTTCAAAATATTAATTGGTCACATCTTAAGCTGCTCAAAGCAACGAAGAGAACTTAAAATCAGGGAAAGCGATTCTTAAAGAACGGATATCAAAAGCTCGATATCCGTTATGTGGCATGGGACTTATTCTTTGGCTAAAAAAAATTTTACTTTTACTGCGATGCTTCTTAACCATTAGGTTGGCGATCTCTTTAAACGACACAACCTGTCCTGTAGCAATCGTTAGCGCACCAGTACTTCCTCGCATCGTACAGTTAACCACAACACGAGCCAAATCCTCAACATCTACATGATCTCTTAGCTCTTCACCTTCACCAAATAAAACAATATCAGCGTTTATTTGAGCAAGACGGCGGAAGCGGTTAGGTCCGTAACCGTTATGCGGATCGTGTTCACCATAAAGTAAACTGGGTCTCAAAATCGCCAAAGGCACCAAGAGCTCGCTTCTAAATATTATCTCTCTGGCTAAGTGCATCACGCCATGGGTAGTGTCAGGCGCTAAGTGGCTATCCTCAGTGAGTGGTGACATTGAGTCCATAAAAACAGCATCTGAGCTAATGTTAATCACATGCGACACCTTTGCCAGATTAAATGCATGGATCATACATCTAGCAATACGCAAATTATCAACCAACATGTCAGAGCTTGTACATGGAGCAATTGCAGCAGTTGCGATCACACAGTCAGTATCACGCAAGTACCTCGCGAGCTTGTAGTGAGCTTGATCGTCTAGCAAGTCGACTTCAGTTCTCGAAATTAAAAGTACTTCAACACCCTGTACCTTCAAATGCTGAGCAATTGTAGACCCAACAAATCCTGCCGCACCAACTACAACAACCCTTTTAGGTAAAGAATCAATACTGTGTAAGTGATTAAGCATTTGCTGCCTTTGCTAACGCCTTGACACCTAGAGTGTGTATTTCAAGTCTTGATGTAGAAGAGCTATCCGTAGTAAGTACGCGATAGGGATCTAGCACAATGCAGCCCCGCATGAGAGTTGCAATGTCAAGAGGCGATATTATTTTAAACTCTTGCCACGGGGTCAATATTAGTAGTGCATCAGCTCCTTGTATGGCATCTAATGCTGAAGTAGCGAAATACGTGTTTTGATGACTTAGAACGGATGGAGGGACAACCGGATCGTATATTCTTAACTGTGCTTTTGGCAGTCGATTAATAGTAGCGATTGAAGGTGAGTTTTTAATTGAATTGGTGTTTTCTTTGTATGCCAATCCCCATATGGCGATGGTTGCATCAGATCTATTATTCAATAGTAAGTCATGAATTTTTCTAGCTGCCCAATCTTTGCGATGCTTACTATTTTTAATCCAAGCGCGCACAACCCCATCGTCTGTGGCGTATTTTTCGGACAGAGCGCAAACGGTGGCAAGATCCCGCTCAAGATTTCCTCCGGATATACCAAGTCCGGGGTTTAAATACGAGTACGCTCCGATACGCTTATCGAGTTTTAGCGCGGGAACAATTTCGGACCAATCGGCTCCGATGCCTTCACATATTTCAGCTAATGTATTGGCAGTTGAAACGGAGGCTACCAAGCACATGTTGATCGATATTTTGGCCAATTCTGCACTTTCGTATCGCATCCTCAATATAGGACAATTGTTTGCGTCAAGAAATCTGAAATATGTCTCAGGCAATCCAAGACTTGGATCATCGCAGCCAACGATGTATCGCTCGGGATGCAGTGCACGCTCTAGTGCAAGTCCAAATATCAAGGTTTCAACTTGATAATAAAGAGTACGACCATGACATAGTTTTTTCCGTGTAAATCCAGGTGGAACTTGCGATAAGACAACAACGCATGCGTCGATTCGAGCAATGGATAAAACAAAATCTAGCAGAGCGTCGATGTGAGAGATATTACTGAGGCCATTATCATCAGTTGGAATATCAGGCGCCACATAAATCACATCGCATTTCTTTAATTCTTCCGGATCATGCGTGAATATGAGTGATTTTGAATTGATAGCTGCATAGTTTTCTAAATTAGGCTCAGAAATATTAAAGTCACCTTTTTTGAATTTCTCAATAATTAATACATCTTGGTCATAACAAATCGTTGAAAAACCTTTGCATGCAGATGCAACGCTTGATATGAGACCAAGATGGGTCATGCCTACGAAGCCTATGATTGGAGCACTCATTTTCGATTCATGGTAACTTGATAACTAAGTTCACGCAATGTTGAATTTAACCAAATATCTGAGCTTAAATCAGTCTTTTGCTTGTTGGCACAAATATGCTTAAAGTGAGCATACTCAATTGCCCATGTTGGATCCTGTTGAATAAGCGTATTGCAAACTTCTATTGGACGCCCGGAAGGTAATACTCTCTCTCGAATTCGGAGTGTACTAGGTCCCCACTTGCATAAAGATTCAATATGTGCGGTTCCTTTTTCAGCCAAAATATCACAGGTGAAATGGTTGCGCCACATCAGCAGTGTCATTTCAAGTTCAATAGTAGGCGATGTATTCGCTATAGATAAAACCACATGATCAGGGGCATTATTTTCGAATTTATCAGCAGAAACTAATGTTATATTCCCTTTCGATATTCCAAACCAGAATGCTACCGTGTCTAATAAATGAGAGCCCAAATCCGGAAGCACGCCAGCCCCAGAGTCTCTCCATGCTGATTCACGAACAAGTCTCGCTGTTCCATTTCCGTAAAACATTCTGCATCGATATATTTTTCCCAATCTACCTGACTGAATCAATTCCCGCATCGCGACAAAGTGAGGTTCAAATCTATGGTTATATGCCGTGTAACACATTACTTCGTTCGCTTGTGCAAGCTGCTGTAGATCTAGGAGTTCCTCATCTTTGGCCGCAAATAGCGGTTTTTCAACCATTACATTTTTTTTATTTGCCAGCAAGTACTTCAAAATACCAACTTTCGGCTCATCGGGCGTACAAACTAATGCGGTGTCATATCTGTCAAGAGTTATTTCGAATAGGTCTGAATAATCAGCATCTGAATGCAATGGATCAACACACGCCACAAAATCAGTGCCGGCGTAGTGCTTTCTTTTTCGGCCTTGGATGCCTAATCCTACGACAATACACCTCAATTTGGTATCCTTGGTGCAGAGTAACTAACTTGACTTTCTACTGCATTTATTTTTGATAAAACGTGTGCAGGTGTTATTGGGATATTTCCGTCAACTTCGCATTCACATGCGGCCGCTAGAGAGCCAAGGATGGTTGCGGCTGCATCAGATCCTGTTGCTAGCTTAGTTAATGTTGCATAAGCCAAAAGTGCATCGCCTGCACCCACAGCATCTACAACTCTATCAACAAATGAGTCCATCACTGCATAAGAATCAAGTGACTCATGGTTATTATTGCAGCAAGTTAATACACCGCGCTCACCAAGCTTCAAGATTAAAGTTTTGCATTGGGCAGCATCATACAGTGCAGATGCCAAAGGACGAACACCGGAGTCTTGGTCGCCTAGCGCAAAGCGAGCCTCGCGCTCATTGGGTGTAATTAGATCAAAGTTAGTGAAGTCGGTAATGTTTCCCCATCTACTTGCAACTTGGCTATCTGCCACTTTATACATCCCCGACGGAATAGCAGATATCAATTGCGGAATGGTCCTTCGGTTAAAAATACCATGACGAAAATCACTAAATACAACAGCATCGTGACTTGGCTCTGAGATGACGTTCCTTAGCTTGTCAACAATTTCGTCAGATATAGAGCGGTTGTCTAATGTGTCAATTTTAAGAAGCCTATACCCACCGGTAACTATTGCATTTTTGTTGGTCGTTGGTCGAGTCGAGTCAATGATTGCATTGCACTTGACGCCACTTTTTTCTAGCCCATCAAGCACAAATTGCTTGAAGGTATCATTGCCTAAAACTGTAGAAAATGTGACCTCAGCTCCGGCGGCTCGCAAATGTTCAGCAACCACTGCGGCACCACCGATATAGTCATCTCTGCGTTCATACAATACACTCATAGTCGGGGTTTTTGTTTGCCCGCCGATCATAGCTGCGTGTGTATAGCTATCGACAATAGTGTCCCCGACAACATGCACCTTGAATTTTGCAAAAGAAGCTAAAGCGCTTCTTAAAGAGTCGAAACTCAATCCTTCTGCATCCATATAAGTCAGGAGTTTTTCAATTTTAATTCCCGGAGGGGCAAGGTCAATTAAGCGACTCGATGAGTAAACTATATCACCAGGGGTGAAGATTACCTCACCACCAAAACTTCGCATCACTTCCACTTCCTCTAGTGTTTTTGGGGGTAAGCCCTGAGCAGTATATTCATAACCTTTTGCAAAAAAATCTGGTTTAATTGTTCGTAAATTCTCTACGGGAGTAGGCTGGCTATCGATGACTACGTAATCAACCAGCTCGTAAGCGGCAAGATTTAGAGCACGCAAATCTTGGGGAACGTGTGGGCGATGCGCTCCTTTGGTGATATGGACATCTGCAGTAATGCTCGCAATCAGCGTATGGGCTTTAGTTTTTGCGTATAACAAATGCCTAATATGACCAGGGTGAACTACATCAAACACTCCATGGCACATGATGACTTTTTTATCCCTGGGTAACGCAGGAAGCAATAGCGCCAATTCTTGTGCGGTTTTTATTTTGTGGCCGAACGATTGAGCCAATGATGAAAGCACTGATTACTCCTTTTCCATATATTGAAACCAAGTGCTGGTAGCAATTTCAATTGATTTTGGTTCCCACAGGGGTGCATCGCGCCAATAGTTTATGTTCTTAAGAATTATGATTACACCATCTTCGAAACTTATGGTCTGAGACCAATTTAGATCGCGTTTTATTGCTGTTATGTCGGCAAAGGTGCATTCTGGCTCACCCGGTCTTTTTGGAATGTATAAACATTCACCAACCAAAAGCTCAACCAAACGATTAACAGACTGGGGATTACCCGCCCCTAAATTCCAAGTCTTACCTGTCATAGAAGTTTCGGCTGCGGCTAAAAATGCGCTGGCAACATCGGTGACGTATAGAAAATCGCGACGTTGACTTCCGTCCCCAACGACCGTGAATGGTTTGTTAGCTATTTTTTGTTTTAAAAATACGCCGAAAACAGCCCCATAAGCACCAGACGTACGCGATCTTGTTCCATATGCGTTAAAAATACGGATTGTATTAACTGGCAGTTTATAGACTGCATTCCAATGTAATGCGGCTTGTTCCCCTTGAAATTTTGATAAAGCGTAAGGATAAAGGGGTTTGATTGGGTGGTTTTCATTAGTCGGCACGCTAGCTAATCCGTAGCAAGATGATGAGGCTGCATATACAAATTTTTCCACACGAGCGCTTCGGGCGCATTCAAGCATATTTATTGTGCCTTGTACGTTCGCAGACATGTAATCTGCTGGTTGCTCGATAGAGGGGACTATGTCACCAATTCCAGCGAAATGAAAAACATACTTTGCTCCAGCAAATAAGCGATCATTGGCTGCATAGCTGCGAATATCTCGCCTTTCAAAAATTAAATTAGTATTTGATTTATGCTGTACAAGATTTGCTTCTCGTCCACCAATTAAACTGTCGATGACTCTGACTTGATATCCTTTTGCCAAAAGCAAATCCACCACGTGACTACCAATAAAGCCCGCGCCACCAGTAACTACTGCAATTGGGGAAGAGCTCATTTGGCCCCAACCGCCTTCATGGTGCGGACGTTAAAGTAGCGATTGTCTTCAAAACTATTGGGCAACTTCCCATCACGGAAAGCGATGCACAAATCTTTTACGGCCTCTTCGATAGAGTGCTGCGGTTCAAATCCCAAAGCACGTTTAATTTTTGACGAGTTGATGTGATAGGAGCGAGGATCATCTGAACTGGCGACATCGATAGGAATATCCCCCTTCTCAGGAAACTCTTGTTCTACTACTTTTTTGACAATAAGCGCTATGTCCATAATGCTCATATTTTGGAAGCCGCAATTGAATATTTGATTTGCAACTTTTTCGTTGGGCGCATTAAGTAATAACTCGCATAAATCAGCGTAATCTTGTACGTGCAAATTTGGGCGGAGTTGTGAGCCACCAAAGACAGTGATTTTGCCTTTATTTACTGCATGGTTGGTCAAAATATTCACGGATAAATCCAGTCGTTGCCTTGGCGCGTAGCCACAAACTGTCGCAGGACGGAAAACAACACCAATAAAGCTACTATCGGTGTGCTTGAGCAACAGCGGTTCGCACATTCCTTTGTATTTGTTGTAGAGTGTTAGTGGCACTAGTGGGTGCTCTTCTGTTACATCCGGTGAATCAGAAACACCATAAACCGAACTAGACGAAGCAAATACAAAGCGCTTCACACCAGCTTGTTTTGCAGCAATAACTAATGGTTCAAAAGAATCAAGATTAACTGATGTCGAAAGTGCTTCATTCAACTCAAAACTTGCATCATTAGAAATGCAGGCTAGATGTAGCACTGCATCCTGCCCAACGCAGGCACTGGAAACCAACTCTAGATTTCTCACATCACCTGCAATTAAATGAAGGTAAGGATTATTATGAGGAAAATGCCCGCGGCCATACCAGTCCAAGATATCAAAAACTGTGACGTGCCAGCCAGATGCTAGCAACTGTGGAACTACCACGCTGCCACAATATCCACCACCACCAAAAACAATTACTTTACGCATGCGTTCTCCAAAAAACTAAAAGTTAAATTAATATATATTTAGATTTATCTAGCCATCTTAGCGCCACTAATACGGCGCATAAGAATTTTGAATAAAGAGTATCCAACTGATAAAAAATTCCGAAAATTAAGTGATGTAGATCCCTCTCTATCGCTCGCGGTAACGGGGATTTCCACAAAACTTCGCCCTTCTTGAAGGAGTCTAAGTAAAAACTCTGCCTGAAATCCCATGCCCGTTGCTTCCACATGAAAGCGAATCGCATCCATGCGCTTGAACAATGGAGATCCATTGTAATATCTTAAATTGGTATTACTCGCAGCGTTCACTAACCTTGTGTACAACCTAGAAATCAGGCGTCGGTGTGCAGGTCGGCCATGAACTTCAGTATGGTAAGGGATTACGATATCAGCTGCGCCTGCCTGCTTGATGATTGAGGTCAAGGTCTCTTCTGACTCTACATCGTCGCCCATTACTATGCGATAGTATTTGCCACGGGCTTGAAACGCTCCCTCAATAAAATTGCGAGCCATTCCTTGATTTTTTTGATTTACAAATAGTCTCAAATAATCATCGTCGGTTTGATTTTGTATTTTAAGTACCGCATTAACTGTATTGTCTTTGGATGCATCATCGAACACCAAAATTTCAAATGTCACTCCTTCTCGGTGACACACATGATAAAGTTTCGAAACAACTGCGCCAATATTTTTTTCCTCGTTGTAACAAGGAATAAAAAACGAAAATGTAAATAGACTCGTATCCTCGTTGGGAATTGAAACTTGCTGTCCAGATTTTTTTAATTCGTAAAGTGGCATACTGAATTATCCGCTGTTCTTTATCCCAAATAGCTGTTGAATAGATCTCAGTCTATATGAAATTGCTCGCCCTCTAGCGGTAAGTAAAAAATGATGATCATTTTCAGTTGCGAATTTTTGTGCTTTTATCACCTCAAGTCTATTTAAAAAACTATCATTAATTAAATAAGCATTGTAAATGCGAGCATAAGAATCGGTCATATCTGGTTGTTTTGATAGGTCTAACAAAATACGCAAAGACAGTGATTTGTAGATAGCACCAAATCCCATTAAAAAAATTAGCATTAGACAGCTATATGTGATCGTGTATGTCCATATATTTACAGCATTAGCAAAAAAAATTAGCCCACCTAAACCCAAACCCCCAAAAAAGATTGCGCACAAAACTACCAGACTAGCGGGCTCTAAGTTTCTCAAAATCCTAAGGCCTATAGCAATAAAAAATACACTTGCTATAGCGCTAAGAACCCCAAATTGCATGCCGGAGTATTGATTAGGAGTCATTTTTACAATTTAAATTAAGCATACTGCTAACCAGTACGTCCAATACCGAGGATACGTTTTGAAATGCCATATAACCAGGCGATTTTTTTACCTTTGTTAGGTGTTAGTCGAACACTGTCACCATCTACCATGATCATGCCCGAGGCTTTCAATCCTTGCATACGATGTGTCATTATCCAATTAAGACCTTCAAAATTACGATAGGCCTCACTAATTTGAGTGGCATTGAGTGGCTTATCTGATTCTAATAATGTTCGCAGTATGGCTAAGGTATAACCACGAGTTAACAAGCCCCAGACCTGAAGATAAAGTATCGTGGAGCAACAAATTACAGCTAAGCCCAAGACTACATCAAAAAATTGTATTGGCTTCATCTGCGAATAAAAACTCAGTGTTAAAAAAATCCAAAAGACTATGCTGACAGCGGTACAAACAGCAAATCTAATAGCGTGTCTGTCTTGAATTGCGCTGAAAAATTGCGATATATACAGAAAAAATGGGAACAGAAAGCAGCTAAATATGGCCCAGAGAACGCTGCTCGACATGGAAAAATCAAGGTTTGACATTTGCTGGTTTAGTAGTTTGGTATTTTTTGCCCGTGAGGTAAAGAGCAGCACCCGGTAGATTTGTAAGTATGCTCGCAATTCCTAGCCAAACAGAAGACAAAATTGCAACTTCTGGGGAAATTCCAATACTGGCACAAATTGACACCATGGCAACCTCCCTTGTGCCCCAACCGCCAAAAGAGATCGGCAAGGTGCTTGCGGCCACAACAGGCGGCATTAAAGGTAGAAACTCAAATGCAGGCGTGCTAACTGCACCAAATGAAACTACAAACAACCATATACTAACCATAATAATCAACAGACTGGTGAAAGATAGTGCGGTAATGACTATGCAAGATTTAACTGTAAGAAAGAGAAGCCTTGCGTCTTGCGATAGCTCGCCTAGCCATTTTATAGGGGGAAATTTTGATAGGCTTATCGGTAGTTGGTCTGCGGTCATCAATAAAACTGAGGCCACTATCACTGCACTGCCTAGTAGAGCCTGAATCCCCAGAAGGGTGGTACTTGGTAATTGAGAAATAAACCAAGGGGCGGAAAACATAAGAAGAATCGCTAAGCTAATAAACATTGCAACACGATCTAGAATAACGCTATACAACAATCTTTTTAAGCTCTCTCCGTTGCGGCTGGCAAAAAAAACTCTTAGGCCATCGCCCCCAACTGTTGCGGGCAATAGCTGGTTGAAAAAAGTTGCGATATATGTCCAATGTATGATTTCACGAAGCTCAAAACGCATGCCCATATACCTTAGTATAAAAAACCAGCGCAAGGCCCCAAGAATCGGTAGCAGTGCGGTTAATGCAGTGCCAGCTAATAAGATTGATAAATTGGCTTTACCCAATAAAGTGCGCAGGTGTAGGCTATCAATCTGTGTGAAAAGCCATGCAACCACACCTAAAGTCACTGCAACTTTGAGTATAAAGGAGATGTTTTTCATGATTCGGGTTGGCCTGAGTGGCTTGACTTTAATTGCAGGCGAGTATAATCTTTTTGTGATTCCTCTCCTTAATTTGTAGCAATAAATCAAGTCAATTTGAGCAAAATATGACACTTTTACTGGGTGCTACAGGCGTATTAGGTCTTGCGATTCAAGCAATATGGCCAGAGCATTCTCTGCTGTGCACGCATTTTCAGTCCGCTAGCTCAAGCAGCATTCGCTTTGATGTGCGAAAAGACACTGTTTGCAAAATACTTGCAAACTGCGAACACCGTCCAGGTGTTGCCATCATCAGTCTTGGAATTACAACCATTGATCAGTGCGCCCTAAATCCTGCGACTGCGTCTTTAACAAACGTTGACGGAATAATCCGCTTGATACAGGAATTAGTACGGTTAAGGATAAAACCGGTATTTATTTCTAGCGATGCAGTTTTTGATGGATCGCAATCAATGTGGTCAGAGGAAGATACTGCGTCTCCAATTTTGGTTTATGGACAACATAAATTAGCTGTCGAGTCGTATATCCGCAAGTTAAACGTACCATGGCTAATACTCAGGTTACCCAAAATTATAAGTACGTCAGCTCATCCAAAATGCATGTTAACTGGATGGTTGAAAGCGCTGCACATGAATAACGCCATTTTGTGCGCTACCGATCAATATTTCACCCCAATATCGAATACAGATGCAGCACTTGCAATTTGGAGGTTAATCAAAACTGATGCAACGGGCCTCTACCATATCGCAGGTCAGGAACGACTAAGTCGGAGGGCATTACTTTCTATGGTTGAAATTGAATTTGAAAACTACCATTCATCACAATCGGTTATCAACAATTGCTTGTTGAGCGACATACCTGTCCTGGAGCCAAGACCTATAGATAGCTCATTGTTAACTACACGTTTCTTGGGTTTGGGTTTGATGCATTTTGAGACTATGCAAGCATCCGTCAAACGCGCAGTTGAGACGTATTTCACGTTGATTCGAGAGGGGCACTAGCCTCATAAATAGCTTTAACCCAATCTAAGACAAAGCGGCTTCCAATATTTGCATGTAATCTTGCCCGCTTGCAATCCGAGGATTGGTTTTGTGGCAGTGGTCAGCCTGAGCGCCCGCTATGATTTGGGCAAACATGCTGCTGGTAACGCCCATTTGCTCCAGCCCGCAAGGCAACCCTAATCTTTGGTTCATCTCAATTAGCGCTGGAGTTACGTCGGCCTCATTTTTTAGACCCATGGCCTGCGCCATGCGCTGCAAGCGGTTCTCTTTTGTCATGGATTCGACGCTGGCATTGAATGACACCACAGCAGGTAAAAACATGGCATTTAACGTGCCGTGGTGCAAGCGGGGATTGACTCCGCCCAAGCTGTGGCTAAGCGAATGTACGCAGCCTAAGCCCTTTTGAAAGGCCATCGCCCCTTGCATGGACGCGCTCATGAGCTGAAAGCGCGCTTCGCGGTCAGAGCCGTCGCGGGTGGCGCGCTCTATGTGCGCCCATCCGCGTGCCAAGCCATCTAGCGCAATGCCATCAGCCGGTGGGTTAAATGCTGCGGACATGAAGGTTTCCATGCAATGCGCTATGGCATCCATGCCGGTGGCGGCCGTGAGCTTGGCGGGCAAGCCAAGGGTGAGTTCAGGGTCGCAAATGGCTGATTTGGGCACAAGATGCCATGAATGAAACCCCAGCTTGCGGTGGTCATCCACAATGATGATTGCGCCACGCGCCACTTCGCTGCCCGTGCCACTGGTGGTGGGAATGGCGATGATGGGTGCTACTGCTTCGGTGATCAAAGCCGAGCCACCTTCGATGGTGGCGTAGCGCGTCAGAGGTCCTTCGTGGGTGGCGGCAATGGCGATGCCTTTGGCGCAGTCAATCGACGAGCCACCACCCAAGGCAATCAAGCCGTCGCAGCGCTCTTGTTTGTAAACGGCCACTCCTGCGCGCACGGCAGCCTCGGTTGGATTGGAGGGGGTTTGGTCAAAAACTACCGTATCTGGATTGCCCAAAGCCTTCAAGGCGATGTCAACAATGCCAGCAGCGCGCACGCCAGCATCGGTGACGATCAGCGGCCGGCTAATGCCTACGCGCTGGCACTCGGCTTTGAGTAGGGAAATCGAGCCATAGTCGAAGTTGATGTGGGTGACGTAGTAGATGTAGGCCATAAATAGATAAACGATGATTTTGATAGTCGGGGGATGGATTCACAAATTGAGACTGAAAAGCAACGACAATAGAGGGTTATTTGGTAATCCCCTTCAGCTATGCATTATGCATGGTCAACCATTTGCGAATTTACTTTATTTATTGACCCATGGCCAAGAAAAAACGCAGTCAACCGACAAATACTAACCAAGTAAATGCCAGTGCATCTGAAACATTGACTGACTCGTATGCGCGAGTCAGTGCCGATGGCGCAGCAAGCCAAGAACGAAAAGTCGTTACAAAAACCAATGCCCCTGTATTTGCCATGCCCCTTGAGCTAGGCAAGGGCGATTGGACAGCGATTTTGCTGGCGATGATGATGTTTTTTGCACCAGCTTTGGGTGTGCCGCACGAGATGATGCTGCAGGACACGCTAAAATCCATTATTGTGGCATTTTTTGTATTGGGTGCTGCATTAATGTTGTTTTGGAGCCAGCGTAATCGGCGCGATGCATTCCGTTGGCATGGGGTGATGTGGTTGCCTTTGATGCTCACCGCTTATGCCTTAGCGGGCATGTATTGGGCGCATACTTTTTTATCAGGCGTTGAGGCCATTCGCTGGTTCATATTTGCCGTCATGTTGTGGTTGACTATCAACAGTATCAGCCGCGATAAATTTGCCACTTTGTCTTGGGGTATCCACTTAGGTGCTTTGGGCGTGGCCATGTGGGGCTTGGCGCAGGCTTGGTTTGACCTTAAATACATTCCGCAAGGCCCAAATCCTGCCTCTACTTTTGTGAACCGCAACTTTGCAGCCGAATTCATGGGCTGCACGGTGGCTTTTTCTGGTTATTTGCTGCTTAGCAGCAAACAGCGCATCACAGTGGCATTTCTTGCTTTTACCGCAGCGTTCAACATCGTCTATATCATGATGTGTGGCACGCGCTCTGCTTTGGTGGGTACGGCAGTGAGTTTTGTCACTTTTGCCGTAGTTGCTGTGGTTTACCGCAAACAATTGATTTACACCACTTGGGACAGTGGCAAGCGCATTTTAGTCATTGGCTTATTTTTGTCGACTTTCTTTGGCCTTGGGTTGGTCAAAATGGGCAATGCATCGATGTTGGCTGAAAACGCGGCGGAAGGGCGTGGAACTTTTGCTTTGGAGCGCGGCTTTAACCGCGCCAAGCAAATCAAGGTCGGTGACGGCTCGCTTGGCGTGCGCTTTGTCATGTGGAAAGCCACCCAGCGCATCATAGAGCAGCGCCCATTCAGTGGCGTAGGGCCTGGCACTTGGGAGGCGGCACTTCCACTTTACCAAGCCGAGGGATCTCAGCTTGAAACCGACTACTACGTGCACAACGAAATTTTGCAACTGCTTGCAGAGTATGGACTGGTGGGTTGGTTATTCCTCATTTGGTTATTCGCTTATTTGCTGCTGGCTGCTTGGCGAACTTTGCGAAATCGAAGCTCAGAAGGCATGATGGAGGGGCCATTACGCGTAACCGCATTGTGCAGTTTGCTAGCATTGATGGTAGTCAGTAACATTGGTTTTCCTTGGCGTTTAGCTGCTACTGGGGCTATGTTTGCGCTCGGCTTAGGTGTTTTGGCCGCCTCGGATGCCCGTTTGGGCTACCGCGGTTTCTTCTCAACCACACGCATTGCTTGGCAGCCTGTTTACTCCCAAGTGGGCGCGGTGTGCATGATGATGTGCTTGGCATTGGCTGCCTTCATCACCCAGCAAGCCGCAGAATGCGAGGACAAAATTGTTCGATCAGTCAAAATGGCGCTGACAATTTCTCAAAGTGGGGATTTCAACAATCCAAAATGGGATAAAACCAAGGTGGAGATGCTGAAATTAATCAAAGAAGGCACTGACATTAACCCGCACTACCGCAAAATCACCCCCATGGTGGCCGACGAGCTGGCTAAGTGGGGGGATTGGAAAAACGCGGTGTGGGTGTGGGAATCGGTTGTTTCTTCAAGGCCTTATGTGGTGGCTTTGATGAGCAATATTGCGCGGGGTTACGCGCAAATGGGGCAGAACGAAAAAGCATTGGCGTTTTTAGAGCGCTGCAAAAAAATACAGCCCAAAGCGGCTGGCGTGCGCTCCTTGGAGGTGATTTTACTTAGCCGCATGGGCAAGGAGCCTGAGGCCTACGCGCGTGCCAAGGAGTATTACAAACAGCCTGAAACCATGGATTTTGACATGCTCAATGCTGGTTATGTGTTGGCTGTTCGCAAGAGCGATTTCCAATTTGCGATTGATTTGATGCTGCTGCGCAACAAAAATGTGCCCGGGCAAGAGATTGATTCTTGGCTCAAAATTGCCACGGTTTACACCAATTTCCTCAAAGACGAGCCAAAAGCCGTGGATGCTTTCAAGCAAGTAATGAAATTCACCAAGCCCGAAAACAAAGAGGCTTCTCTCAAGCAAATTCCAGCGTACTACCACCCCAAGCTGTAACGGGCAAGGGCGGGAACTCCCCCGCCTTTGTCCGCTGAGCTGGGAGCCAGCGGCCAGCTTCGCTCATCGATTTGGAGCGCAAGGCCACTGCCAGTGCGTTTGCCTAAAATAAGGCTGCTGCTGCGCGTGCCATAGGGTTTGGGCTGCAGGCGCAGGTCTACAAAGCAACTTGACAGCGCCTTTTCTATGGTTTTGTCAACGCCGGTGCTGGGCAAATCGGCATCTGCCTGTTTGCAAGTGTCTTGCAATGCTGCCCACAAGCTGTCTCTTATGCTTTCCTCGTCTGCTGGGCTATCGCCACAGTTGGACTTTAAGGCTTTGCGCATGGCCGCTTCCAATAATTTGGATTTTGGCCAAGGTGTGGACAGACTGGCATTGGAAATCGTCACAATTTGACCATAGGCCAGAGCCCGCGCATGCCAAGGCCATGCTGGCTGTACGGCATGCGATGGCGACACGCTTCTGTTTGACACCCAATGCCAAGATTGCGCATGGGTATCACCCACTATCAAATTAAATCCTGCAAAATCAACAGCTTGCGTGCAGCTTAGCCAATCTGCAAACGCCAAATCCGACTCCAACCAACGCAGAACCAGCTCGCCTCGGCTGCGCGTGTAATTGCGCACGTCAGACGGGTCGCGCACATTGGTGAGCATGGCGATGCGGCCAGCTTGGGTGAGCGCCATGGCCGCGCCGCCGCCGCGTAAATCACGCCCGCCAATAAGGCGAGTGCCGGACTCGCCCAGCCATAAGCCAAGCTGCGCGGTGGGGCGTTCAAAAAACTCGTCCCTGTTAGCGGCTACTACCAGTGGGAAATGGGGATGCACTCCCAGTGCAAGGGCTATCAGGCACATGTTTAGCGCTTGTGGCCAATCATTCGGGCTTAAATATCAGCCAATAGCGCATACGGCAATTGGCCCACGCGCAGTGGCTCGCCGTCGCTACTGGTTAAGCGCAAGCTTATGCCGTTGGCTACCCGCTCTAGAGCAGCAAGCTGTAGGCTCACAATGGCGCTGAAGCTGCCACTGCTTTGCACGGCCCCTTGTGCCACCGTGCCGCAGGGCTGGTCGGACTCGTCGCTTAGAAATACTTCTTGCCCCGCATGCATGGCACAGTTGCTGCGCACCACAAAGGCGCGGCGCTTGAGTGTGCCGCGAAACTGGCTGCGCGCTACCACTTCCTGTCCCGGGTAGCAGCCTTTTTTGAAATTCACCCCGCCCACCGATTCGTAGTTGAGCATTTGGGGCACAAAGGTGTCAGAAATAGCCGCGCTGACCACGGCTACGCCCGATTCCACGCCCAACCAGTCCCAGTCAGCGGGCGTGGGTGAAGCCTGTGCGGCATTGCCGACAGGCGCACCAGTGCCAGGCCTGATACAAAGCGCTCGGGCGGTGGCCGCAAGCCCAGTTGCTGCCCCAGAATTGAAGTAAACCAGAGAATTTTCAGAATTTTTGACCAATGTCAGCGCCATATGGTCATTGTTTGCTATTAATTTAGTATCTTTTAACTTGTCAATTGCCGCAGAGCCAATCAAACCAGACAATTCAAAATCTGCCGTGGCATCGTCAAGCTTGCATTTGGCGCGCATCACAAACATCGACATGCGCTTGAGCGTGGTGGCCAGCAGGTCGGCGCTGCAAATGAGTAATATTTCTTCTTGGCTGGGCTTTAGCACAATAAAGCTGGCCAGCATGCGGCCTTTGGCCGAGCACCAAGCCGCAAGGCGCGCCTCGTGCACGCCCATCAAAAGCAGGTCTTGGGTGAGCTGGCCTTGCAAAAACTGGGCGGCATCTGCACCGCGTGCGCGAATGATGCCAAACTGGGGGAGGGGGGTAATTCCGTTCATCTGTCTATTATCATCGTGGCTTGCTGTATTTGGTACATTTTGCGTGAAAAGCCCCGCCTCCATGCCTTCATCTTCTGTTTCATTCAAGTCCGCCCAGCGCGGTGGCTTTTTAAGCGCGCTCATGCTGTGCGCTGCTCTAGCTTGCGCCTTGGCTGCCACAGCATACTGGTGGAGTAACCAGCCCTTGGCCTTGCCAGAAGGCGCAAGCAGTGTCGATCTGCGCATCGAGCCCAAAAGCCCCACACGCGCCATAGCCAGCGCGGTAGTGGCCAGCGGCGTGGATGTGAACGAAGGCCTGTTGTTTGCTTATTTGCGCTTCTCGGGCCATGCCAAATCGCTCAAAGCGGGCAGCTATGAAATAGCTTTAGGCAGCACGCCAAAAAGCTTGGCCGAAAAACTCGCCCGGGGCGATGAGGCGCTGGTCAGTGTCACTATTGTGGAAGGCTGGACGTTTCGTCAAATTCGTCAAATGCTAGAAAAAACGCAGCATATTACGCCCAGCACGAAAGCGCTGAGCGAGCAAGAGCTCATGATTCGTTTAGGCAAACCCGGTTTGCCCGCCGAGGGGCGCTTTTTCCCTGACACCTACTCAGTAGCCAAGGGCAGCAGCGACATCGAGGTGCTCAAACGCGCCCTGCGCGCCATGGACAAACAACTCCAAGCGGCTTGGCAGGCGCGCAGCACCAGCAGCGCTCTTCATTCGCCCGAAGAAGCGCTCACACTGGCCAGCATCGTAGAAAAAGAAACAGGCAAAGCCAGCGACCGCAGTACCATTGCGGGCGTGTTCAACAACCGTTTGCGCATAGGCATGCGCCTGCAAACTGACCCCACCGTCATTTACGGCATGGGCCAAAGCTTTGATGGCAATATCCGCAAGCGCGACCTGCAAACCGACACGCCTTGGAACACCTACACCCGCAACGGCCTGCCGCCCACGCCGATTGCCATGCCCGGCAAAGCTGCCTTGTTAGCCGCTGTGCAGCCCGAAAACACCAATGCGCTGTATTTTGTGGCCCGTGGCGACGGCAGCAGCCAGTTCAGTGCCAGCTTAGAAGAGCACAATCGGGCGGTAAACAAATACATCCGTGGACAATAAAATCACTTTATGCGCCAGCCCATCTCGCCAAACGGCATTTTCATCAGCTTTGAAGGCATCGACGGTGCTGGCAAATCCACCCATATTGCCGCGCTGTCTGCGGCCTTGACCCAGCGCTTAGAAGCAAGTTCCCGTCAAGTAGTGCTCACCCGCGAACCCGGTGGCACGGCATTGGCCGAAACCCTGCGCGAACTTGTTTTGCACCAAAGCATGGATCCGCTGACCGAAGCGCTGCTGATTTTTGCCGCCCGCCGTGACCACCTGCAAAATGTCATTGAGCCCGCCTTGGCGCGCGGCGATGTGGTGCTGTGCGACCGCTTCACCGATGCCAGCTTTGCCTACCAAGGCGCGGGCAGGGGTTTTGACCTGCGCATATTGGAACAACTGGAAATTTGGGTGCAAGGGATGCCGCAAACGCAGCATGCCAATTCGAATTACACAGAAAAACCAGACCAAGACTGCGAAACAGCCCCGGCTTCATTGGCATCAGGCGCAGGCTCCAAACAAATACCCGCCTTGCGCCAGCCCGACATGACCCTATGGTTTGACCTGCCAGCCCGGGTGGCCGCCAAGCGCCTTGCAGGCGCGCGCGTGCCCGACCGTTTTGAGGCGCAGCCTGAGGAGTTTTTTGCACGGGTCTGCGGTGGTTACGCCCAGCGCGCGCAAAAAGCGCCCCATCGTTTTGCCAGAATCAACGCCGACCAAGCCCCCGATGCCGTGCGCGCCGACGTGATGGCCGCCGTGCGCGCAAGGGGTTGGATCGCATGAAAGACGACAGCCCAGTTGCCGCGCCGCAGTGGCCAGACCTTGCGCCATGGTTGGCCACCCAGCTGGGCGAGCTGCTGGTCCAGCGCGGCCATGCATGGCTGTTGCACGGCCCATCTGGCTTAGGGCAATATGCACTGGGTCTGGAGCTGGCGCGGGCTTGGTTGTGCGAGGCCCAGCCCTCTGACTTGGCCGCCAAACCCTCCTGCGGGCAATGCCCAAGCTGCCACATGCTGGCCGCGCGCACCCACCCCGATCTGGTCATGCTCATGCCCGAAACCCTACTGATTACGCACGGCTGGCCGTTGTCAGAAAAAGCGCAAGCTGACATTGACGATAAAAAACGCAAAGCCAGCCGGGAAATACGTGTAGATGCCATGCAAAGCGCCATCGAATTTGCCCAGCGTACCAACGCGCGAGGTCGCGGCAAAGTGGTGCTGGTGTACCCCGCAGAGCGCATGAACCATGTCACCGCCAATGGCCTGCTAAAAACCCTTGAGGAACCCGTGGGTGACGTGCGCTTTATCCTTGCCACAGAGGCCTCGCACCAGTTGCTGCCCACCATTCGCAGCCGCTGCCAGCCCTTTGCCATGCGCTGGCCAGAGCAGGGCGCGGCACTGGTTTGGCTGGCGCAGATGGCGCATAGCCTAGGCACCAGCGCCACCGAGCAAAGCACGGCAAACGCTTTGCAGTTGGCCGGTGGCAGGCCCTTTGACGCGCTTGCAGGCCTGCAATCAGGCTTGGCCCAGCACTGGCAAAGCCTGCCCAAAAGCGTGGCTGCTGGGCAATCAGGTGCCCTAGACGGTCTGAGTCCACAAGACGCTTTAGACACCCTGCAAAAGCTCTGCCACGACATGATGTGCGTACGCGCAGGCGCCAGGCCGCGCTTTTTCGACGCCTCCAGCCTGCCACCAGCCCCAGGGCTGCGCGCACTCTCGGCATGGGCCAAAGCCCTCAAAGACTTGTCCAAAACCATAGACCACACGTGGAAAGCAGAATTACTGCTCGAAAATCTTTCAGCGCAAGCCCACAAAACGCTCTCAATTGCCCGGTAAATTGCCAGAAACCGCAGCCAAGACCAACAATATACCGCCCAAAACCCGCATGGCGCGCTTAAATCGCCCCAAAAACCCCCTCAGATTGGGTCGCCACGCACTCTAAATGCAGCATAAGCACTACACTTGACACTATGAGCACACCCGCCGCCACCCCCAGTACTGCGCCTCGCCCCAGCGTTATCCAGCTGGCCATCAAAGAAAAAGCCGCATTGTATGCAGCCTATATTTCATCGTTCACCGAGGGCGGTGTTTTCATTCCCACCGCCCGTGACTACAAGCTGGGCGACGACGTGTATGTGCTGCTCACCCTGCCCGAAGACCCGCAGCGCTACCCCGTAGCAGGCAAAGTCTCGTGGATCACCCCAGCGCGCGCCTCAGGCAACCGCACCCAAGGCGTAGGCGTGCGTTTTCCGTCTGACGAAAAATCCAAGCAATTGAAAATCAAAATTGAAGGCATTTTGGGTGCCCATTTGGCGTCTGATCGCCCCACTCAAACCATTTAATGGCAGGCTTGGGTTAAAGAGTCCGTCATTGATTGCTATATATTTAATAGCGTACTATGACCATATGACGCTGACATTGGTCAAATTTTTTATAAATAACACCGTTTTGGCATGTTTACAGACTCCCATTGCCACCTGAGCTACCCCGGATTGTTTGACAGGCTCCCTGAAGTGCGCGCGCAGATGGCAGCCGCCCAAGTCAGTAGAGCCCTGTGCATTTGCACCACTATAGAAGAGTTCCCACAGGTGCATGGGCTGGCCAAAGCTTACGGTAACTTTTGGTCCACCGTGGGCGTGCACCCCGACAACGAAGGCATTTACGAGCCCACTGTGGCCGACCTCACCGAGCGTGCTGCGCTGCCTCGCGTGGTAGCCATAGGCGAAACGGGGCTGGATTACTACCAAATGCAAGAGCGCAAAGCGGGCAGGGCGGTTGCCGACATGGAGTGGCAGCGCGAGCGCTTTCGCACCCACATACGTGCAGCGCGCCAATGCGCCCTGCCGCTGGTGATCCACACCCGCGAAGCCTCTGCGGACACATTGGCCATACTCAAAGAAGAGGGCGAAGACGGCACAAACGGCAGCGCTGGCGGCGTGTTCCACTGCTTCACCGAAAGCATGGCTGTGGCCCGAGCCGCGCTCGACATGGGCTATTACATCTCGTTTTCAGGCATTTTGACCTTTAAAACCGCAGCCGATCTGCGTGAAGTGGCCGCCTTTGTGCCGCTGGAGCGCTGCCTGATTGAAACCGACAGCCCGTATTTAGCCCCCATGCCGCACCGTGGCAAAACCAATAATCCTTCTTACGTGCCTTATGTGGCAGCGCAATTGGCCACTCTAAAAAATCTGCCTTTAGAAGCCATAGCAGCGGCCACCAGCCATAATTTTGACTTGCTGTTTCCTAAAATCTCACAAATTTAAACACCTGTATGTTGATAAATTACTTTAAGTATGCAATTTTGAGTGTTGTTTTATATGGATATTCATTTGCCAACGCAGGTTCATATGAAGATTTTTTTACCGCCGTTCGCACCGACGATGTCAGCACCATTAGAAGCTTGCTAAGCCGCGGCTTTGACCCCAATACGCCAGACCCCAAAGGCCAACATGCGCTTTATTTGGCCCTGCGCGAACCATCCCTTAAAGTAGCCAAGCTCTTGATTGACACGCCCAAACTCAATATAGACGCTCGTAACACCGTTGACGAAAACCCACTCATGATGGCCGCGCTCAAAGGCCATACCGAGCTGGTGCAGCTGCTGATCAGCAAAGGCGCTGATGTCAATAAAACCGGCTGGGCACCGCTGCATTACGCCGCCACCTTCGGCCATTTGCAAATCATGCAAATGCTGCTCGATGCCCACGCCTACATCGATGCCGAGTCACCAAACGCAAGCACGCCGCTGATGATGGCAGCCCAATACGGCACGCCATCTGCCGTGAAACTGCTGCTAGAAGCTGGTGCAGACCCGCTGATAAAGAACCAATTAGGCCTCACGGCCATAGACTTTGCGCAAACCGTGCAGCGGCCCGAGTCTGCAGATATCATTGCAGCCTTTGTGCGGGCTAGGCAGCCAAAAGGCAAATGGTGACAAAGGTTTAGCTGTTTTGTCGTATCGGCTGAGTGCTTATACCAGCGCTTTAACTGCATTGATTAGGTGTTAAAAATGCATGTTTCGCTACATCATCTATCTGTTATTAACTTTATACGATTTATATTATGTTTAGTTAATAAAATATCTGAAAGACCAACACTGGCCTTTCAGATTATGCAGCTTCTGCCCTGCAAAGTTATCCATTCTGTTTGAGTAAACCATGCCCTGATATGTTCGAGCAAACCATGCCATTTGTGCTAAGTCTGACGAAGCCTGCATGAGTTTTGCGCACTACGCGCTCAGCAGCAGCTCTCTGATTTCAAACAACTCTCTGCGCACTTGCATCCATGGCACATGCTGGTTGGCGAGCAAGCTGTGTCCTGCATCTGGCGTGCTGTCTTCAAAATCGCAAAAGCCCGAATCGGTGGTGTCGATATCAGTGAATTCTGAGTCAAGCGCGTCGTCGCCCACATCTATTCCCGTGAGCATGACTTCACCAGCTTTGCGCTTGTCGCGCTCGGTCTGCACAATCTCGTGGAGTTTGTTGCGTGCGCCGCTAATGGTAAACCCTTGATCGTAGAGCAAATCACGGATACGTCGAATCATCAGCACTTCATGGTGCTGGTAATAGCGGCGGTTACCACGGCGCTTCATGGGCTTGAGCTGTGTAAACTCCTGCTCCCAATAGCGGAGCACGTGGGGCTTGACACCACACAGTTCGCTGACTTCGCCAATGGCAAAGTAGCGCTTAGCGGGGATAGAAGGAAGGGATTTCTCCATGTAAATCAATGTTCTTTTCAGGAAACCTCAAAGGTTACTCTAAGAATGCAGCGAAGTAAATGGCTGATTGATAACTTGTGCACAACACATAAAATATGTTGTTTCTAGGCAAATTCTAGCGCAGCATGAAAAACGCACCACAGGGGTGCGTTTTAATCAAGCAAGCGAAACAGCCTTTATTGCGCCTGAATTTGGTCCTTGAGCTTGTGGCTGGCATGGAATGTCACCACGCGGCGTGCCTCAATGGGAATGGCCTCGCCAGTGCGCGGGTTGCGGCCTGGGCGCGGTGCCTTGGTGCGGATTTGGAAATTGCCAAAACTGGAAATTTTCACGTCCGTGCCCTCCACCACACTGTCGGAGATCAGGTCAAAAAAAGCGTCAATCATGTCTTTAGACTCACGCTTGTTCAAGCCAATTTGCTCAAAAAGCATGTCAGCCAGTTGCGCCTTGGTCAGTGCAGGCGTTTCAATGCTATCTACGGAAAATTCCACCATTTGTGTTGCTCCAAAATTTGTATTTAGCGCAAACGTGCGCCCAGATCGGTTGCCAGTTGGCCCAACACGGCCTTCACGGCTGATTCAATCTGCCCATCGGTCAGCGTAGCTTGCCCGCTGGCCAGTGTCAAGCGCACTGCCAAGCTTTTCTCGGTTTGGGCCATGCCCGCTGCGCCCTCTTTGGGGCGGTACACGTCAAACAGCAGGGCATAGGCCAGCAAACCACCTGTATCGGCCTTTTGGACACTGTGCATGAGCGCAGCGTGGCCAACCGATTCATCCACAATCACGGCAATGTCGCGCTCCACGTCTTGGAATTTGCCCACAGTGGTAGCTGCTGGCAGCTGGCGCTGTATCACTGCGTCTAAATCCAGCTCAAACAAAATTGGCGCTTGCGCCAGTTCGTAGCCTTGGCGCCATTTGGGGTGCAGCTCGCCTACCACGCCAATGTTTTTGCCACCTAGCATCACAGCTGCACAGCGGCCAGGGTGCATGGCGGGGTGCTCGCTGGCCACAAATTCGGCTTTTTGCGGCGCAAGCAGATTTTCCACATCGCCTTTGATGTCAAAAAAGTCAGCGGCAGTATCTTTGGCACTCCACTGGCGCTGCGCTGCGCTGCCGTAGACTAGGCCTGCAATCCGCAGCGGCTGCTGAATGCCAGCCACTTGGCTGTCGCTGGTTTGCACCGCAGCGTCGCGTGCAAACACACGGCCAAGCTCAAACACGCGCACGCGGTCGGCGCGGCGGTCTAGGTTGTGCTTTAAAACCTGCAGCAATGAGCCCAAGAGCGAGGAGCGCATGACCCCCATTTGGCTGGCAATGGGGTTAAGTAACTTGATAGGATTGGGATTGCCTGCCAACTCAGATTCCCAGCGCTGCTCCACAAAGCTGAAATTGATAGTTTCTTGGTAGCCCAGTGCCGCCAGTGCGCGGCGCACAGCAAAGCGGCTGCGCTCTTTTTCGCTGCGCGCTTTGGGCGTTACGGGCGCTAGCGGGGCGCTGGTGGGCAGCTGGTTGTAGCCCACCATGCGCACCACTTCTTCTATCAAGTCTTCTTCAATATTCAGGTCAAAGCGGTAGGCTGGCGGGGTCACGGTAACCACCTCATCCTGCTCTGTGCTTGATAGCACGGCAAGCAAGCCTAGCCGCTTGAAAGCATCTAAGCACTGCGCCGCGCTGATCGGCATGCCAATGACTTTGGCCGCCCGTGCCACGCGCAGCGCCACGGCAGAGCGCGCAGGCATGCTGGCAATTTGGTCGTCCATCACACTGGCCTGCCCGCCGCAGATGCTTTGCACCAGCGCCGTGATGTGCTCAATGTGCTCCACCGTCTGGCTGGGGTCCACGCCGCGCTCAAAGCGGTGGCCTGCGTCGGTGGCAAAATTAAAGCGGCGCGAGCGCCCTGCCACCGCTTCGGGCCACCAAAACGCGGCCTCAATATAGATATTTTGTGTGTCGTCAGACACAGCCGTGGCATCGCCACCCATGATGCCTGCTAATGATTCGATAGCGGCATCGTCCGATATGACACCGACATTGCCATCAATTTCTATAGAATTGCCGTTTAAGAGCTTTAAAGTCTCGCCCGCCCTGCCCCAGCGCACGTCCAAGCCGCCGTGGATCTTGTCCAAGTCAAAAATATGGCTGGGGCGGCCAAACTCAAACATCACGTAGTTGGATATGTCCACCAGCGGCGTGACGCTACGCTGCCCGCAGCGGGCTAGGCGGTCCACCATCCAAGCAGGAGTCTTGGCCTTGGTGTTCACACCGCGCATGATGCGGCCTGAAAAGCGGCCGCACAGGTCGGGGGCAGAGATTTTGACTGCTAGTTTGTCGCTTAACGTAGCCGCCACCGCAGGGAAGCTAGGCGTATTCAGGGGCGCACCCGTGATGGCCGCCACCTCACGCGCCACGCCATACACGCTCAGGCAGTGGCCTAAATTGGGTGTGAGCTTGAGTGTGAATATGGTGTCGTCCAGCGCTAGATAGTCACGAATACTCGTGCCCAGCGGCGCATCATCGGGCAACTCATACAGCCCGCTGGATTCTTCGCTGATTTTGAGCTCGCTGGCTGAGCACAGCATGCCTTGGCTTTCCACGCCGCGCAGCTTGCCCAGCTTGATTTCAAAGGCTTTGCCATCTTCAGCAGGGGGCAGCAGCGCACCCACGGTAGCTACTGGCACGCGAATGCCCACGCGCGCGTTGGGCGCACCGCAAACGATGTTGAGTAGCGCACCCTGCCCGCCCGTGCTCACTTGGCACACCCGCAGCCTGTCGGCATTGGGGTGCTGCTCGCAAGCCATGATTTGGCCAACTACCACGCCGCTAAACGGCGGCGCAGCAGGTTTCGCCTCTTCCACCTCCAGTCCGGCCATGGTCAGCGCGTCGGCCAACTCGGTGGTGGAAATCGGTGGGTTACAGAACTCTCTGAGCCAACTTTCTGGGAATTGCATGGTGGACTTAACGTAATAGGGGTTAATTCGGGGTCAAATGCGGGGGCAGGACTTCCGGCCGCGAAGGGCGCGAAATGTACGCGAAGAACGCTAAAGGGAGAAAAATAAAATAAATACAAAAAATTACATAAAAACAATGATTGTCAGCGTCAACTAGTCATAGTTTGCTATTAAATTTAATATTCAAAATATCTATTTAATCTATTCAATCTATTCAATTTTAAAAAAATACAAACATCTGGATTCATTTTTGGTATTCCTTTCGCGTTCTTCGCGTATCTTTCGCGCCCTTCGCGGCCGGAAATTCGGTATTAAAAAAACTATTCAAACTGCGACAAAAACCGCACGTCGTTTTCAAAGAACAGCCGCAGGTCGTTCACGCCGTAGCGCAGCATGGCCAGGCGGTCTATGCCGCTGCCAAAGGCAAAACCGATGACCTTCTCGGGGTCGAGCCCCATGTTGCGCACCACGCTGGGGTGCACTTGGCCTGAGCCTGCCACCTCTAGCCAGCGGCCGGCCAAGGGGCCAGAGCTAAAAGCTATGTCAATTTCGGCGCTGGGTTCGGTAAAGGGAAAGTAACTTGGGCGAAAACGCAGGGTGAGGTCGTCGGTTTCAAAAAACGCTTTGCAAAAGTTCAAAAACGTGACTTTGAGGTCTTTAAAACTCACGTTTTCACCCAGCCACAGGCCTTCGAATTGGTGGAACATGGGGGAATGCGTGGCGTCACTGTCCACCCGGTATGTGCGGCCGGGCGCGATCACACGAATCTCTGGCATAACCGCGTTCGAGCCACTGCCCGCCAATGCTGCCTGCGCCGCTGCATACTCCTTGGCATGCGCTGTGGCGTAGCGGATTTGCATGGGACTGGTGTGGGTGCGCAGGCAATAGGGCTGGCCAGAGTCGTCGTTCATGTCCACGTAAAACGTGTCTTGCATGGAGCGGGCGGGGTGGTTGGGCGGGTTATTCAGCGCGGTGAAGTTAAACCAGTCGTTTTCGATCTCGGGCCCATCGGCCACGTCAAAGCCCATGCTGTTGAAAATGCTTTCAATGCGCTCCCACGCCAATGCAATCGGGTGCAAACCGCCCTGCCCGCGCTGGCGACCCGGCAGAGTCACATCCAGCGCTTCGGCTTTGAGTTGGATTTCTAATTCGGCATCTGCCAAGGCTTGGCGGCGCTCAGTCAGTGCGGCTTCTACAGCTTGTTTGGTGACATTAATGGCCGCGCCGCGTGTTTTTTTCTCATCTACTGAGAGTGCAGCCATGCCTTTCATCAGCTCAGTGAGCTTGCCGGCTTTGCCCAAAAACAGCGCTTTGGCGTTTTCTAGCTCGGCGGGAGTGGGCGCGGCAGCAAAGGCGGCTCGGGCGTTGGCAATGATGCTGTCTAAATCGCTCATGAAATACTTTATTTAAATAAAATAAGGGCTAGAGCCTTTTCAAGCGCTAGCCCTTACACATTGTACAAGCCGTGCTACTTAATAAGCAGCAGGCAAGCGCAATTTAAGCAGCGAGCTTGGCTTTCACCTGGCCCACGATGGCTGCAAAACCAGCCGCATCATGCACAGCCATGTCGGCCAGCACTTTACGGTCAATCTCGATAGCCGCTTTGCGAATACCATTGGCAAATTGGCTGTATGTCATGCCCAGTGTACGCACTGCTGCATTGATACGGGCAATCCACAAACGGCGCATCACACGCTTTTTGGTACGGCGGTCACGGTAGGCGTATTGGCCTGCCTTCATGACCGCTTCTTTGGCGATCCTGAACACATTGCCGCGACGACCGCGAAAACCTTTAGCGAGGGCGAGAACTTTTTTGTGACGGGCACGGGCCGTTACACCACGTTTAACGCGAGGCATATATTTACTCCTTGTTCGTCAAAATTAAGCCACACCCATGCCGGGCAACATCTGTGCTACCGAGGCCATATTGGTCTCGTGAACACCGACTGCACCGCGCAAATGGCGTTTGTTTTTGGTTGTCTTCTTCGTCAAAATGTGACGCTTGAAGGCTTGGCCCCGTTTGACGGTGCCACCTGGACGCACGCGAAATCGCTTTTTCGCGCTACTCTTGGTCTTCATTTTGGGCATATTAATAGCTCCTTCTTACGTTGAGCTTGTAAGGCGTGTGCGGTGTTGCCGCGCACTTGTAGGCCCCAAGCAAAGCAAAAGTTTGTTGCCCTAGGGCTTCATTCTTCTACTCGTTTGCACCAGTGTTGCCACTGCTGCAATTGTTGCCAAAAACTGCGGCATTGTTATGCGCCGCTGCTTTTGACTTTTTGCGCCTCGGTGACCAAACCCAAGCACAAAATCTCTCTATTTCACTTCCTTACGCTTGCGGCGCAGGCGCTTGGCTAGGCTCACCCACCACCGCTGGCGCTGGGGCAGCCGCCATAGGCGCGTCCTCTTGCGCCGCTACAGCCACCGCCACCGCTGGCTTGGCAGGCTTGTCACCAGCGGGCTTATCCGCCGCTGGTTTGTCACCCGCTGGCTTATTCCCGCCACCGGCTTTTTTCTTGCCTGGAGCAATCATCATCACCATCTGCTTGCCTTCTAGGCGCGGCATTGATTCGACGATGATGCTGTCGGCTAACTCGTCTTTCAAGCGCATCAACAAATCCATACCCAGCTCTTGGTGCGTGATCTCACGGCCTCTAAAGCGCAGCGTGATCTTCACCTTGTCGCCGTCTTCCAAGAAGCGGCGGATATTGCGCACCTTGATGTTGTAATCACCATCGTCAGTGCCCGGGCGGAATTTGATTTCCTTCACCTCGATCACTTTTTGCTTGGACTTGGTTTCCTGCTCACGCTTTTGCTCTTGGTACTTGAACTTGCCGTAATCCATTACCCGCACCACAGGCGGATTCGCCGTAGCGGAAATCTCCACCACATCGACGCCGTAATCAGCAGCAATGCGCATGGCTTCATTCAAGCTCATAACGCCCAATGGCTCATTGTCTGGGCCGCTGACGCGCACCTCAGGAGCCATGATCTCGCGGTTTAAGCGGTGTTTACGCTCTTCACGGTGGTAGCGCGATAGGCGCGGAGGCCGTGGGGGACGCGGCGTTTGCGGCTTGTAGGGTACGGTAGCGATGGTTCAAGTCCTTCTAAATACTATAATTTTCGTAGCAAGTTATGACCATACGACGCTGACATCGGCAGTATTTTTTATAAATACCACCAATAAGCGTAGTGTTTGCGATCAATTAAGATTTGGCGGCGATGTCTGCGTTGATTTGTTTGACAAAATCGTCCAGATGCATCACACCGAGGTCTTTGTTGCCACGGGCTCGCACCGCCACCGCGCCGGATTCTTTCTCTTTGTCTCCGGTGACCAAGATGTAAGGCGGCTTTTGCAGCGAGTGCTCGCGTATTTTAAGGTTAATTTTCTCATTTCGCAAATCGGTGGTGACTCTAAACCCATGATTTTGCAGCTTTTTCGCCACTTGGGCCACATATTCGGCCTGCGCGTCGGTGATTCCACACACCACTACTTGCACCGGAGCGAGCCAAACGGGCAGCGCGCCGGCGTGTTGTTCGATCAAAATGCCGATAAATCGCTCTAGGCTGCCCACAATGGCGCGGTGCAGCATGACTGGCACATGGCGCGCGCCGTCAGCGGCGACATATTCTGCGCCCAAGCGCTCGGGCATTGAAAAGTCGACCTGCATCGTGCCGCACTGCCACTGGCGGCCGAGCGCGTCTTTGAGCGTGTATTCGATTTTTGGCCCATAAAAAGCGCCATCGCCGGGGGATATTTCATACTTGCAGCCGCTGCGGTTGAGCGACTCAATCAGGGCGTGTTCGGCTTTGTCCCAGCTTTCGTCGGAGCCTATGCGCGCCTCGGGGCGGGTGGCCACTTTGTAGATGATGTTGCTAAAGCCAAAGTCGGCATACACCTTTTGCAAGAGTGTGGTGTAGGTGGTGCATTCGTCCAATATGTGGTCTTCGGTGCAAAAAATGTGGCCATCGTCTTGGGTGAAGCCGCGCACGCGCATGATGCCGTGCAGGCCGCCGGTGGGCTCGTTGCGGTGGCATTGGCCGAATTCGCCGTAGCGCAGGGGCAGGTCGCGGTAGCTTTTAAGGCCTTGTTTGAAGATCAAAATATGGCCCGGGCAGTTCATTGGCTTTAAGGCGTAGTCGCGCTTCTCAGACTCGGTGGTGAACATGTTGTCGCGGTATTTCTCCCAGTGTCCAGTTTTTTCCCACAGGCTTTTGTCGATGATTTGCGGGCCTTTGACCTCTTGGTAGCCATTGTCTTGGTAGACGCGGCGCATGTATTGCTCCACCTGCTGCCACACCGTCCAGCCCTTGGGATGCCAAAACACAGTGCCTGGGCTGTGCTCGTCAATATGGAACAAATCAAGCTCACGGCCAAGCTTGCGGTGGTCGCGTTTTTCGGCTTCTTCCAGCATGTTCAGGTGCTGCTGCAACTCGTCTTTGCTGGCCCAGGCCGTGCCATAGACGCGCTGGAGCATTTCGTTGCGGTGGTCGCCGCGCCAATACGCACCAGCGAGCTTCATCAGCTTAAAGTGCTTGAGCTTGCCAGTGCTGGGCACGTGCGGGCCGCGGCACAGGTCTTCAAACGCGCCTTCTTTATAGAGCGACACGTCTTCGCCAGCGGGAATGCTGCCAATGATCTCGGCCTTGTAATGCTCGCCCATGCCTTTAAAGTACGCAATAGCCTCGTCGCGCGGCAGCACGCGGCGCGTCACCGGCTCGTCTTTGGCAGCCAGCTCGGCCATTTTTTTCTCAATGGCGGTCAAATCATCGGGTGTAAACGGGCGCTTGTACGAAAAATCGTAGAAAAAGCCGTGTTCAATCACCGGGCCAATGGTGACCTGCGCGTCTGGGAAAAGCGCTTTCACGGCGTAGGCCAACAGGTGTGCGGTGGAATGGCGAATCACCTCGAGCCCGTCGGCGTCTTTGGCGGTGATGATGGACAGGTGGGTGTTTTGGTCCATCACATAGCTGGTGTCCACCACCCGCGCAGCGTCGCCCTGCCCCACTTTGCCAGCCAGCGCCGCCTTGGCCAGCCCCGCGCCAATTGAGGCGGCCACGTCAGCAACGCTCACCGCCGCAGGAAATTCACGTATGGAGCCGTCTGGCAGGGTAATTTGAATCATGGTGTTGCTCTTAAATAGAAATTTAGTTGGATTTGGATCGCAGTCAAAGCTGCGGAAGATCAAAATGCAAGGCGAAAAAAAACGCGGTGAATGCCGCGTTTACTACAAATTAAGTAGCGCACTATGACCGTGCGACGCTGACATTGGACAAATTAGTCATAAAAAGACCGTTTGAGGGGGTAGTTCGCGGTGTCATAACCAAATCTGCCTTTCTGTGTTCTGTTGGGTTGAGAGTAAACCGATTTTAACCTGCGCAAACCAACTATCAGGCCAGTTCACGCAGCATCGCATGGCGCAAAATCGTGTTAATGCGCGTTTGGTAGCCCTTGCCGCTGCTTTTGAGCCAATACAACACATCAGAATCCACCCGCACCGTGGTGGACTGTTTGGTCGCTTTATAAAAAGGATTGCGTCTGGCGTGTTGCCAAAACGCATCGCCCTGCGCGGGAATGTCCGAGTGGTCAATCGCGCTGTCAGGAATGGCTGCCAGCGTCGCTAACTCTTGTTTTTGTGATGGGCTCAAAGGCGCGGGTTCAGCCGTATTGAGTTGAAATTGCACGGGAGATGCGGCGCGCGCAGTGTCAGCGCTGGTGGTTTTCATAGCGTTTCCTTTCCTGTTTATCAGCCTTTCGGGCACTAATGATGCGAATAACTTCTGCACCGCGGTCAGTTTCAGCCACGGTGTGCACGCTGCCAACTCAAAACTGACTTTGTGCTTTTTGAAATGGTCAATGGCGTTTTGTGCATCCCACTCAAACTCGATATTCATACACTTATGTTACTACAAATTTGCCGTGATAAGAAAATTAACTCACACATTACACGCAGCGCTTGAGAAAAGCTGCAAAAAGCATCGCCACCTCATCAAGCCGATCGCCCAGCCGGTGGTCATCAGCCAGCAGATGTAGGCGGGCTTGGTTTTGCTGGGCATAGGTGGTGCTGCTTTGATACGGAATCACGTCGTCTGCCCAGCCGTGGATGATTTCAAGATCGGTGGTCTGCGGCATGTGAGGCCACAGGCTGGGGTAGCCGGGCAGCCCCAAGGCGGGTGCTAGCAAAAACACGCCCGCTGGGCGCAAGCTGCTGGCCGCTGCAGCGCTCACCCAGCCGCCCATGCTGCTGCCTACCAGCGCTAAGCAGCTGTGGGCGGGCAAGCCCACGCCTAGCAATGCGGCCAATCGGTCTTGGGCGGGCGCGTCGAATTGCTGCGTGAGCGCCGCGTAGTCCACGCTTAGCACCTGCCAACCAGCGGCTTGCGCCACATCGGCCAAGCGGCGAATTTTGGTGCCCCAAGGGCCCGTTTCTTTGCCGTGCGAGAAGACTACCAAGGGGGGATGTGTGGGGGTTGTCATCGTGCTATTTTGGGCATTGCCCGGTGTTGATGTAAATGCGGGCCGCTTGCCATAGCGCATCTTGGTCAGACAGCACCGCGCCTTTTAAACTATCTTGCACAGGGCAATCAGGCTCTAGACCCTGCGTGTACACAGGCTGGCCTTGTGCATCCACGGTGGCTTGGGTCATCACCATGTGGTCATAACCAAAATACTTTTGTACCGCGTAACCATATGGCTTGCCGCAAGTGCGCTCACCAATGACAATGATCTTAGCGCTAGGCGCAATTTGTTCGCGCACGCCGTGTATGAAATGCTCTGCCGATGAGCAGGTGTAATGGCTGGTGAGCACGATCAAGCGTTTGGGCTTCAATGCCAAAATGCCCAGTGGCAATTTTTCTTTGGTGGCGTTAAACCAAATACTTTGGCTGACCTCTGGTTTGGCTCTGGCCAAGCCAGCCCAGCCGCTGACACTGGATTCGAGGATAAAACTGCCCTTGCGCAGCTGACTGCCCAGCAGCGACTTTACCAAGCCCGTTACCACTGACGAATAACCGCCACCGTTTGCGCGCAAATCCAGCACCACGGTATCTAGTTGGCGCATAAAAAACGGCGCTTCTGCAAAATTTAGCGCCACGTTATAGCCTGCCTCCAGTCTGCGATTTAGCTGCGTAATTATGTCAATATCAAAGCCATGCACTGCCACATACAGGCCATTGATTGGGGCAGAAGCACTGCGCGGCAGATCGGCCAGCAGCGCATCGCCGCGCAAAAAGCTCGCTTCGCTAACTGAGTTGATGCCATACACATCCCGTGCTGCCACTGTGATGGTGGTGGTTTGCGTTCCATTTATTGGCTGGCTTATTTCAATGCCGTCGCCAATGTGGCGCACAAAACGGTCGCCTCGGCGCACCCCTGCTTTGGCTGCTGGCGAGCCAAGCTTGACTTGCACAATCAAATTGGCCAGCTCGTGGCGGCCAATTCCTGTTGCTTCTTGTTGGCTTAGCGTGCTTACCCCAAAGCCATAGGCTTGGGTGGCTTCATCCACATATTTGCCATGTGCTGCAGCCAGCGCACTGCTTGATCGCACAGAGCTAGACCATTTGTCGGCCGGATGCCTGCTTTGGACAATGGCCTCAGCAATGCTTTTTGGGAGCAATAATTGATGCCAAGCTGGCTTTGGCGCATCGGGCGCAGCAGCCCAAAAATAGTGCCCACGCATCAGCTCCTGCGCATACCGCGCTTGGCTAAACACTTGTATTTGGTGGTAAGACAAATTGTTAACCAAGTCAATGCTGTTTCTAGAATTGCCACACAGCAGCGCCAGCCACACCACGGCGCCCCAAGCCGCGCAAATAGCCAGCCCGCGCAGGCCACCCCACAAGGCGGTTCTGGGCGCAATAGCCTGCACTTGCCAAGGCGCATTGGCCCGCAGCACCCGCACCCAGCCCCCCGCCCAAGCCAGACCCACTTGCAGCAGCAAAATCACACCCAATACCACGCTACAAATGCCCACAGCGCTGACCCAAGCCACCTCCACATCGCGCGAATCATATTGCAGCCCTAGCCCGCCCAGCGCTTGCAAATGAAAGCTTGCTACCAACAGCGCCCATTTGCCTCCTAGGCTGGCGCTGGTACTGGCCCAACAACGAATACTTGACCAAAAACCAGAAGCAACCATGCCACCCTGTGCCGCCAGATTTGCGCACGCAGCCTGCACCACCTCCCACCAATGGCGCAGCGCCAGCGCTACACCCAGTGGGCAAGCCAACAGCCACGCCCAGCGCCAGTCAATGCCAGCCCACAAAAAGACCAATGTGAGCAGCAGGGCTAAGAGCGCGCTAGCCACCGCTACAAACCCAGCGCATCAACAAAAAGTCATTTTTTAATAGCAAGAAACGACCATATGACGGTGACATTGGTTAAATTTTCTGAAAATTTACCGCTGGCAGCCCTTGAAGCAGCTTGATTTGCAGCTGCTCTGTGCAGAAGAGTTTTTAATCTGGTCACAGCGTGAATAGCAAGATATTTCTTCCCCTTTGCACTGCTCATAATTCTGCGTGCGCAGCCCCAGCGCCGCAGATTCAGCGCGGCTGGATGCATTGCTGTTAGACGATTCCACGGCCTCAACATCGCTAAGGCGTGTAAGGCGCTGCGAGGCTAGCAGGGCTTCTTGGGCGTTGGGGAAGCGTTTAGTGATTTCACGGTAAATTGTTTTTGCCCTACTTCGTTCACCTTTGTCTTCGTAATCGACAGCGCCAAGATACATTGCACGCGCTGATTTACCGCTAACAAAACCATTGAATACACGTTCGGTCATGCAACTTTCGAGATAATGTTTATAACTAGATTGATCACGAGTGTCAGCTTTTGTAATTGACGTTTGAATGATTTCACACCGCCCCGACTTTTGGGCTGAATTAACTAAATCGATTGTTTTTTGTATATCTTCGCAATGCTTAGTAGACCTGCACTCAAGCTGCCGATCACTATCTTTGAACCAGCCTGTATATTCGCGCAGCCTAGAACTCCGACATCCAAAAAACCCCTGATCGATGCATTCACTTACGGCGTAAGATCCGTATCCTTCTAGCTTTCCGTTTTTGAAATTGCCGAAAATATAGCCTCTGTCTGCGTATGCAAACCCCCAGCCAGAAGCTTGACCGTTTTCACACCCGCCTTTGTACGTCGGTAATGCTTCCATATAGTCAAACGATAGTTTTGGTTTACCGCAAGCCACAATTCCTAACTGGTGAAATGCATTGAATCGGCACTGGCGGTCACCATCGCAGCGTTGAATGGAGGCATCTATTTCGCGCTGTAATTTGGCTTTCTCTGCTTGCAAGATGGCCTCCTTTTCCTTTGCAGCAGCTTTCGCGGCTGCAACTAGTGGCTCTACATCAGATTGAATAATATTTGGTGAGGTTAAACAGCTTTGATCATTACAAAGGTATTCGTAGACTCCAAAGCTACCTGTCGAGTTTTGTAGCGCGTTAGACGGCAATCTGCTGCCTATGTAAAAAGACATCCAAGCATCTTCACCTTTATTTTCTTGCCAGCTATAAGCCCCGTTTGATCGCTGAATAAAGTTGTCATCCAAGCCGTCAAGCGCATAAGATTTTTCGCCAAGTATAAATTTGAGGTCAGCGAACATACAGTTAGTTGGTTTTTTCGACAGCCTGACAATCAATCTTATGTCAGTTCCTTCATATCCTGTAATTTCAACCTTGCAGCTTCCTGTTCCAAGTGCTTCTGGAAAGTCGTTTCGCGAACGTATCTCTGCCTTGAATGCGCCCTCGACAAAATGGGTTATCGGCTTGATAAGGCTTGACTGTGCCTGAGCGTTGCCGCTACTGTGAATCAAGATTACCGCAAGCCCGCAAGCCCGCAAGCCCGCAAGCCCGCAAGCCCGCAAGCCCATCGAATCGATTGGTTTGGTTTAGTTCCATTGTTGCTCCTTGATTTGTTTGAAGTTGCAAATTCTACCCATAGATTAAGGTGTAGGTAGACTGCGGCTTTGCATGCTTACATATCTTATCAAAATACAATTTTATTTAAAAGCCTTCGTAAAAGCCATTAAATTTAATTAAATTCATAATAAGAGTCTTTATAATCAATTTTAGATTTTAAACCTTAGCCTTTAAACGCCACATGTCCGCACTGCCCATTACCCACAGCGCCAGCTCCCTACAGCCCCTGCCCGCTCCGGTGCAGCGGGCTTTGGCTGCCTTGGCTGCTGATGTGAGCCGGGCGCGGCGCAGGCGGCGCATCACACAGCTGGGGCTGGCTGAGCGTGCGGGCGTGAGCTTAAACACCATCAAACGGCTGGAGTCTGGCGATGGCTGCACGCAGCTACAGGCGTTTGCGCGGGTGATGGCGGTGCTGGGCGAGCTGGGCAAGCTGTCTGGCTTGCTTGATGCGGCGCAAGACGATGTAGGGCTGCTACTGATGGACGAGCAGCTGCCCCAGCGCGTGCGCGCGCGCAAAACCGTTGTCCATGCATTTTGATAGGTAAATACCTATGCGTGCCCTGCGCAAACTTGTAAATACGCGCAGCACCGTGCAGCTGCACTTGGGGGCAGAGGGCGTGGCCTTGGGTGAAATGGGGTTTGTGCAACAGGGCAGGCGGCAGTTTTCAGTGTTTGCCTACCAAGCGGGCTGGCTGGCCAACCCAAACCGGTTTGAAATTTCTCCTGATTTGCCTTTGAATCCGAGTTTTCAAACGCACAAGGCCAGCTTGGACGGTGACGTGGTGTTTCATGCTGCCATAGCCGATACCGCCCCCGATGCATGGGGCCGCCGTGTGATAGACCGCGCACACGCCAGGGCGCGGCGCACTAAGCCTGGCTTGCTGCCGCTTACCGAGCTGGATTACTTGTGTGCGGTGGATGATTTCAGCCGTGTGGGCGCACTGCGCCTAAAGCGCGACGGGCAATATTTGGGGGCAGCGCTAGACGGCAAGCGCAGTACACCGCCATTGATAGAACTAGAGCGCTTGTATGCGGCCACGCGCGCGGTGGAAACGAGCCAAGAAAGCGCGCAAGATTTGGCCTATTTACAAGGCCGTGGCACGTCGCTGGGTGGTATGCGGCCCAAATGCACTATTTTGGATGCCGATGATTGGCTGGCTATAGGCAAGTTTCCTAGTGTGGGCGATGGCCACAACGTGACACGCTCTGAGGTGTTGGCACTGCGGCTGGCCAGCTTGGCTGGCATTCGCACTGCGCAGGCGCGCTGCGTGTCGCTCGGTGGTGTGCCTGTGGCGGTGATTCGGCGCTTTGACCGCACAGCGCAGCATAAGCGCATTCCCTATATGTCGGCTGCATCACTCATACAAGCGGCGCGCCACGAAGACCGCGCCTACACAGAAATTGCAGATGCCCTGCGCATGCGCGGCTCGCAGCCGCTGCCAGACGCCCGCGAGCTGTGGCGGCGCATGGCCTTTAACTTGCTGATCACCAACACCGATGACCATCTGCACAACACCGGGTTTTTATATGACGGCGCTGGCCGTTGGCGCTTGAGCCCTGCATTTGACTTGAATCCCATGCCCGGCAAACTGCGTGAGTCTAAAACTTGGCTATCTGAAGACACTGGACCCATAGACAGCATGGCCACACTGGTGGCGCAAAGCGCTTACTTTGCGCTCAGCCGCGCCGATGCTTTGAAAACGCTGTCTGAGGTGCTAGCCGCCACCAGCCAATGGCGCACTGTGGCGCTTAGCGCCGAGGTGGGCTTGGCAGCGGGCGAGCTGCCTGCGCTGGAAGACGCGTTTGAGCATGCGCAGGTTGATGCGGCAAAAAATTTGTTAATCTGAAGCGCTAGGAAATTGCTTGGCAGATTCAAGTATGAAGTGCATAGTCTAGGCAGGGCAACGCCATGAGCCAGTGCGCTTTGTTTATTTGACTAGCTTGCACTTAAGCCACCGCCACCAAACTGTATTGCGCCTGCAAAGCATCCGCCACCTGTACATAAGGCACGGTAACTGCAGCGCGATCTAGCTCTGAAAGGCGGCGCCAAATGCTGTCGCTGGCATTGCCCGCTTCGCCTTGCACATACAGCTGGGTGGTGAGCAGTTCTTTGTTTCCAAGCTTGATTTTGGCGTGAATGTGGGGGGGTACGGCCGGAATACAGCACGGGTTTGATGGTGCGGAATTTGAATTGGCCAGTGGCGCTGAGCGTGACGCGGCCAAAGCCTTGAAAGGCGGGGTCGGTGCGCGAGCCGTCGCGCGGGTGGTCGTAATGGCCCGCTTCGTCGCATTGCCAAATTTCTATAGTGCCGCCTTTGAGCGGTTTTCCTTCGGTGTCTGTCACCGTGCCTTCCACCCACACAGGCGCTCCTTTGGTGTAGCGAAGCGTGCCGTTTTGCAGCAGGTCATAGTCTGCGTCTTTGGGCTCTACCGCAGGGTAAAAAGGGCCCTCGGTGGATGCTGCCGTGGGGCGTAGCTTGGTTTGCGCCTGCGCCATAGACTGCATGGGCCATGGGCTGGCAAGCAGCAGCGCGCCTGAGCTGGCAATGATGCTGCGCCGGCTGATAGCTGTGGGGCGGGCTGTAAGGTTAGCTGTGGGCTGGCCTGAGCATTGGCTGGGTGGATAGTGCATATGTGTGTCCATTCGCTTGGGGTTTTAAGTCGGCTTGGGAGCGTTTATTGCACAATTATTGGTGATGCCTGCAAGCTGATTGGGTGTGGTGCAGGCTATGCCAAAGCCGCGAATCCTTGCCCCGCGCAACCGGGGCATTCCATGATCACCACCTGCACCTCCACTTCAAAATTCTCGTTGATGTTCTCGGAATCGATGCGCAGTTCACCACTGCCGTTGCATTGCAAACAGGGTTTTCTTTGAAAACCACCGGTTGCATCAGGATTTACCTCGCTCATTGCCTGCTCCTTGGATGTGAAGCTGTCAATGTAGTGGGAAAACGGCGCTTTGCCAAGCCCCCTGTTCAAGGGGTTTGTCGGGGTTTACAGGTGTTTTGCTAGGATACCTGTTTGGCTTGGGCCACGATGTTGAGCGCCACTGCCTCGGCCACTTTGATGCCGTCAATGGCTGCGCTCATGATGCCGCCTGCGTAGCCCGCGCCCTCGCCTGCGGGGTACAGGCCAGCGGTGTTGATGCTTTGGTAGCGCAGGGGGTTTTGTTCGCTGCGGGCGCTGGCATCGGCCGTTTGGCGCAGATTGGCTCGTCGCTCCTCGTGGCGCTTGATGCGCACCGGCGCTGAGGTGCGCGTCTCGACCCCCGTGAGCATGGCATCTGCCATGTCAAAGCCTGCTATTTGCTTGGCAAACGCAGGAATCGCCTCGCGGATGGCGGCTATGGCATACATGGGCAAGCTGGGTTGTAGCGGGTTACCCAGATCGGTGAGGTGCACGCCAGGCTTGTAGCTGGGCTCGACGCTGCCCAATGCGGTAGATGGCATGCCGCGCAAAAAGTCGCCCACGCGCTGGGCAGGCGCTGCATACATGCCACCGCCCAAGGCGTAAGCGCCCGACTCTAAGCTTCTTTGATAACGCATGCCAGCCAGCACATGGCCGCGGTCTTTCGCGTCACACAGTGGCTTGCCCAGTGCGTCAAAGTCAAAATCTGCTGGGTTGATGCCCACCACAATACCCGCGTTGGCATTGCGCTCGTTGCGGCTGTATTGGCTCATGCCATTAGTCACCACCCTGCCCTCCTCGCTGGTGGCGGCCACCACCGTGCCGCCCGGGCACATGCAAAAGCTGTAGACACTGCGGCCATTTTTGGCGTGATGCACCAGCTTGTAGTCGGCCGCGCCCAGCATGGCGTTGCCCGCAAACGGGCCAAAGCGGGCGCGGTCAATCAGCCCCTGCGGGTGCTCGATGCGAAAACCCACGCTAAAGGGCTTAGCCTCCATGTACACGCCCTTGGCATGCAGCATCTCAAAAGTATCGCGGGCGCTGTGGCCAATGGCCAGCACCACATGCTCGGCTTCCACCTGCGTGCCATCTTCTAAAACTATGCCTTTGATAGCATACTGCACAGCACCAGCATGCGTCATTGGCAAATTTTCTATATGCAAATCGGTGACTTTGGCACTGAAACGAAACTCCCCGCCCAGCGCCACTATCTCGTGGCGCAAAAATTCCACCACCTTGACCAAGCGAAACGTGCCCACATGCGGTTTACTCACATACATGATCTCATCTGGCGCGCCAGCGCGCACCATGTCAGCGAGCACCTTGCGGCCATGGTGCAAAGGGTCTTTCACCTGACTCCACAGCTTGCCGTCGCTGAATGTGCCTGCCCCGCCTTCGCCAAACTGCACATTGCTCTCGGGCTGTAGCTGCGATTTGCGCCAAAAACCCCAAGTGTCTTTGGTACGCTCGCGCACCATTTTGCCGCGCTCCAACACTATGGGTTTAAAGCCCATTTGCGCCAAAGTGAGTGCCGCAAACAGGCCGCACGGCCCCGTGCCTATCACCACGGGGCGCTTAAATGGCTTGTTGGGCGCGTGGGTGACAAACTTGTAACTGGTATCGGGCGTGGCTAATGATTGCTGCGAGGTCAACGCCAAGCGCTGCTCCCGCGCCAGCACGCCCGCGTTGTCGGTGGTCTCAACGTCTAGGGTGTAAATAAAGTGAATATCTGACCTTTTGCGGGCATCAAAGCCACGGCGAAAAATGCTGACGCTGGTGATCTCGGTGGGCTTTAAAGCCAATCTTTCGCAGGCGGCGGCGTGCAAAGCCTCTGGTGTGTGGTCTAGCGGGAGCTTGACTTCGGTGAGGCGAATGGAAGTGGGAATAGCTGGTTGGGTCATGGTGGTTGGCAAGCCTGCACGGCTGCAAAACGAGGTGTGGCAATTTTAGTCAAAAGCGGCCTACCCAGCGGGCTTAAAGCCCTAAACTGCTGTTCGCGGCTGCTATTGTCGCCCCCTAATCACCCATTACATCCGCATGGAAGCATTCTTCATCTCCACTGGCATCGTGGCACTGGCCGAAATGGGTGACAAAACCCAGCTTTTGGCCTTCGTTTTAGCCGCCAAATACCGCCGCCCGTGGCCCATCATTTGGGGAATTTTGGTCGCCACGCTGGCCAACCACGGCTTGGCGGGCGCTCTCGGCGCGTGGATCACCTCACTGGCTGGGCCGCTCACCATGCGCTGGGTGCTGGGCGTGTCCTTCGTTGCCATGGCGGTTTGGACGCTGATTCCCGACAAACTGGACGACAGCATGAGCGCCACCCCCTCGCGCTACGGCGTGTTTGCCACCACGGTGCTGGCTTTTTTCTTGGCCGAAATGGGCGATAAAACCCAAATAGCCACAGTAGCACTGGCCGCGCAATTCAACGCCTTGGTGGCCGTGGTGGCGGGCACCACACTGGGCATGATGCTGGCCAACGTGCCAGCAGTGTTGCTTGGCAACCGCATAGCCAATCGTATCCCCACGCGCTTGGTGCATGGGATTGCTGCTCTACTATTTGCAGCATTAGGGGTGGCTACCTTGCTTGGGGTGGGGCAAAAGTTGGGGCTTTAGTGGCTGTGCGGAGCGAACAAAGCGCTTGAGCGCAACAGCACAAGTGGCTGGGCAAGATTTGGCAATCGGCATTCGGGCTTCGATGCCGGGCAGAAAACAAGGTCATTAAGTGGCTATATTCTTAGTAGCACACTACGGCCATACGACGCTGACATTGTGCTGAAAACCGTAAAAAGCCTTATGAAGCGCTCAAAGCGAACAGTATTGGCTGCATAGCCAGCGGATGTTTAGCCAAAATAGGTAGCCATATGTAAATTTCTACCAGTATTGGCTACCTGATTAGTTACTTGCCTCAGACGGTGACTTAAGAGTATACTGTATTTATTATCAGTTACCCTAAGGACTCCCCATGGCAATGAACCGTATCCAATTCCAAGCAGGCCTATCCATGCGAGACTTTCAACTTCAGTACGGTTCGGACGAGCTATGCGAGAGCGCATTGTTTGCCTCGCGCTGGCCTAAAGGCTGGAGTTGCGCCAAATGCGCCTGCACACGCTGCTTTACTACCCGCAATGGCAATGGTCGCCAGCTGTGGGAGTGCATCATTTGTGGCTACCAGTCCTCCTCTATTGTGGGAACGGTCTTTGAGCACACCAAGCTGCCCCTGTCGATTTGGTTTTTAGCCATCTACCTGATGACTCAGAGCAAA